>NZ_JADWYO010000008.1 GCF_022414595.1 Streptomyces sp. MUM 203J | reverse complement strand
TCGTCGTCGTCCTCGAAGCCATGAAGATGGAACAGCCCCTCAACGCCCACAAAGCAGGCACCGTCAAGGGCCTCACCGCCGAGATCGGCGCCTCCCTCACCTCCGGCGCCCCCATCTGCGAGATCAAGGACTGACCGGGCCGCGTCGAGCACCGTGGAGGGGCCTGCCGGACTGTCCGGCGGGCCCCTCCCGCGTGTCCGTGCGATGGCATCCTGGAGTCACGAGGAGGGTGCCGCGATGACGACGACCCGGCCCATGCGAGCCGATGCCCGGCGCAACCACGAGCGGTTGCTGAGCGTGGCGCGCGCGGCGTTCGCGGAGCACGGCACGGACGCGGCTCTGGAGGAGATAGCGCGGGGCGCGGGTGTCGGGATCGGCACCCTGTACCGGCACTTCCCGAACCGGCACGCACTGATGAACGCGGTGTTCCAGGACGCGGTGACGGCGCTGCTGGCACGCTCCCGGGAGCTGGCGGACGCGGACGAGCCGTGCGCGGCGCTGATGGAGTGGCTGCGGGCGATCGTGACGCACGCGGGTGAGTACCGGGGGCTGTCACGGGCGCTGATGTCGGCGCCCTACGACCCCGCCTCGGCCCTGTCCCAGTGCAGCGAGCCCCTGCGGGCGGCGGGCGAACGCCTGTTGGCACGGGCGCAGGAGGCGGGGGCGGTGCGGGGGGACGTGTCGATACGGGACCTGATGCAGCTCACGAACGCGATCGCCCTGGCGGCGGAGCAGGACCTCTCGGACCCGGGCCTGGCGGACCGCCTGCTGACGCTCACGCTGCGGGGCCTGAAACCCTGACCGCGAGCCGGGGCCGGCCGGTTCTCCCTCACCCCGCCCCTTCGCACGACCGGGGCTCCGCCCGCCGGACGCGGCCTAGCGGCGGCGCAGGTCGGCGACACGCCCCGCCCGCTCCCCCGCCCCCGCGTCGACCCCCGCCGCCGCCAGCGGGGCGCTCCGGAGCGGCCCACCCGGATGCCGCGCCCGCTGTCCCGGCAGCGGAACGTCCCTGCGGTGCTGCCGCCCCGACGGCGCGGGCTCGGCTCCGGGCGAGGCGCGCCGCCCGGAGCCGGACGCGCCTGACGCCTCGGGCGCGGACGCCGCGACCGTGATCTGGACGCCCTGGTCGGCCAGCGCCTGAAGCTCCATGGCGGAGCGATCGTCGTGAGCCGGAGGCTCGTCCGTGACGAGCCGGGTGATCAGGTCCGTCGGGACCGTCTGGAACATGGTGTCGGTCCCGAGCTTCGTGTGGTCGGCCAGCACCACGACCTCCCCCGCCGCCTGCACGAGCGCCCGGTCGACGCTCGCGGACAGCATGTTGGAGGTGGACAGGCCCCGTTCCGCCGTGAGCCCCGCGCCGGACACGAAGGCCCGCGAGACGCGCAGCCCGTGCAGGGACTGCTCGGCGCCGCTGCCGACGAGCGCGTAGTTGGAGCCGCGCAGCGTACCGCCGGTCATGACGACCTCCACGCGGTTGGCGTGCGCCAGTGCCTGGGCGACGAGCAGGGAGTTGGTGACGACGGTCAGCCCGGGGACCCGGGCGAGCCGACGGGCCAGCTCCTGCGTGGTCGTACCGGCACCGACGACGATCGCCTCGCCCTCTTCGACGAGGCCCGCCGCGAGGTCCGCGATGGCGGTCTTCTCGGCGGTCGCGAGATGGGATTTCTGCGGGAAGCCGGACTCTCGCGTGAAACCGCCCGGCAGTACCGCACCGCCGTGCCGACGGTCGAGGAGTCCTTCCGCCTCCAGTGCCCGCACGTCCCGCCGTACGGTCACTTCGGAGGTCTGGACGACGCGGGCGAGCTCCCGGAGCGATACCGCCCCGTTGGCCCGCACCATTTCTAGAATCAACTGGCGACGTTCTGCAGCGAACACGAAACTGACAGTAACCCCAGCGGTCGCGGCTTTGCAGCTCTATGCACCGAATCCGGGAAGTTGCGAACAGATGAGGCCGCCAAGTGGTATGGGCGGCCTCGTCCGTGAGCACTCTTCGACTGTCGATTGCCCCGACTTGCCAGGGGTTGCGGGGGGTTGCCCCCTGACCGAGGGGGTCCGGTCGACCGGTCCGGCGCCCCGGCGCCCGTCACGGCACCCCGTCACTCCCCCGCAGGAGTCACGCCTCCGCCGACGCGGTCTTCCGGGTGTGCAACTGCCGTGCCACTTCCGCGATCGAGCCCGACAGAGACGGGTACACGGTGAACGCCTTGGCGATCTGTTCCACCGTCAGGTTGTTGTCGACCGCGATCGAGATGGGATGGATCAGCTCACTCGCACGCGGCGCGACGACGCAGCCGCCGACCACGATGCCCGTGCCGGGACGGCAGAAGATCTTGACGAAGCCGTCGCGGATGCCCTGCATCTTGGCACGCGGGTTGCGCAGCAGCGGCAGCTTGACGACCCGGGCGTCGATCTTGCCGCCGTCGACGTCGGCCTGGGTGTAGCCGACGGTGGCGATCTCGGGGTCGGTGAAGACGTTGGACGAGACCGTCTTGAGGTCCAGCGGCGCGACCGTCTCGCCGAGGAAGTGGTACAGGGCGATACGGCCCTGCATGGCGGCGACCGACGCGAGGGCGAACACGCCCGTCACGTCACCGGCCGCGTACACGCCGGGCGCGGAGGTGCGGGAGACCTTGTCGGTCCAGATGTGGCCGGAGTCCTTGAGCCGTACGCCGGCCTCCTCCAGGCCCATCCCGGCGGTGTTCGGGACGGCGCCGACCGCCATGAGGCAGTGAGTGCCGGAGATGACGCGGCCGTCGGCCAGCGTGACCTCGACCCGGTCACCGACGCGCTTGGCGGACTGGGCACGGGAACGGGCCATGACGTTCATCCCGCGGCGCCGGAACACGTCCTCCAGGACGGCGGCGGCGTCCGGGTCCTCGCCGGGCAGCACCCGGTCGCGGGACGAGACGAGCGTGACCCGGGAGCCGAGCGCCTGGTAGGCACCGGCGAACTCGGCGCCGGTCACACCCGAACCGACCACGATCAGTTCCTCGGGCAGCTCCTCCAGGTCGTACACCTGGGTCCAGTTGAGGATGCGCTCGCCGTCCGGCTGGGCGTCGGGGATCTCGCGGGGGTGGCCGCCGGTCGCGATGAGGACGGCGTCGGCGGTGAGCGTCTCCTCGGTGCCGTCGGCGGCGGTGACGACGACCTTGCGTGAGCCGTCGAGGTCCTGCGGGCCGTCGAGGCGGCCCCGGCCGCGCATCACCCGGGCGCCGGCCCGGGTGACGGAGGCGGTGATGTCGTGCGACTGGGCGAGGGCGAGCCGCTTGACCCGGCGGTTGACCTTGCCGAGGTCGACGCCGACGACGCGGGCGGACCGCTCCATGGGCGGGGTGTCGTCGGCGACGATGATGCCCAGCTCCTCGTACGAGGAGTCGAAGGTCGTCATGACCTCGGCGGTCGCGATGAGGGTCTTGGAGGGCACGCAGTCCGTCAGGACGGACGCTCCGCCGAGGCCGTCGCAGTCGACGACGGTCACCTCCGCGCCGAGCTGGGCGCCCACCAGGGCCGCCTCGTATCCGCCGGGTCCGCCACCGATGATCACGATTCGGGTCACTGGGGTTACGCCTCGCGCTCTCGTCACGGCAACCCCGCGGACTGTGCGGTTCCGGGGGTCGGAGGTTGTCCTCGATGGATGGGGAGTACGTCCTTCATTGTCCCGCACCCCGGCCACCGCCTCAGCCCCGGGTCCGGGTAGCGCGGTACGGTCGCCCGCGGCCAGCACGCCGGGGCGGGGCTCACGTACTCTCGACGCATGTCGCTCTACGCCGCGTACGCCGGCAATCTCGACGCGCGGCTGATGTCCCGCCGCGCCCCGCACTCACCGCTGCGCGGCACCGGCTGGCTCAACGGCTGGCGCCTGACCTTCGGCGGCGAGCAGATGGGCTGGGAGGGGGCCCTCGCCACGATCGTGGAGGACCCGGGCTCTCAGGTCTTCGTCGCGCTGTACGACATCGCCTCGATGGACGAGGACTCGATGGACCGCTGGGAGGGCGTCGGGCTCGGCATCTACCGCCGGACACGGATCCGGGTGCACACCCTGGACGGCGAGGAGCGGGCCTGGACGTACGTCCTGAACGGGTACGAGGGCGGGCTGCCCTCGGCCCGCTATCTGGGCGAGATCGCGGACGCGGCGGAGTCGGCGGGGGCGCCGCACGACTATGTGATGGAGCTGCGCAAGCGTCCGTGCTGAGGGACGTCCGGGCGCTGGACTCGCGGCCGGGCGGGGCGAAGGGATCACCACGTCGCGCACGTACCGGGTGTCCTTCACCGAGCAGGCCGGGCAGGTGCGCGACCGGCTCGACGACCGGCGGCGCGCCGCCTTGGGCAAGGGCATCGCCGTGCTCGCCCAGGACCCGTTCCTCGACGTCTCCGGCGCCGTGAGCGCCGCGGGAGACGACCGCACGGTGAGACTCACACAGAGCATCCCGGTCGAGTACACGGTCGGCCCGGACCGCCTGCCGATCTTCGTCGTCGAGGTCCTGGACGACGAGGACATCGTCATCACGGACGCGGAAGTCTGACCCGCCAGGGCGTTCGTCAGAACCGACAACACAACGATCCGAACACCGTAGGCCCCGTCATCTACGCGCGTAGGCCCAGTCGGGTTACCCTCGTCCGCGTGAACGCAACTGTTACCCCGGAACGCCCCCAGGGCGACCCCTACGCCGCCGCCGCGCAGGCCGCCGAGCGCCTGCGTGAGCTGACCGGCGCCGAGAAGCACGACGTCGCCCTCGTGATGGGCTCCGGCTGGGCCCCCGCCGCCGAGGCGCTCGGCACCCCCGAGGCCGAGTTCCCCGTCACCGAGCTGCCCGGTTTCCCGCCGCCCGCCGTCGAGGGCCACGGCGGCAAGATCCGCTCGTACCGTGTCGGTGACAAGCGCGCGCTGCTCTTCCTGGGCCGTACGCACTACTACGAGGGCCGCGGCGTCGCCGCCGTCGCCCACGGGGTGCGCACCGCCGTCGCCGCGGGCTGCAGGACCATCGTCCTGACCAACGGCTGCGGCGGCCTCCGCGAGGGCATGCGCCCCGGCCAGCCGGTGCTGATCAGCGACCACCTCAACCTGACGGCCGCCTCCCCGATCGTCGGCGCCAACTTCGTCGACCTGACGGACCTGTACTCCCCGCGGCTGCGCGCGCTGTGCAAGGAGGTGGACCCGACCCTCGAGGAGGGTGTGTACGTCCAGTTCCCCGGCCCGCACTACGAGACCCCGGCCGAGATCGGCATGGTCCGCGTCCTCGGCGGCGACCTGGTCGGCATGTCCACCGTCCTGGAGGCCATCGCGGCGCGCGAGGCCGGTGCCGAGGTGCTCGGCATCTCCCTCGTCACCAATCTGGCCGCGGGCCTTTCGGGTGAGCCGCTGAACCACGAGGAGGTCCTCCAGGCGGGCCGCGACTCGGCGGCGCACATGGGCCAGCTCCTCACCCGGGTGCTGGAGCGCATCTGAGGCACGGCCGGGCAGGGGCGGAGGCAAGAGCCCACAGGCCGGTACGCGTACGGACAACGCAACGTTGAGAGAGGCAGACCAGGTGCAGCAGGACGCGCAGGACCTCATCGCGCAGGCTTCGGACTGGCTCGCGGAGGACCCGGACGGCGAGACCCGCGAGGAACTCGCCGGACTCCTCGCGGCCCGGGACCTCGACGAGCTGGCCGACCGCTTCGGCGGCACGCTGCAGTTCGGCACGGCCGGGCTGCGCGGCGAGCTGGGCGCCGGCCCCATGCGGATGAACCGGTCGGTCGTCATCCGCGCGGCGGCGGGGCTCGCCGCGTACCTGAAGGACAAGGGCCAGGGCAGTGGACTCGTCGTCATCGGCTACGACGCCCGCTACAAGTCGGCGGACTTCGCCCGGGACACCGCCGCCGTGATGGTCGGCGCGGGCCTGCGCGCCGCGCTGCTGCCCCGTCCGCTGCCGACGCCCGTCCTCGCCTACGCCATAAGGCACCTGGGCGCGGTCGCGGGCGTCGAGGTCACCGCGAGCCACAACCCGCCCCGGGACAACGGCTACAAGGTGTACCTGGGCGACGGCTCCCAGATCGTTCCCCCGGCCGACGCGGAGATCGCGGAGCGGATCGCGGCGGTCCGGGCGCTGGCGGACGTGACGCGCGCCGAGTCCGGCTGGGAGACGCTGGGCGACGAGGTCCTGGAGTCGTACCTGGCCCGTACGGACGAGGTCCTGACGCCCGGCACCCCGCGTACCGCCCGGGTCGTCTACACGGCCATGCACGGCGTCGGCAAGGACGTCGTCCTGGCGGCCTTCGCCCGCGCGGGCTTCCCCGCCCCCGTACTGGTGGACGAGCAGGCGGAGCCGGACCCGGCGTTCCCCACCGTCGCGTTCCCGAACCCGGAGGAACCGGGAGCCATGGACCTGGCCTTCGCCAAGGCGCGCGAGGCCCGGCCGGACATCGTCGTCGCCAACGACCCGGACGCGGACCGCTGCGCGGTCGCCGTGCCGGACGACGCGGCCGAGGGCGGCTGGCGGATGCTGCGCGGCGACGAGGTGGGCGCGCTGCTGGCGGAGCACCTGGTGCACAAGGGCGCGCGGGGCGTCTTCGCGGAGTCGATCGTGTCCTCGTCCCTGCTGGGCCGGATCGCGGAGGCCGCGGAGCTGGGCTACGAGGAGACCCTCACCGGCTTCAAGTGGATCGCCCGCGTCGAGGGCCTGCGCTACGGCTACGAGGAGGCGCTCGGCTACTGCGTCGACCCGGAGGGTGTCCGCGACAAGGACGGCATCACGGCGGCGCTGCTGGTCACCGAGCTGGCCTCGGAGCTGAAGGAGCAGGGCCGCACGCTGACGGGCCTGCTGGACGACCTGGCGGTGACGCACGGGCTGCACGCGACGGACCAGCTCTCGGTCCGGGTCCAGGACCTGTCACTGATCGCGTCCGCGATGCGCCGCCTGCGCGAGACCCCGCCGGTGAAGCTGGGCGGCCTGACCGTGACGGTGTCGGAGGACCTCACCAAGGGCTCGGACCGGCTCCCGCCCACGGACGGCCTGCGCTACTACCTGGAGGGCGCGTACAAGGCCCGGGTCATCGTCCGCCCGAGCGGCACGGAGCCGAAGCTGAAGTGCTACCTGGAGGTCATCGTCCCGGTGGCCGACGCCACGGAACTCGACGGCGCCCGTTCCCGGGCGACGGAGGTCCTGACGTCCCTCAAGCAGGACCTGGCGACGGCGGCGGGCATCTGACGCGGCGCCACAGGAAAGGGCCGGCCCTCCCGGGTCGGTCCTTTTCGCCGGTCCGGTCCGGGCGTCCCCGCTCGAACCGCGCCTGATGCCGTCGGCGGTGAACGCGCGGGTGCCCTCGGCCCAGGTGGGCCAGGATGCCTGCCGGCCAGAACGTCGGTGACGTACGCCCGGAGGGACAGGCGCCGACGGGCGGCGCGGGCCCTGAGGCCCGGAGTGCGCCGTCGGGCTCCCGGATGACGAGCACGGTCATGTCCGCGCTGTCCGCCGATGCGCGGCTGGTCAGTACCGGCAGGCGTCCCTGCGGTGCCTGATGGAGTGGATGTCCGCCGCGGGCTTCTCGCCGCTGACGGAGCAGCTGATGCGGCAGGTACCGCGCCGGGCGGAGTACAGCCCCTCGCAGCGTTCCTCCGACGGCTTGCCGACGCGGTGGGGACGGCCGGCCGACGCCCCGGTGATCAGTTCGTCGGCCGCCACCACCTCTTCGGGCAGTTCTCCGGCAAGGGCCCGGCGCGCCGCAGGCTTGTACCGGATGGTCCGGCGATCAGTCACGCAGCACCCTTCTTCCCCAGGCGCCGGGCCATGAGCTCGGCCGTCCGCTCCTCGCCGGTGCACTCGTCAGTCTCCGCAGACTCGGCAAGGTCGCGTCGGGTCTCCGGGCCGGAGAGGACGGCCGGCGACTCCAGCAGGGATTCGTGCTCGGCGACCGAGACGAGCACGGCCTGGGGGCGGCCCCGTTCTCGGTCAGGTGAAGGGGTCGTGTTCGCGGGCGGCCCGGTCGGCCGGTTCCGCTGTGCGGGCTTTCGCCTCGCTGACGGGAAGGGTCTCCATGCCGCCCGCGGTGGCGGCAGGTCGCAAATCTGGTCGGAGAATCGACCGCATCGCCCGGAACTCCCAGGCCGGGCACCCGGCGGCGGCGACACCCGACGCGTCACCCCGTGACCAGCAACACCGCCAGCGCCGCCAGCCCCGCCCCCACCGGCGCCAGGATCTCGTAGGCCCAGCGGACGCGCGGCTCGCCCTGGGCCGAGGGGCGGTGCTCGCCGCCTTCCGCCAGATCGCGCAGCTCGCCCAGGGTCCGCTGCGCACCGCCCGGCTCGGCGCCCCCGGCGCGTACCGCCTTCTTCCGCTCCCGCAGGGACACCGGCACGGCCCACAGCTGGTACTTCGTGCCGTCCTGCGTCACCGCCTCCGTCGAGTACGTCGCGCGGACGGTCGCCACCGTCCCCCAGGGCAGCTCGATCGTCCGGAACGGGTTCCGGATCCTGAGCCGGTCGGCGTTCGCGTACACCGCCGGGCGGAAGGTGAACGCCACCACCAGCGGCACCGCCAGCACCAGCAGCGCCGCGGCCACCCATGGCGTCCGCCCCTCGCCCCGCAGGACCGCGTCGCCGCCCATCCACAGCCCGACGGCGAGCAGGATCACCCCGCCGGCGATGCCCATCGAGGACCGGTAGACCCGGTCCGCGTACGTGGGCTCCGAGGACGGATCGGGGGCTCCGGGCTGCTTGTCAGGGCTCGTCATGGGGGCGATTGTGCCTCACGGCCGCGCCTTCCCCGCCTCCGCCGTATCACGGCGCCTCGCGTCCGGCTCCGGCGTCCCCGCCCGCACGCCCTGCGCGCCTCCGGCGGCGCGCCGGCAGGCGCGCCGCCCGACGCGCGGCCGGGGGCCGGCCGGCCTGCTCCTGTGACGGAGGCCACCTCCCGCCTCATCCCCCCGCGCTCACCTGGGCGTTGCCCCACACATCCGCGCGGCCGCCGCACCCCGCGGCATCCCGCGCCACACCACCTCTGTACAGGTCGCTACGCGCGTAGATATGCTCATCTGGTGACCATGCCCATCAATGCTGCACCCCTCGCTGACGTGACCGCGTCCGACAGCACGCTGCGCCGCTTCCTCCATGGGCTGCCCGGCGTGGACTCCGTCGGCCTGGAGGCGCGCGCCGCCTCCCTCGGCACCCGTTCGATCAAGACGACGGCCAAGGCGTACGCCATCGACCTGGCCATCTCGATGATCGACCTGACGACCCTCGAAGGCGCGGACACCCCGGGCAAGGTCCGGGCGCTCGCCGCCAAGGCCGTCCACCCCGATCCCACCGACCGCACCACCCCGCACACCGCCGCGGTCTGCGTCTATCCCGACATGGTGGCCACCGCCAAGGCCGCCCTCGCCGGGACTGACGTGAAGGTCGCCTCCGTCGCCACCGCCTTCCCGGCCGGCCGCGCCGCGCTCGACGTGAAGCTCGCGGACACCCGCGACGCCGTCGCCGCCGGGGCGGACGAGATCGACATGGTGATCGACCGCGGGGCCTTCCTCGCGGGGAACTACATGAAGGTCCACGAGGAGATCCGGGCCGTGAAGGAGGCCTGCGGCGACTCCGCCCGCCTGAAGGTGATCTTCGAGACCGGCGAGCTGTCCACCTACGACAACATCCGCCGCGCCTCCTGGCTCGGCATGCTCGCGGGCGCGGACTTCATCAAGACCTCGACCGGCAAGGTCGCGGTCAACGCCACTCCCGCCAACACCCTCCTGATGCTGGAGGCGGTCCGCGACTTCCGCGCGCAGACCGGCGTCCAGGTGGGCGTGAAGCCCGCGGGCGGCATCCGGACCACCAAGGACGCGGTCAAGTTCCTGGTCCTGGTCAACGAGACCGTGGGCGAGGACTGGCTGGACAGCCACTGGTTCAGGTTCGGCGCGTCGAGCCTGCTCAACGACCTGCTGATGCAGCGTCAGAAGCTCGCCACCGGCCGCTACTCCGGCCCCGACTACGTGACGGTGGACTGATACACCATGGCATCCGCATTCGAGTACGCTCCCGCGCCCGAGTCGCGTTCCGTCGTCGACATCGCCCCTTCCTACGGGCTGTTCATCGACGGCGAGTTCACCGACGCGGCCGACGGCAGGGTCTTCAAGACGGTCTCCCCCTCCACCGAGGAGGTCCTGTCCGAGGTCGCCCAGGCCGGCTCCGAGGACGTCGACCGGGCGGTGAAGGCCGCCCGCAAGGCGTTCGAGAAGTGGTCCGCGCTGCCGGGCCGCGAGCGCGGCAAGTACCTGTTCCGTATCGCCCGGATCATCCAGGAGCGCAGCCGCGAGCTGGCCGTCCTGGAGACCCTGGACAACGGCAAGCCGATCAAGGAGACCCGCGACGCGGACCTCCCGCTGGTCGCCGCGCACTTCTTCTACTACGCGGGCTGGGCCGACAAGCTCGACCACGCGGGCTACGGCCCGGACCCGAAGCCGCTCGGCGTGGCCGGGCAGGTCATCCCGTGGAACTTCCCCCTCCTCATGCTGGCGTGGAAGATCGCCCCGGCTCTCGCCACCGGAAACACGGTGGTCCTGAAGCCCGCCGAGACGACCCCCCTCTCCGCCCTGTTCTTCGCGGACATCTGCCGCCAGGCCGGGCTCCCCAAGGGTGTCGTCAACATCATCCCGGGCTACGGGGACGCGGGCGCCGCCCTGGTCGAGCACCCCGGCGTCGACAAGGTGGCCTTCACCGGCTCCACCGCCGTCGGCAAGGCCATCGCCCGGTCCGTGGCCGGCACCCACAAGAAGCTCACCCTGGAACTGGGCGGCAAGGGCGCCAACATCGTCTTCGACGACGCCCCCCTCGACCAGGCGGTCGAAGGCATCGTCAACGGCATCTTCTTCAACCAGGGCCAGGTCTGCTGCGCGGGCTCCCGTCTCCTCGTCCAGGAGTCCGTCCAGGACGAGCTGCTGGACGCGCTCAAGCGCCGCCTGTCGACGCTCCGGCTGGGCGACCCGCTGGACAAGAACACCGACATCGGCGCCATCAACTCCGCCGAGCAGCTGGCCCGCATCAAGGCCCTCGCGGAGACCGGCGAGGCGGAGGGCGCCGAGCGCTGGTCCCCCGCCTGCGAACTGCCTTCACACGGCTACTGGTTCGCGCCGACGCTCTTCACGAACGTCACGCAGGCGCACACCATCGCCCGCGACGAGATCTTCGGCCCGGTCCTGTCGGTGCTGAGCTTCCGCACGCCGGACGAGGCCGTCGCGAAGGCCAACAACACCCAGTACGGCCTGTCGGCGGGCATCTGGACCGAGAAGGGCTCGCGCATCCTGGCGGTCGCGAACAAGCTCCGCGCGGGTGTCGTCTGGTCCAACACGTTCAACAAGTTCGACCCGACCTCGCCGTTCGGCGGCTACAAGGAGTCGGGCTTCGGCCGCGAGGGCGGCCGACACGGTCTGGAGGCGTACCTCGATGTCTGAGTCTGCGACGCGGCTGAGCGTCTTCAAGACCTACAAGCTGTACGTGGGCGGGAAGTTCCCTCGTTCCGAGAGCGGCCGGGTGTACGAAGTGACGGACAGCAAGGGCACGTGGCTGGCGAACGCGCCGCTCTCCTCCCGCAAGGACGCCCGTGACGCGGTCGTCGCCGCCCGCAAGGCCTTCGGCGGCTGGTCCGGCGCCACCGCCTATCTGCGCGGCCAGATCCTGTACCGGGTCGCGGAGATGCTGGAGGGCCGCAGGGCCCAGTTCGTACGGGAGGTGGCGGAGGCCGAGGGCCTGTCGAAGTCCAAGGCCTCGGACGCCGTCGACGCGGCGATCGACCGCTGGGTCTGGTACGCGGGCTGGACCGACAAGGTCAGCCAGGTCGTGGGCGGCGCGAACCCGGTCGCGGGGCCGTACTTCAACCTGTCGGCCCCGGAGCCGACCGGTGTCGTGGCCGTCCTCGCGCCCCAGCGGTCCTCGCTGCTGGGCCTGGTGTCCGTGGTCGCCCCGGTGATCGCCACCGGCAACACGGCGGTCGTCGTCGCCAGCGAGAAGGCGCCGCTGCCCGCGCTGTCGCTGGGAGAGGTGCTGGCCACGTCCGACGTGCCCGGCGGTGTGGTGAACATCCTGTCCGGCCGCACGGCGGAGATCGCCGCGCCGCTGGCCGCACACCAGGACGTCAACGCGATCGACCTGACCGGGGCGGACGTGGAGCTGGCGCGGGACCTGGAGGTCGCCGCCGCGGACAACCTGAAGCGGGTCCTGCGCCCGCGGCCCGAGGACGGTGCCGACTGGACCGCCGACCCCGGCACGGGCCGCCTCACCACGTTCCTGGAGACCAAGACGGTCTGGCACCCGACCGGTTCGCTGGGCGCGTCGGGCTCGGCGTACTAGCCCCTCGGGGCGCCGCCCCCGGACCCGCCCCACGGACCGCGGCCCCGCCTTCCCTCCGTCCAGGGAACGCGGGGCCGCACCCGTGGGCGGCCCTCAGCCGGGAATGACCCCGCCCAGCAGCGGCCCCGCCACCGGCAGGTTCGGCGCGCTCGTCAGCGAGCCCGTCACGTACCGCGTGTCGACCGGCTGGAAGTCCGCGACCTGCGGCGCCACCCCGTTGTCCAGCGGGTCCACTCCCGTCTCCGCCAACGGGTTGACCTTGAGGTTCTTGACCGGCCCCGCCACGTGCGGGACCGCGTGCGTCAGCGCCTGCACGGACGCCGCCGGGTCCACGTCCTGCAGCTGCGGGACCGCCGCCTGGGCCGTGCCCCCGGCCGCGGTCAGCGCGGCACCCACGGCCGAGACGGCCAGCCCGGCCCTCACCAAACGCTTCATCAGCAGATCCTCACCTGAAGGTGGTCGGTCGAGGACGCAGCGTAGGGGAGGTGTGATGCTCGATACCAACGGGTACCCGACGGGGTCCCCCGACCGGCCCAATGGTTCACACTGGTGTCCCGTGAGTGCCCAACCCATTCCGACCCGCGTCGTGCTGCTCGCGGGCCCCTCAGGCTCCGGAAAGTCGTTCCTCGCCGCCCGCACCGGGCTGCCCGTGCTGCGGCTTGACGACTTCTACAAGGAGGGCGACGACCCGACCCTCCCCCGCGTGCAGGGCAGCACCGACACCGACTGGGACTCTCCCCGGTCCTGGGACGCGGACGCCGCGGTCTCCGCGATCGCGGAGCTGTGCGCCACCGGACGGACCACGGTCCCCGTGTACGACATCGCCACCAGCTCCCGGGTCTCGTGGGACGTGCTGGACATCGAGCGCACCCCGCTGTTCGTCGCGGAGGGCATCTTCGCCGCCGACATCGCCCGGCGCTGCCAGGAGCTGGGACTGCTGGCCGACGCGCTGTGCCTGCGCGGGCGACCCTCGACGACGTTCCGGCGGCGGCTCATGCGGGATCTGCAGGAGGGGCGCAAGTCGGTGCCGTTCCTGCTGCGGCGGGGGTGGCGGCTGATGCGGACCGAGCGGTCGATCGTGGCGCGGCAGACCGCGCTGGGGGCGTACCCGTGCGGGAAGAAGGAGGCCCTGGGCCGTCTGGCCGCCGCAGCGGCGGGACGGTGCCGCGCCCTCGCGGGCCACGCACCGGCTCCGGAGGCGCGGGCACCGGAGCCCGCGTAGCCGGCACGGGGGCCGGTGTTCACCCGTCGGCGCGGCGCCGTACACATGAGTGCGCCGGACAAGCCCCCCAGCTTGTCCGGCGCGGGTGTTCCCCCCGGTATCCCCCGATACCCCCCGTATCCCCCCGGGTGTCCCCCTTCGCCCTCAGGCCACCAGCTGGCCGAAGGACTCCTTCCGGTCACGGCCGAAGCTCAGGACCTCGTCCTCGCGCAGCCGGCGGAGGGACCGCCAGATGCTCGACTTCACCGTGCCGACGCTGATATCCAGGATGTCCGCGATCTCCGGATCCGTCCGCCCCTCGTAGTACCGCAGCACCAGCATGGTGCGCTGCAGTTCGGGCAGCCTGGCGAGTGCCTGCCAGAGCACCGCGCGCAGCTCCGTGCCACGCATCGCGTCGGAGTCGCCCGCCGTCTCCGGCAGTTCCTCCGTCGGGTACTCGTTGAGCTTGCGGCGCCGCCAGGCGCTGATGTGCAGATTGGTCATCGTGCGGCGCAGGTAGCCGCCCACCGCCGCCTTGTCGCTGATGCGGTCCCAGGCGCGGTACGTCGAGAACAGCGCGCTCTGCAGCAGGTCCTCGGCCTCGTGGCGGTCACCGGTGAGGTGGTAGGCGGTGGCGTACAGGGAGGCGCGGCGCTCCTGCACGTAGGCGGTGAACGCGGCTTCCGCGCTCGCCGTCCGTACGGCCGGGGCGGCGCTCCGCTCCCCCGAGCCCTCCCTGTACGTCCGTCCCCCGTCAGACAGGGCGACCATGTAGGGCGCCTTGTGCTGACGCCCGGCGCCGCGAACGCACCCCCGCCCGTTCACGGCGCCGGACTTCTCGCTGCTCCGGGTGACGTCGTGGAGACGCGTGACAACTGCGTTCGAGGTGGTGCTGTGCTGCACTGCGTTCATCACGCCCCCCTGTCGTCCTGGAGTCGGCTTGTCCGTGTGCCAAAACTCTGCCCGGGCCACTTCATGGCGCTGTCCGTCGACTGTCACAGGCCTGTCACAGGGGCTCATGCCGTGGTCGCGGTGTGCCGATGACATACCGGTCCGATACCGGTGCACCGGTGGGAGCGCTCCAGGTGTCGTACTCCTCCTCCCCCATGGGACAGAATGACGCCGTGCCTTTCCTGTTGCTGATCGAGGACGACGACTCCATCCGCACGGCCCTCGAACTCTCGCTGTCGCGCCAGGGTCACCGTGTGGCCACTGCGGCGTCCGGCGAGGAGGGTCTGAAACTGCTGCGGGAACAGCGGCCGGACCTGATCGTGCTGGATGTGATGCTGCCCGGCATCGACGGGTTCGAGGTGTGCCGGCGCATTCGCCGTTCGGACCAGCTGCCGATCATCCTGCTGACCGCGCGCAGCGACGACATCGACGTGGTCGTGGGTCTGGAGTCGGGCGCCGACGACTATGTGGTGAAGCCGGTGCAGGGCCGCGTGCTGGACGCCCGGATCAGGGCCGTGCTGCGGCGCGGTGAGCGCGAGACCACCGATTCCGCGTCCTTCGGGTCGCTGGTCATCGACCGGTCCGCGATGACGGTGACGAAGCACGGGGAGGAGCTGCAGCTCACGCCGACCGAGCTGCGGCTGCTGCTGGAGCTGAGCCGCCGTCCCGGCCAGGCGCTGTCGCGCCAGCAGCTGCTGCGGCTGGTGTGGGAGCACGACTACCTCGGTGACTCCCGGCTGGTGGACGCGTGTGTGCAGCGGCTGCGGGCGAAGGTGGAGGACGTTCCGTCGTCCCCGACCCTCATCCGTACGGTGCGCGGGGTCGGCTACCGGCTGGACACCCCCTCGTAGAACACAGAAACGGGACAGGCGACAGTGAGCGGTGCCGCGAAGAGCACCAGGAGTGGCGGGGCGGCGCGTGGCCGCGGTCGGCGGTGGACGAGCCTTCGGGTACGTCTCATCGTCGTGTTCGGGCTGGTCGCGCTCGCCGCGGCGGTGTCGGCTTCGGGGATCGCGTACTGGCTGAACCGCGAGGCGGTGCTGACGCGCACGCAGGACACGGCGCTGCGCGACTTCAAGCAGCAGATGCAGAACCGGGCTGCCGTGCTGCCGCTGCTGCCCACCGAGAACGAGCTGCGGCGGACCGCCGAACAGATGGCGTCCGACGGCGACGGGTACAGCGTGCTGCTGCTGGGCGAGCGCGAGGAGGGCAAGCCCATCATCGGGGCGTCGGACCCGGACCGGTTCACGCTCGCGGACGTGCCTCCGCCGCTGCGTACGGCGGTGAACGAGGAGCGGAAGGCCGCCGCGGACGGCGCCGCGTACCACGTGTTCTGGCTGCGGACCTCGAAGGGCGGGACGCCGTACCTGGTCGGCGGGACGCGGATCATCGGCGGCGGGCCGACGGGCTACCTGTACAAGTCGCTGGAGCCGGAGCGGCAGGACCTGAACTCGCTCGGCTGGTCGCTGGGGGTGGCGACACTGCTGGCGCTGCTGGGCTCGGCTCTGCTGGCGCAGTTCGCGGCGACGACGGTGCTGCGGCCGGTGCACCGGCTGGGCGAGGCGGCGCGGCGGCTGGGCGAGGGGCGGCTGGACACCCGGCTCCGGGTGTCGGGCACGGACGAACTGGCCGAGCTGGCGAGGACGTTCAACAGCGCGGCGGAGAGCCTCCAGAAGAAGGTCGCGGACATGAGCGCCCGGGAGGAGTCGAGCCGCCGGTTCGTGGCGGACATGTCGCACGAGCTGCGGACGCCGATGACGGCGCTGACGGCGGTGACGGAGGTCCTGGAGGAGGAACAGGACGGCCTGGACCCGATGATCGCCCCGGCCGTGGCGCTGGTGGTCAGCGAGACCCGGCGGCTGAACACGCTCGTCGAGAACCTGATGGAGGTGACCCGCTTCGACGCGGGTACGGCGAAGCTGGTGCTCGACGACGTGGATGTGGCCGACCAGGTGACGGCGTGCATCGACGCGCGCGCCTGGCTGGACGCGGTGGAGCTGGACGCGGAGCGCGGGACCGTCGCGCGGCTGGACCCGCGCCGCCTGGACGTGATCCTGGCGAACCTGATCGGCAACGCGCTGAAGCACGGCGGTTCGCCGGTGCGGGTGTCGGTGCGGACGGACGGCGACGACCTCGTCGTGCGGGTCCGGGACCACGGTCCTGGCATCCCGGAGGAGGTTCTGCCGCATGTCTTCGACCGCTTCTACAAGGCCAGCGCGTCCCGGCCCCGCTCGGAGGGGAGCGGGCTGGGACTGTCGATCGCCATGGAGAACGCGCTGATCCACGGCGGTGACATCACCGCGTCGAACTCCCCCGACGGCGACGGCGCGGTCTTCACGCTCCGGCTGCCGAAGGACGGCTCGGGCGTGGCCCGGCCGGAGGATCCGGAGGAGGGCCGGGACGTCCGTGAGAGCGACGGCGCCCGGCAGGGGAATGACGTTCCAGGGGATGAAGGGCAGCGTGGTGGCAGGCAAACAGACGCCTGAGCCCGGGGCGCGGCGGCGGGGAGCCGTCCTGCTCGCGGCGGTGCTGGCACTGGGTCTCGCAGGCACGGGGTGCGGGGTCCGTACGACGTCGGTGCCGGTGGACGCGGGCGCGGCGCCGTCCCGGATGTCGTGCACGCCGCCGCCCGGGGCGACGGGCGAGCCGGAGTCACAGTCGGCGGACTCGGGCGAGCGGCGGGCGACGGTTCCGGCGCGGGTGTACCTGGTGTGCGCCTCGGGCCTGTCGGCGGTGCACCGCACGGTGCGGATCCCGGTCGGCGGGAGCGGGTCCTCGGCGGTGAAGGCGCGGGTCGCCACGGCACAGGCCCTGCTGGGCGCGCTGGAGCAGCGGCCGTCGGAGGAGGAACGGCAGGCCGGGTTCGCCACGTACGTGCAGGGGCCCCTGTCGGTGTCCCCCGGGCGGGACGGCGACCCGGAGGGCACCCTGCGGCTGAGCCGCCAGCCGGAGGACCTGCCGCCCGCCGCACTGTCCCAGATCGTGTGCACGTACGCGGACTTCCAGACCGTCGCCGACGGCGGCACCGTGTCCCTGGGCGGGCCCGGTGACTACCCGGTGCGGCGCTATGTCTGCGCGGAGGCGGTCAAGGTGCGTCCCGAGTCGGCAGTCCCCACCATGTCGCTGTGACGGCTGCGGCGGACCCGGGGCGCGCGGACGGTACGGGGAGTACCGGGGCGCGGGCGATGAGGCGGGCGTCACGATGGGCGTGGGGCGGAACCGATGCCGCCGGAGGTCGCGTCTTGGGGGGCGTGCAGCGTCAAGGTTCGGGCGGCAGTGCCGTCATCCGCTACCGCGTGGCGGGGCTTGTCCTCCTCTTCCTCCACCTCCTGACCGTGGGGTGGCTGACGTTGCGGCCCCTGGACCTGACGTGGGTGAACGCGGCGAACCTGGAGCCGCTGGCCGGGATCCGGGCCACCCTGGCGCTGGGCCCGGCCGAGGCCGCCTGGCGGCTCGCCGGGGGCCTGTTGCTGCTGGCGCCGCTCGGTGCGCTGCTGCCGATGGCGGACGCGCGGCTGGACGTGGCGGTGTGGGCGTCGCTGGCCCGGACCGTGTCGGGGGGCGCGCTGGTGTCGCTGGGGATCGAACTGCTGCAGACCGCCGTGCCCGGGCGGGTCGTGGACGTCGACGACGTGCTGCTGAACACCCTGGGCGTCGCACTGGCCCACCTGCTCCTCGTCCCCGCCTGCCGGGCACGGCTCCGGCGCAGGCTGCACGGCCCGTACGGCGCCCGCGGCGCGGGGCGCGGCGGCCGGCCGTCGGCGGGTCGCCGTGGCGCGGGGGTGGCCGGACGGGCCCCGTCGGTGTCGGCCTCGGCCCGCTCGGGCTGGGGCTCCGGCTCGGCGGCGGGGCCGACGGGGGCGGCGTGGACCCGGCGGGGCGGGGCCCTGCTGCGGGAGGAGGGCCCTCAGGGGCCGACCCCGACGATTCCCAGGGTCGGGATCGCCCCCTAGTCCGACGCATTACCCGGCTTCCGGCGGGAGGATGGAGTCATCGGAGGCCGGAAGGAACGGCTTCCGCGACACCTGATGAAGGAGCCCGCCATGGCCGCACCTCTTGTCCGCCCTCGTGAAGGACGCATGATCGGTGGAGTGTGCGCGGGTCTGGCACGGCGCTTCGGGATGTCCGCCACGACGATGCGCGTGATCTTCCTGGTGTCGTGCCTGCTCCCGGGCCCGCAGTTCCTGCTGTACCTCGCGCTGTGGATCATGCTGCCCGCAGAGAAGGAGCCCAACCCGGCCTGGTGACGGCAGCCACGACGACGGAACGGCGGTGGGCGCTCACCTCACGGTGGGCGCCCACCGCCGTTCCGCGCGGGGAGGCGGGGTCAGCCGAGGCCGTTGGAGCCGAGGGCACCGCCGACCGGGAGGCCGCCGAGGAGGCCCACGACCGGATCGACCGGGGTGTCGACGGGGACGTCCGGGGAGGCCTGGGAGGCGGTCTCGACGACGCCCTGCGTGAGGGTGAGCGCCTCACCCGCGCCGGGCGGGAGGGAGGACGCCGCCTGCGCGACCGGCAGAGCCGAGGTGACGGTGTCCAGGGCGGGACCGGTGGGCACGGAGGTGAGCGCGGCGGCGCTGCCGGCGGAGGCGGCGGCGAAAGCGGCACCGAGCGCGGCGACACCGAGGGACTTGGCAGCGGACTGCTTCATCAGAAAATCGTCCTTGGGGGAAACTCGGGGGAGATGAGCGGCTCTGAAACGTAGTCACCGCCCACCTGCTCCCGCAATCACCTACAGAGGTCGATTGCGGGAATCCGCGACCCCGGAGGGCGGGGTGCTCAGGGCGCACCCCGATCGCACCTCAGGACCCCTCAGAGGAAACGTTGCTGGTCACAGCCGTCTGCCGGAACAGCCATTCGGACTTGAGCTCGGCGTACCCCGGCTTGATCACGTCATTGATCATCGCCAGCCTTTCATCGAAAGGAATGAATGCTGATTTCATCGCATTGACCGTGAACCACTGCATGTCGTCGAGCGTGTAACCGAAGGCATCGGTCAGCAGCTCGAATTCCCGGGACATGCTGGTCCCTGACATCAGCCGATTATCGGTGTTCACGGTGACCCGGAAGTGCAGTCGGCGCAGCAGTCCGATGGGGTGCTCGGCGTAGGAGGCGACCGCGCCCGTCTGGAGGTTGGACGTCGGGCACATCTCCAGCGGGATCCGCTTGTCGCGGACGTACGCGGCGAGGCGGCCGAGGGTGACCGTGCCGTCGTCCGCGAGCTCGATGTCGTCGATGATGCGGACGCCGTGGCCGAGCCGGTCGGCGCCGCACCACTGGAGGGCCTGCCAGATGGACGGCAGGCCGAACGCCTCGCCCGCGTGGATCGTGAAGTGGTTGTTCTCCCGCTTCAGGTACTCGAAGGCGTCGAGGTGGCGGGTGGGCGGGAAACCGGCCTCGGCGCCCGCGATGTCGAAACCGACGACGCCCGAGTCACGGTGGGCGTTGGCGAGTTCGGCGATCTCCAGGGAGCGGGCGGCGTGCCGCATGGCGGTGAGCAGGGCTCCGACCCGGATGCGGTGGCCGCTCTCGCGGGCCCGCCGCTCCCCCTCCCGGAAGCCGTCGTTGACGGCGGCGACGACCTCGTCGAGAGTCAGCCCGCCCTCCAGGTGCTGCTCGGGCGCGTAGCGGACCTCGGCGTACGCCACCCCGTCCTCCGCGAGGTCCTCGGCGCATTCCGCGGCGACACGGAAGAGGGCCTCGCGGGTCTGCATGACGGCGCAGGTGTGTGCGAAGGTCTCCAGGTAGCGTTCCAGGGACCCGGAGTCGGCGGCCTCCCGGAACCACAGGCCCAGCTTGTCGGGCTCGGTTTCGGGGAGGGACGCGTACCCCTGGTCGCGGGCGAGTTCGAGAACGGTGCCGGGGCGCAGCCCGCCGTCGAGGTGATCGTGGAGCAGGACCTTCGGGGCGCGGCGGATCTGGTCCCCGGTCGGGGTGGTGAGGGTCTGGCTCGTCATTTTCGAACTGTAGCCCCTACGCGCGTAGAAAGAGCGGGTGCGACGCGAGATGACCGAGAGACATGCGCATCGCGCGGCTGGCGGCGTCAACTCGCCACCCGATACCCAAAGGTGACCGGTTGTACGGGTGGCGTACACCTCTCCTTCTGAGACTGTTCTGCCATGGCACAAGCACTCGTGGGCCCGGGCCCGGGAGACCCCCGGACGCCTCGGCTGGGACGGCCGGTGCGGGGTTCGACGACCACCGGAACGATGGACGGTGTGGTGCTGCTGCTCCCGGACGGCACGCCCGAGTCGGCCCGCGGCGCCTCGCTTCTGGCCCATGCCGCACTGCTTCCGCTGGCCCGCCGGCTGGTGCGCGCGGCGGCTCCCGGGCACGGGCTGACCGCGCAGGTCGTGCGCTACCGGGGGCGCGGCTGGAACGGCGCGGACGCGCGGCTCGCGGCGGACGCGCGCTGGGCGGTCGCGGAGACGGTACGGCGCCACGGTGACGTCCCGGTCTGCCTGGTCGGGCACGGGATGGGCGCACGGGCGGCACTGTGGGCGGCCGGGCACGAGGCCGTGGTGTCCGTCCTGGCGCTGGCGCCCTGGCTGCCGGGCGACGACGTGGCGGCCGAGCCGGAGCCGGTGCGGCAGCTGGTGGGCCGCCAGGTGATGCTGGTGCACGGCACGACGGACGCCGAGGCCGCGCCCGAGCGGTCGTACCGGCTGGCCGTCCGCGCCAAGAAGGCGAACCGCTCGACGTGCCGCTTCGAGGTCCACTCCGACGGACACGCCCTGCGGCAGCACCATGAGGAGGTGCTGTCCCTGGCGGCGGACTTCGTCATCGGCTCGCTGCTGGGGCGCCCGTACGCCCGGCCGGTGGCCGACGCGTTCGCGGCGCCGCCCCCGCTGGGGCTGCGGATGCCGCTGGCGGCGGGGTTCGGGAGGTCCCTGCGGGTGTAGGGAACCGGCGGTTCCTTCCCCCCGCGCCGCTCCTGCCCGATCCGGGAGGGGCGCTTCTGCTCACCCCCGCTTCTCGAACACCGGAGGGGCCGGACTCGGGCGGGACCGGCGTTCCGGCCCGTCCGTCGCGCGAGGGGCGGAGCGGGGGGAACAGGCGCCGGGCGCCCGCCCTCAGTGTTCCGGCTCGCTCAGCAGCTTGCCCCTCCGGGACAGCAGGAACTTCTTGAACGCGGCCACCGGCGGCGTGTCCGGCCGCCCCGCCTGCCATGCCACCCCGATCTCCCGCGCGGCCCTCGGCGCCGTGACCGTCAGCTCGACCACCCCGGGCCGCGCCACCGCGGGCGGCGGCAGCAGGGCGACGCCCAGCCCGGCCGCCACCAGCCCCCGCAGCGTCTCCGCCTCCTCCCCCTCGAACGCGACGCGCGGCCGGAACCCCGCCTCGGCGCACAGGTGGTCGGTGATCCGCCGCAGCCCGTACCCGGGCTCCAGGGTCACGAACACCTCCTCCGCCGCCTCCGCCAGCCGCACCCGCTTCCGCCCGGCCAGCCTGTGGTCGTCCGGGACGACGAGCCGCAGCCGCTGCTCGTCCAGCCGCCGGGCCACCAGGTCGGGCGCGTCCGGCACGGGCGAGGTGAGGCACAGGTCCAGCTCACCCGCCCGGAGCCGCTCGATCATGGCTTCGCCGTAGTTCTGCACCAGGGTGAACCGGACCTTCGGGTGGTCCACGCGGAACGCCCGCAGCAGGCCCGGTACCGTCTCCGAGCCCATGGTGTGCAGGAACCCGAAGGCCACCCGCCCGGCCGTCGGGTCCACATCGGCCCGTACCGCCTCGGCGGACCGCTCGACCTCGCCCAGGGCCCGCTCCACCGAGGTGAGGAAGGTCCGCCCGGCGGGCGTCAGCGACAGCGTGCGGCCCTTGCGGGCGAAGAGCGTGACGCCCAGATCCTCCTCCAGCCGCACGATCGCCCGCGACAGCGTCGACTGCGGGACGCCGATCTCCAGCGCCGCCCTGGTCACATGCTCGTGGCGGGCGACCGCCGCGAAGTACGCGAGACGAGGGGCGAGCAATAGGGCCATTTCATCTTCGTGACTGTTCAGTGACAGCCACGGCTGTGACCTGCGGTCATGCACCATGGGAACGATTAAAGCCTGTTCGTGCATTGGACGCATGAACCCGGCGGTCCGTACGTTCGAGACATGTCTCCCGCCAGTACCAAGGCGTCCACGGAAACCGTGGGCGCCGACTCCCGCCGTGACGCCGACCTCGACACCCGCCTCGCCCCCGGCCGCCCCGGCTACCGCCGCATGAGCCTCGCGCTCTTCGCCGCCGGACTCGCGACGTTCGCTCTTCTCTACTCGACCCAGGCCCTGCTGCCGGACGTCTCCGCCGGCTTCGCGGTGAGCGCCTCCGCCGCGAGCTGGACGGTCTCCGCCGCCACCGGCGCGCTCGCGCTGTGCGTACTGCCGCTGAGCGCCCTGTCGGAGCGGTTCGGCCGCCGCGCGCTGATGACCGGCTCGCTGGTGGTCGCGGTGGCCGTGGGGCTGCTGGTCCCCTTCGCGCCGAGCCTGGAGTGGCTGGTGGCGCTGCGGGCCGTGCAGGGCGCGGCACTGGCCGGTGTTCCGGCGTCGGCGATGGCGTACCTGGCGGAGGAGGTACGACCGAAGGCGCTGGTCGCGGCGATCGGACTGTTCGTCGCGGGCAACAGCATCGGCGGGATGAGCGGCCGGATCGTCACCGGCTGGGCCGCCCAGCTCTGGGGCTGGCGGGCCGGTCTGGCCGCCGTGGGGCTGATGGCGGTGGTGTGCGTGGCCGCGTACCGGCTGCTGCTGCCGAAGGCCCGGAACTTCACGCCCGGTTCGCTGGACCCGCGCGCCGCGGCCCGTACCGTGCGGACCCACCTCTCGGACCCGCTGCTGCTGCGGCTGTACGGGATCGGGGCGCTGTTCATGACGGTGTTCGGCGCCGTGTACACGGTGATCGGCTACCGGCTGGTGGAAGCGCCGTTCTCGCTGCCGCAGGGGGTCGTCGGGTCGGTCTTCCTGGTCTACCTGGTCGGCACGGTGTCGTCGGCGGCGGCCGGGAAGCTGGTCGGCCGCATGGGGCGGCGCGGGGCGCTGTACCTGGCGGTGACGACGACGGCGGCGGGTCTGCTGCTCTCCCTGTCGGCCTCGCTGGCGGCGGTCCTGGCCGGGCTGGTGCTGATCACGGCCGGGTTCTTCGCCGGGCACGCGGTGGCCTCGTCGGCGGTGAGCCGCACGGCGAAGACCGGTCGGGCCCAGGCCTCGGCGCTGTACCAGTCCGCGTACTACCTGGGCAGCAGCGCGGGCGGCACGCTGGGCGCGGTCGCCTTCCACGCGGGCGGCTGGTCGGGCACGGTCCTGCTGGGGCTGCTCGCGGTGATCGGCGTCGTCTCGATCACCCTGTACGGCACGCACAGCGCGCGCGTCGAGGAACGGCGGGCGGCCAGTGCGGCCCGCGCGCGGCGGGCGCACCCGGCGATGGCGGGCCGCGCCTGACACTGTGCCGCCGGGCCGTTGTCAGTGGGCTCCTGTAGCGTCCCGAAGGTACGCACGAGCAAGGCACGACCCGTTTCAGGCACGATCAGCGCGACAGGGGTGGACGCGATGGCCGAGGTGGCTGCGCCGGAGGACCTGGAAGCCCGGCTTGAGGAGTACCGGACCGAACTGACCGGCTACTGCTACCGGATGCTCGGCTCCGCCTTCGAGGCGGAGGACGCCGTGCAGGACACGATGGTGCGGGCCTGGCGCTCGCTGGAGCGGTTCGAGGGCCGGTCCTCGCTGCGGTCCTGGCTGTACCGGATCGCCACGAACGTGTGCCTGGACGCACTGAACGCGGGCAACCGGCGGGCCCGCCCCATGGACCTGACGGAGTCCACGCCGGTCGCGCAGGCGCAGCTGAACTCGCGTCCGGAGGTCACCTGGCTGGAACCGGTGCCGGACGGGCGGGTCCTGCCGCAGGCCGCCGACCCGGCGGAGACGGCACTGTCCCGGGAGTCGGTACGGCTGGCGTTCGTGGCGGCGCTCCAGCACCTGCCGTCGAAGCAGCGGGCCGTGCTGATTCTGCGCGAGGTGCTGGCCTGGAAGGCGAGCGAGGTCGCGGAGCTGCTGGGCACGTCGGTGGCGTCGGTGAACAGCGCCCTCCAGCGGGCCCGCGCGACGCTGGCCGCGCACGGACCGGCGCGGACGGCCACGGCCGACCCGCTGGACGAGCGGCAGCGGAGCCTGCTGGACCGGTACGTGGCCGCGTTCGAGTCGTACGACATGACGGCGCTCACGGCTCTGCTCCACGAGGACGCGACGCTGTCCATGCCGCCGTACGACCTGTGGCTGCGCGGCCACGGCGACATCGTGGGCTGGATGCTGGGTGTGGGCTCGGTCTGCCGCGGCTCGCGCCTCATACCCACCGTCGCCAACGGCACGCCCGCGTTCGCCCACTACCACCCGGACCCGGAGGGCGGGTTCAGCCCGTGGGCGCTGATGGTGATCGAGATCGTGGACGGCCGGGTCTCGGGCATCACGTCGTTCCTGGACGTGAAGCGCTGGTTCCCGCTGTTCGGTCTGCCGGAGCGGCTGGATCCGGCGGGGGCGTGAGCGGTATGGCCCGGTCGGCCAGCCCGGTCAGGTCGAGCAACCCGCGCAGTTCGTGTCCCGCACCCCGTACGGTCAGCTCGTACCCGAGCCGCCGCGCGGTCAGCCGCAGGCGCGCGAGCGCGTCGACGGCGACGAGGTCGGGCCGGGTCAGCCCGGTGACGTCCACGACGACGGAGGTGCCGCCCCCGGCGCCTCGGAGCCGCGCGGTCAGCTCGTCGCGGAGGCGGGGTATGCCGTCGGGGCTGATGGGGCCGGTGACCTGCAGAACGATCGGGTCCTTGTCGTTGTCATCCACATGGACAAGGACCCGGTCAGCGCCCGGAACTCATCGGAGTGGGGGGACTGGGAAGGCTCCGGTGTCGATGGTGAGGCCGAAGGGCTCGGGAAGGTGGATTCCCTCGCCGTACTGCGCGACCTCCAGGACGCGGTACATCCCGTTCTTCGGCTCCCCGTAGAGCGTGGCGCTGGGGCAGTTGGAAGCCCAGCTGTCCAGCAGGAGGTACAGGGGCACGCCGGCTGATGCGTAGCCACGCAGCTTCTGGATCCTGTCCTGCTGGGCATTGGACGGAGGGGTGATCTCGACGACGAGCTCAGCCGCCTCGGCAGGGATGTGGCAACCGGGCTTCTTCAGGGCTGCCGATGGCACAACCAGCAAGTCGGGAATGAACATGTTCAGGTTTGGCGGCATGGCCACGGACTGAGTCTGGCAGACAGCCCAGTCCTCGGGAATCACTCGGTACAGGTCCCGGTGGACAAGATGAGCGATGTAATTGTGGCTGCTGGCGGGTGTCGGCGCCATGGTGACGATCCCCTCGATGATCTCCACCTTGCAGCCCTCGGGCCAGTCCAACTCCTGCCAGAAGTGGACGAGCCTGTCCCAGGTCGAGCCGTTGTCCGGCCCGGGCTCGACGGCGAGTGCGCTCATGGTGTGCTCCTCTTCGGTCGTCGCCGAGTCCAGCATGCCGAACGGGACCGGCAGAGAGCCACCGGTCCCGTTCACCCGGGCGAGGGCATACGACCCCGGAACCGTCAGGCGATGCGGTCCAGGACGATCGGGTTCGCCGTGAACGCCGTTCCCGCCGCCTCGATGTCCCAGGCGCCCTCCAGGGACTTCAGGGCGTAGTCGAACTTCTCCGGCGTGTCCGTGTGCAGGGTCAGCAGCGGCTGGCCCGCCGTCACCGTGTCACCCGGCTTGGCGTGCAGCTCCACGCCCGCGCCGGCCTGCACCGGGTCCTCCTTGCGGGCGCGGCCCGCGCCGAGGCGCCAGGCGGCGACGCCGACGTCGTACGCGTCGAGCCGGGTCAGGACGCCAGAGGACGGAGCCGCCACCACATGCTGCTCGCGGGCGACCGGCAGCTCGGCGTCCGGGTCGCCGCCCTGCGCGGCGATCATGCGGCGCCACACGTCCATGGCGGAGCCGTCCGCGAGGGCCTTCGCCGGGTCGGCGTCCTTCACACCGGCCGCGTCGAGCATCTCGCGGGCCAGGGCGACGGTCAGCTCGACGACGTCCGCCGGACCGCCGCCCGCCAGGACCTCCACCGACTCCCGCACCTCCAGGGCGTTGCCCGCCGTGAGGCCGAGGGGAGTGGACATGTCGGTGAGCAGCGCGACAGTCCTGACGCCGTGGTCCGTGCCGAGGCCGACCATCGTGGACGCCAGCTCGCGCGCGTTCTCGATGTCCTTCATGAAGGCGCCGGAGCCGACCTTCACGTCCAGGACCAGCGAGCCGGTGCCCTCCGCGATCTTCTTGGACATGATGGACGAGGCGATGAGCGGGATCGCCTCGACAGTGCCCGTCACATCGCGGAGCGCGTACAGCTTCTTGTCGGCGGGGGCGAGGCCGTCGCCCGCCGCGCAGATGACGGCGCCGGTGGTGTCGAGGACGTGCAGCATCTCCTCGTTGGAGAGCAGCGCGCGCCAGCCGGGGACGGACTCCAGCTTGTCGAGCGTGCCGCCGGTGTGGCCGAGGCCCCGGCCGCTGAGCTGCGGGACGGCGGCGCCGCACGCGGCGACCAGCGGGGCGAGCGGCAGGGTGATCTTGTCGCCGACGCCGCCGGTGGAGTGCTTGTCGGCGGTCGGGCGGGACAGCGAGGAGAAGTCCATGCGCTCGCCGGAGGCGATCATCGCGGCGGTCCAGCGGGCGATCTCGCCCCGGTTCATGCCGTTGAGGAAGATCGCCATGGCCAGCGAGGACATCTGCTCGTCCGCGACCTCGCCGCGCGTGTACGCGTCGATGACCCAGTCGATCTGCTCGGGGCTCAGCTCGCCCCGGTCCCGCTTCGTACGGATGACGGAAATCGCGTCCATGAGCTCAGTGTTCCTTCCAGCGGGTGCGGCGGTGGCCGCCGACATCGTGTCTACGCGCATAGAGATCGTAAAGCGGCGCGGCCCCTCTGCCCGGGGGGAGGCAGAAGGGCCGCGCCCGTCCTTCAGGTGGTGAGGTGCTTCGGGCCGAAGGCCTGCGGCAGCATCTCGTCCATGGTGCGGACACCGCCGGGGGTGTCCACCAGCAGCTCGCCCCCGCCGAACTCGTACAGCAGCTGACGGCAGCGTCCGCAGGGCACCAGCGTCTCGCCGCGGCCGTCCACACACACGAAGTGGGTGAGCCGACCGCCGCCGGTGGCCTGGAGCTGCGAGACCAGCCCGCACTCCGCGCACAGGCCGATCCCGTACGAGGCGTTCTCGACGTTGCAGCCGCTGACCACACGCCCGTCGTCCACCGCGGCCGCCGCCCCGACCGGGAAGCCGGAGTAGGGCGCGTACGCGTGGGACATGGCCGCGCGGGCGGCTGCGTGCAGCGCCTCCCAGTCGAAGGGCGCCGGCTCCGCGGCGGGCTCGGGTCCCGCCGCGGCCTCGGGCGGGGGCGAGGTCACTTGCCCTGCCCCTTCTTGTACGGCATGCCGTTCGCCTTGGGCATCCGCAGCCGCTGTGCCGACAGGGCCAGCACCAGCAGGGTCGTGACGTACGGGGCCGCGTCCACGAACTGGCTGGGCAGTGCGTCGGTGAAGAAGTACCAGACGAACAGCAGCGCGGCGAAGACCGCGGAGACCACCGCGGCCGTGTACTTCTTCTTGTACAGCGTCCAGACCAGCGCGACGACCAGCAGGATCGCCAGCAGCAGAAGCATCGCGTGGACGTTCTCGGCACCGCCGCGCAGCTTGAGGCTGTCGGTGAAGCCGAAGAGCCCGGCGCCGAGCGCCATGCCGCCCGGCATCCAGTTGCCGAAGATCATGGCGGCGAGGCCGATGTAGCCCCGGCCGCCGGTCTGGCCCTCCTGGTAGATGCCGGTCGACACGATCGCGAGGAACGCGCCGCCGAGACCGGCGAGGCCGCCGGAGACGAGGACCGCGATGTACTTGTACTTGTAGACGTTCACGCCGAGGGACTCGGCGGCGACCGGGTTCTCACCGCAGGAGCGCAGCCGCAGGCCGAAGCCGGTGCGCCACAGGACCCACCAGGTGCCGGGCACGAGCAGCAGCGCGACGACGGTCAGCAGCGACAGGTTGGTGACCAGGCCGCCGAGGATGCCGGCGAGGTCCGAGATGAAGAACCAGCCCTTGGCCTGGAGGTCGGCCAGCCAGTCCGACAGTCCCGGGATGGTGATGCGGTCGATGGGGTCGATGCGCGGGGACTGCTTGGAGGAACCGCCGGGCGCCTCCGCGAACGTGAAGTTCGACAGGTACTGGGTGGCGCCGAGGGCCAGGATGTTGATGGCCACACCGGAGACGATGTGGTTCACGTTGAAGGTGATCGTGATGACCGCGTGCAGCAGGCCGCCGAGCGCGCCGCCGACGATGCCGATCACCACGCCGGTCCAGGGGCCCCACTGGTAGCCGGCCCAGGCGCCGAACCAGGTGCCGAGGATCATCATGCCTTCGAGACCGATGTTGACCACACCGGCCCGCTCCGCCCACAGGCCGCCGAGACCGGCGAGGCCGATCGGCACGGCGAGCTGGAGGGCGCCGGACACCTGGCCGACGGAGGTCAGGTCGCTCGCGCCGCTGACGACCCGGACCAGGGAGAACAGCGCCAGACCACCCGCGATGATCAGCAGGACGACGGGCAGGGTCAGGGTGGGACGGCCGCCGCCCTTGGCGGGGGCGGTCGCCCCCGCGGCGGTCACCGTGCTCGTGGACTCGATCTCGCTCATGCCGCCACGTCCTCCTTGTTCTTGCGGGCCTGGGCGGCAAGCTCCTCGCCGACCTTCTGCTGCTGCCGGCGGAGCCCGAACTGCCGGACGAGTTCGTACGAGACGACGACGGAGATCACGATGAGGCCCTGCATGATCGTGGTGATCTCCTTCGGGTAGTCGAACTGGTCCAGCGAACCCGACGACTTCTCCAGGAAGGAGATGAGCAGCGCGGCGAAGAAGATGCCGACCGGGCTGTTGCGGCCGAGCAGGGCGATGGTGATGCCGGTGAAGCCGACACCGGCCGGGAAGCTCAGGCTGTACGTGTGGGTCTGGCCGAGCAGCAGCGGCATGCCGGTCAGACCGGCGACACCGCCGGAGATCAGCATGGCGGTGAGGGTCATCCGCTTGGCGTCGACGCCGCTGGCCTGGGCGGCGGTCTGGCTGGCGCCGGTGGCGCGCAGGTCGAAGCCGAACCGGGTGCGGTTGAGGACGAACCAGTAGACGATGCCGAGGCCGAAGGCGACGAAGGTGAAGCCGTAGATGTTGCCGCCCTCAAGCTCCAGGCCGGTCATCCAGCCGGACTCGGAGATGTCGCCGGTGGTGAGGTTGTTGGAGCCGGGGGGCTGCACGCCGAGGTTGCTCGGCAGCAGCATCCAGGCGATCAGGCTGGTCGCGATGGCGTTCAGCATGATCGTGGAGACGACCTCGCTGACGCCCCGGGTGGTCTTGAGGAAACCGGCGATACCGGCCCAGAAGGCACCGACCAGCACGGCGACCAGCGTGATCAGCAGGACGTGCAGCGGGCCGGGCAGCTCGACGCTGGCACCGACCACGGCGGCGATCATCGCGGCGAGGCGGTACTGGCCGTCGACGCCGATGTTGAACAGGTTCATCCGGAAGCCGACGGCCACGGCCAGGGCTGCCAGATAGTAGATGCCCGTCTGGTTGATGATGTTGACCTGGACGTCGGGGAACTCGGCGTCCTGGATCATCAGCTCGTACGGCTCGATCGGGTTGAGACCCGACACGACCAGCACGAACGTGGTGAGGAGGAAGGCCACGGCCAGGGCGAGCACCGGGCCCGCGAGGCCCAGCAGCGCCTTGTCCTTGTCGAACTTCTTCATCAGTCCTCACCGTCCGCGTTCTCGTGGTGCTCAAGGTGGCCGGCGGCGGCACCCGTCATGGCCGAACCCAGCTCCTCGGGGGTGATCGTGGCGGGGTCGGCGTCCGCGACCAGCCGGCCCCGGTACATGACCCGCAGGGTGTCGGAGAGCCCGATCAGCTCGTCCAGGTCGGCGGAGATCAGCAGCACCGCGAGGCCCTCTCGCCGGGCCTCCCGGATCTGGTCCCAGATCTGCGCCTGTGCGCCGACGTCCACACCACGGGTGGGGTGGGCGGCGATGAGCAGCTTGGGCTGGTGGCTCATCTCGCGGCCGACGATCAGCTTCTGCTGGTTGCCGCCGGAGAGGGAGGCCGCCGTGACCTCGATGCCGGGGGTACGGACGTCGTACGCCTCGACGATCCGCTCGGTGTCCCGGCGGGCGGCCCTGGGGTCGAGGATGCCGTGCTTGCTGTTGGGCGCCTCGGTGACATGGCCGAGGATGCGGTTCTCCCAGAGCGGGGACTCCAGGAGCAGGCCGTGACGGTGACGGTCCTCGGGGATGTAGCCGATGCCGCGCTCGCGCCGCTTGCGGGTGGGCGCGTGGGAGATGTCGGCACCGTCGAGGGTGATGACGCCGCCGTCCGGGTCGCGCATGCCCATGACGGCCTCGATCAGCTCGGTCTGGCCGTTGCCCTCCACACCGGCGATGCCCATGACCTCGCCCTTGTGGATGGTGAAGCTGATGCCGCCGAGGACCTCGCGGACGATCCCGTCGGGGTCGGTCTGGGCCAGCCGCAGGTCCTCGACCTGGAGCATCACCTCGGCCGTGACGGTGGACTCGCGGGTCTCCGGCGAGGGCAGCTCGGTGCCGACCATCAGCTCGGCCAGCTGCTTGGTGGTGGTGGTCTTCGGGTCGGCGGTGCCGACCGTCGTACCGCGCCGGATGACGGTGATGTCGTCGGCGACGGACAGCACCTCGCCCAGCTTGTGGGAGATGAAGATGACGGTCAGGCCCTCGGCCTTGAGTTCGCGCAGGTTGTCGAAGAGCGCGTCGACCTCCTGCGGGACGAGCACGGCGGTCGGCTCGTCGAGGATGAGGGTGCGGGCGCCGCGGTAGAGGACCTTGAGGATCTCCACGCGCTGCCGGTCGGCCACACCGAGGTGCTCGACCAGGATGTCGGGGCGGATGTTCAGCCCGTACGCGTCGGAGATCTCCTTGATCTTGGCGCGGGCCTTGGCACCGATCCCGTACAGCTTCTCGCTGCCGAGGACGACGTTCTCCAGGACCGTGAGGTTGTCCGCCAGCATGAAGTGCTGGTGGACCATGCCGATGCCGACGGCGATGGCGTCGGCGGGGCTGTGGAACGACACTTCCTTGCCGTCGACGACGATCGTGCCCTCGTCCGGCTTCTGCATGCCGTAGAGGATCTTCATCAGGGTCGACTTGCCGGCACCGTTCTCACCGCAGAGGGCGTGGACGGTGCCCTTGCGGATGCCGAGGTGGATGTCGTGGTTGGCGACGACGCCGGGGAAGCGCTTGGTGATGCCGCGCAGTTCCACGGCAGGGGGGCTGGACGCGTTGATGACGCACTCTCCTTGGCGAGAAAGGAGCGGGAGATGCAGGTGGAGGACGGGACCGACGGGACCGGACGGCCGACGGGGCCGAAGTTATCGCGGTTATCGCGCCGGAGAAGATTGTCTACGCGCGTAGCGATCCCAAATGCCGAAAGCCTGTGGCCAGGACCTGACCGTGGGGTCCGGAGGTGGGGCGCGGTCGTGCCGCGCCCGGGCCCCCTCCGGACCCCACAGGCCCTGACCCGTTACCGGATCACGGAGCGGTCTTCACCGTGATCTTGCCGGCGATGATGTCGGCCTTGGCCGTGTCGACCGCGGCGATGACGTCCTTCATCTCGGTGAACTTCGGGTTGGACATGGCCAGGCCCACGCCGTCCTTGTCCAGACCGTAGCGGATCTCACCGGTCTGCGGCTTGCCGTCCTCGACCGACTTGATCAGGTTGTAGACGGCGCCGGACACGTCCTTGGTCACCGAGGTGAGGATGTAGTCCTTGTACGCGGCGAGGCCGGACTGCTCGTACTGGTCCGAGTCGACGCCGATCGCCCACTTCTTGGCGTTGGCGGCGGCCTCGATGGAGCCCGAGCCGGCGAGACCGGCGGCGGCGTAGATCACGTCGGCGCCCGCGTCGATCTGGCCCTGCGCGGCGGCCTTGCCGAGGTCCGGCTTGGAGAAGCCACCGAAGTCCGGCGGCTGCGTCAGGTACTGGACCTTGACGTTGACGTCCTTGTTGGTGTCCTTGACGCCCTGGACGAAGCCCGCCTCGAACTTCTTGATCAGCGGGGTCTCGACACCGCCGATGAAGCCGACCGTCTTGGACTTGGTCACCTTGGCGGCGGCGACGCCGGCCAGGTAGGAGCCCTGCTCCTCGTTGAAGACCAGGTTGGCGATGTTCTTGCCGGTCTTCGACGTGTCGTCGATGAGGCCGAACGTGGTGTCGGGGAACTTCGGGGCGACCTCGGCGATGGCCGGCGCGTAGGCGAAGCCGACGCCGATCACCGGGTTGTTGCCGGCGCGGGCCAGGGAGGTGAGGCGCTGGACCTTGTCCGGGTCACCCTCACCTTCGCTGGGCTGGGCCTCCGTGCCCTTGATCTCGAAGTCCTTCTGGGCCTTCTCGAGGCCCGCGTACGCGGCGTCGTTGAACGACTGGTCGCCGCGGCCGCCGATGTCGTACGCGATGGCGGCCTTGCCGCCGTTGGAGTCGGAACCGGCGTCCGACTTGTCGTTGCCACAGGCGGTGACACCGAGCGCGAGAGCCGCGGATGCGATACCCGCGGTGGCGATCCTGGTGATCCGGCGCAAGGGGGGCTCCTTCGACCTGACCGAAGCGCCTCTTCCGGCGCTGGTTTCGCGGGCGATCGTAACGCGCGTAGATGCCTGATAAAGCCCTGTACGGAAGCCGTTATCGATTCGTCGCGAACAGGCCGCGCGCCGGTCACGCGCCGGTGGCCTTCACGGGGTAACGCCCCCTGCACCCTGACACGCCCCCTGGCCTGCGACGACCGGCCACACCGGGGGTTCCACCGGGTGGCCGAACAGGGTTCGAGTCCAGCCCGGGGGGTCGGCTTCCGGCCACAGGGGACACGGTACGGGGAACGGGCTGTGGGCGGGATCACGGGGAGCCGCGGCCCGCAACCCCCCGGAGCGCGTCCCCGCATGGCGTGACGACCCCGCCGAGCGGACCATGAAGAGCAGGGGCACGGAGCGGAGAGGGCGTGATGCGCGATGACCGAGCACCCGGACGTGGCACTCGTACGGCGAGGCTACGAAGCGTTCAACAAGGGCGACATGGAGACCCTGGCGTCTCTGCTGACAGCCGACTGCACCCACCATGTGCCCGGTGACCACCAGCTCTCCGGCCACCACAAGGGCCGGGACAAGGTACTGGCCATGTACGCCAGGCTGGCCGAACTGACGCACGGCACGTTCAGTCTGGATCTCCACGACGTGTTCACCGACGGCCGCGGCCACGTGATCTCCGTGTACACCACACGCGCCGACCGCGGGAACCGGGGGCTGGAGATGCGCGGCGGGATCTTCTTCACGATCATCGGCGGCAAGGTCTCCGACCTGGACGAGTGCATCGCGGACATCGACGAGGCGAACGCGTTCTTCGGCCAGGAGGAGTGACCGAGTCCGCCGGCCCGGGGGCTCGGCGGGTCGCCGCCCTCGTCACCTCGCGCGCCGAGCGCGCCACGGTAGTCCGGGGCGGGCTCTGTCCACACCTCGCCGCGAAATGCGCTCGGCGGCACACGGCGGGGCCGGGCACAGTGGCGCCATGGACGGACGAGGGCTGGACCACGACGGAACGATCGCACGCGAAGGGGCACTGGAACGGGTGACGACCGCGTTCGCCCCCGTCGTGGAGGCCGCCCGCACTCGGGTCGCCGAGACGTTCGGGCGAACGCGCCGCCTGCACAGCGCCTACCTCTACGGCAGCGTCCCCCGCGGCACCGCCACGCCCGGGGTCTCCGACCTCGACCTCCAGCTCGCGCTCCGCGACGAGCCCACCGAAGCCGACCGGGCCGACGCCGCGGCGGTCGAGGCCGTGCTCGACCGCGCCTTCCCGCAGATCGACGGCGTCGGGATCCTGCTGGCCGGTGCGCGGGCTCTGCTCAGCGACGCCGAACGCCACGACGGCGGGTTCTTCATCGCCTGTCTCTGCACCCCCCTGCTGGGTCCCGACCTCGCGGCGCGGCTGCCCCGTTACCGGCCCACGTCCCTGCTCGCGCGGGAGACCAACGGGGACCTCGCCCGTGTGCTGCCGCGCTGGCGTACCAGAGCGGCCGAAGCGGCCACGGACACCGACCGCAGGGCCCTGATCCGCCTTGTCGGCCGTCGCGTCGTCCGTACGGGATTCACCCTGGTCATGCCGCGATGGGGAGGCTGGACCAGCGACCTCGGCCGGTCCGCCGAGCTGTTCGGCCGCTACTACCCCGAGCGCCACGAGCAGATGCGTCTCGCCGCGTCCGTCGGCGTCGTGCCTTCGCCCGACCCGGCGGTGCTCGGCATGCTCGTCGACGACCTCGGCCCCTGGCTCGCCGCCGAATACACAGCCGTGCACGGCGAGAAGGCACCACGCCCCTGACTGGCGGCCGTGGTGGTCAGGGGCGCCGGTCGGCGTACCAGTCGACGCGGGTCCGGGGGGTGACGGGGAGGGCTTCGAGGACGGGGGTCCGCAGGATCAGGGCGGCGGTGTCCGCCGAGCAGGCGATGCAGGCGCAAGAGGAGGTCGCAGCCGGTGGTGACCGCCCAGGCGTGGTCCTCGGGCCACCGGGACTCCGGGCCGTCGTCCCGTGCCCTGTCGGCCGCCCGCTCCCGTCCGCCCTCCAGCCCGGCCCGGGTCGACGAGCGGCCCGGCCTCGCCCCGGACCAGCGCCGCCGGGTCGTAGGCGAAGAAGACGGCCTGGTCGCCGGTGACCTCGGCCAGACAGCGGGCCAGGGCCTGGCGGCTGCGGGCGTCGGGCACCCCCGCCCCGGTCCGCCGCAGGGAGTTCCCCGCGTGGGCCTTCCCGCCGGGGAGCGAGTGGTGGGACGGCTCCCCGTGGAAGAGGACGCCCGCGGCTTCGGCCCACTCCCGCCTTGAGCGGGTGCGGCCCGAGCCGTCCGCGGCCTCGAAGCGGTGGAAGATCCGCAGGTACGCCTCTTGTCCGGCCGGTACGAGTCCGGACACGATACGACCGGGGCCGGGCTCCTCGCGGCCGGGCCGCTGCCGGGGCAACTCCGTACCGTCGCAGGTCCGCTCCTCCGCCGTCGGCACACCGTCGATGCCCACGCACCCCGGCCCCACGGCGACGCCCCCGGGGCAGGCGCTGCCCCGGGGGCGTCGGTGCACCGCGTGGCCGTTACGCGCCCGCGTCGAGCAGGGCCGCCGCAGTGAAGAGTTCCACGCCCACCTTGATCGCGGACTCGTCCACGTCGAAGTTGCCCCGGTGGAGGTCCAGTTGGGTCGGGTCCCCGGGGCGGCGGACGCCGAGGCGGGCCATGGCGCCGGGGACGTGTTCCAGGTACCAGGAGAAGTCCTCGCCGCCCAGGGACTGCTCGGTGTCCTCGACCGAGTACGGGCCGCAGCGGCGTTCCATGGCCTCGCGGAGCAGCTCCGCGATCACGGGGTCGTTCACCACCGGCGGGACGCCGCGGACGTACTCGACCGTGGACTTGGCTCCGTGCAGGGTCGCGACCTCGTCGATCGCCGCGTACACCTGGTCCGGGGCGTCCCGCCAGGCCTCCAGGTCCAGGCAGCGGACCGTGCCGCCCAGCTCGGCGTGCTGGGGGATGACGTTCGGAGCGTGGCCCGCCTCGACGCGGCCCCAGGTCAGCACCAGACCGGAGCGGGCGTCCACGCGGCGGGAGAGGAGGGCCGGGACGTCGGTCGCCACCCTGGCCACGGCGGTGACCAGGTCCGTCGTGAGGTGGGGGCGGGCCGTGTGGCCGCCGGGACCGTCCAGGGTGACTTCCAGACGGTCGCAGGCGGAGGTGATGGGGCCCACCCGGAGACCGATCTTGCCCGCGTCGACCCTCGGGTCGCAGTGGACCGCGATGATCCGGCCCACGCCGTCCAGTGCCCCGGACTCCACCACGCCCACCGCGCCGCCCGGCAGGACCTCCTCCGCCGGCTGGAAGATCAGCCGGACCGGGCGGGGCAGCCGGCCCTGGCGGTACAGGTCGGCCAGGACCAGGGCGGTGCCCAGGACCGTGGTCGTGTGGACGTCGTGGCCGCACGCGTGCGCGCGGTCCGGGACCGTGGAGCGGTACGGGACGTCGACCTTGGTGTCCGGGATGGGCAGGGCGTCGATGTCCGCGCGGATCGCCAGCATCGGCCGCTGACCGTCCCACGTGCCGATGTCGCAGGTCAGGCCGGTGCCCCCGGGGAGTACACGGGGGCGCAGCCCCGCCGCCTCCAGCCGGGCTTTGATCGCGCCGGTCGTGCGAAACTCCTGGTTGCCGAGCTCGGGGTGCATGTGCAAATCCCGGCGGAACGCGATCAGCTCCGCACGCAGGTCTTCCGGCAGCGTGCCGGGGAGGGGCGATTCGCCGGGAACGTCGGCTTCGGTCTCGCGGGACATCAACTTGTTCACCCATCAAAGGGTAGGCGTCTTTACCCCTCAACTGACGTGTGATCTACAAAACTTCAGCCCGATAGGGGAAAGAAGGCAGGTCGGGTGGGCTTGAAGGGGGGTCCGAGTGGGTAAGCTCACGCCTTTTGGGCTTGCGTCGATCTTGGCCGGTTCGGTGATGCGGCCGGGTCCACCCGGGAAGTTAACAGTCGTTTACACCCCGGTCAGCGACAGCCCGTGCGCCGAGCGCGCCGTGTCCGCCACCGCCCGCAGGAACCCGCGCGCCCGCGGCGGTGCGCCCGCTCTCAGCCACTCCGGCGCGATGTCGCACACCGTGATCGTGACGCCCGTGCCCGCCAGGGCGGCGGGCAGCGTGTGCACCACCGTGGACGGGAAGCTCAGCACCGTACGGCTGGTCGGGCCGCGCCGGGCGACCAGCTCCAGCGGCAGCTCCGGACGGATCACCTCCAGGCCCGTTTCCGCCGCGATGCGGTGCAGCTTCGCGGCGCTCTCGCGGCGGTGCGCGTAGTAGCGGTTCAGCCCGTGGGTCCGCGCCAGGGCCGCCACGGCCTCCGCGTACCTGTCGGGGTCCACCACGCCCGTCTCCACCAGCGACGTGCCCACCAGGTCCGCGCCCCCCGTCACGCGCGGCGGGCCGAAGCGGGCCCGGGTCCAGGCGAAGGTGTTGCGGGTGACCTCGGTGCCCGGCGGCGCCGCCTCCAGCGGAAGGGACGTGAAGATCTCCACCGTCCGGTCCTTGCCGGGCGCCATCCGGCGGCGTGCCACGGCCGTGACCGGCGCCAGGGCCAGCTCGCGCGGGCCGCGGCCCGCCCCGCGGTGCCAGCGCACCAGCCGCTCGCCCCGGCTCAGCCGCTCCGCGTACTCCATGGTCGCCGTGCCGTCGTCGACGACCGTCAGGCGGCGCGGGGTGAACAGCGACAGCAGCAGCTGCACGTACCGGGAGAAGGGGTCTCCGATCAGGACGTGCCCGGCGGCGCGCAGCAGCGGCGCCAGGTCCCGCAGGGTGCCCGGCAGGGACCCCTCGCCGCCGCGGGCCTCCTGCCAGCGCACGGTGACCCCCTCGTCGCGGGCCAGCTGGGCCATCCGGCGCAGCTGGCCCCGCGACATGGGGTCGGTGGGCGGGAGGACGACCAGGGTCAGGGGCTTGCCCGTCCCGGCCGGTCCTCCCGCCTCGCCTGCGGGGCGCGGCTCGGAGGAGAGCCGCGTGTACGTCCACTCCAGGACGTTCAGGAGCTGGACCGGGCTCTCGACGAACGCAAGGTGCTCGGTCGGCCGGCTCATGCCGGGGCCATCACGCGGCGCAGCTTCTTCATGGGGGCCAGCTCCGACTCGTACACCCGCTTCACGCCGTCACCGAGCGCGGTCTCGATGGTGCGGATGTCGCGCACGAGACGGCTGAGGCCCTGCGGCTCGACGGAGGCGGCCTGGTCGGAGCCCCACATCGCGCGGTCCAGGGTGATGTGACGCTCGACGAAGGCCGCACCGAGGGCGACGGCGGCGAGCGTGGTCTGGAGGCCGGTCTCGTGGCCCGAGTAGCCGATCGGGACGTTCGGGTACTCCTGCTTCAGCGTGTCGATCACGCGCAGGTTCAGCTCCTCGGCCTTCGCCGGGTAGGTGGAGGTGGCGTGGCACAGCAGGATGTTGTCGCTGCCCAGGACCTCGACCGCGTGGCGGATCTGCTTCGGGGTGGACATGCCCGTGGAGAGGATGACCGTACGGCCGGTCGCACGCAGGGCGCGCAGCAGCTCGTCGTCGGTGAGGGAGGCGGAGGCGACCTTGTGCGCCGGGACGTCGAACTTCTCCAGGAACGCGACGGCCTCGGTGTCCCACGGGGAGGCGAACCAGTCGATGCCCCGCTTCTTGCAGTGCTCGTCGATGGCGCGGTACTCGTCCTCGCCGAACTCGACGCGGTGGCGGTAGTCGATGTACGTCATCCGGCCCCAGGGGGTGTCGCGCTCGATGTCCCACTGGTCGCGCGGGGTGCAGATCTCCGGGGTGCGCTTCTGGAACTTCACCGCGTCGCACCCGGCGTCGGCGGCGGCGTCGATGAGGGCGATGGCATTGTCCAGGTCGCCGTTGTGGTTGATGCCGATCTCGCCGGTGACGTAGACCGGGTGGCCGGGGCCGGCGGTGCGGGTGCCGAGGGTGCGGTGACGGATGTCGTTCATGATCAGCTTTCCTTGTTGCGGGGTGGGGTGAAGCCGGTACGGGAGGTGGTTCCGGCACGGGGACGGTGGGCGGCGCGGCGGCTCACGGCGTGGCCGGGCGCGCGGTCAGCTCGGGGCCGAGGAGCCATCCGGCGATCTCGCGGACGGCGCCCTCTCCGCCCGGGACGGTCGTCACGGCACGTGCGGCGGCCCGTACGGCGCCGTGCGCGTTCGCCACGGCGACCGGCCAGCCGACGAGCCCGAAGCAGGGCAGGTCGTTCACGTCGTTGCCGGCGTACAGGACCCGCTGGGGGTCGACGCCGTACTCCTCGCACCAGTGCTTCAGGGCGAGGTCCTTGCGGTCGATGCCGTGCAGGACGGGGACACGCAGCTTGCGGGCGCGGGCGGCGACGACCGGGTTCTGCTCCGTGGAGAGGATCAGCAGGTGCAGGCCCGCCCTGCGCAGGGCGGCGATGCCCAGGCCGTCGCCGCGGTGGACCGCGACGGTCTCGCGGCCGTCCGCGTCGACCAGCACACGGTCGTCGGTCTGGGTGCCGTCGAAGTCGAGGACCACGGCGTCGACGTCTCCGAGGACGGGGGTGTCCGCGGCGTCCAGCAGGGGGGCGAGGGCGCGGGCACGGGCCAGGTCGTGCGGGTCGTCGATCTCCAGGACCCGGGCGGGGTCGGTGGGCACCAGGGTGGTGCGGCCGAAGAAGCGGTGGCGGTGGCGGCGGAACCCCCGGGCGTCCATGGCGTACGCGGCGCCGGTCTCCAGCAGTTCCGCGGGGCGGTCCTGCCGACGGGGGCGGGACGCCTTGTCGTGGTTCACCCCGGAGGCGCCCTGCGGTGCCGGTTCCCCGGTCTCGGGGTGCGGGGCCGGGGTGGGCCCGAGGGCGCCCGCCCCGGAGGGCACCGCCTGAGCGTCGGGGCCCGGGCGCCACACGAAGCCGTGGAACGGGGCCGCCGTCAGGGCCGTGTCCGCCTCGCCGTCCAGGACCTCCGCCGCGACCCCGTCCACGTCCCCCGCCGTCAGGAACGGGCTCGTGCACTGGACCAGGAGGACCACGTCCGCGGCCCGGCCCGTCAGGTGCTCGTGTGCGTCCAGGGCGTGGAGGAGGGCCGCCTCGCTCGTGGCGGTGTCGCCGGACAGCTCGGCGGGGCGGGGGACGGGCAGGGCGCCGGCCGCGCGGGCCGCCTCGGCGATCGCGGGGTCGTCCGTCGAGACGGCGACGTCCGTGACCAGGTGGGCGCCCAGGCAGGCCCGTACCGCGCGGGCCACCAGCGGGACGCCGCCCACGGGCGCCAGGTTCTTGCCGGGCACGCCCTTGGAGCCGCCGCGCGCGGGGATGACCGCCAGGACGGTACGTCGTTCGGTCGAGGTCACGGTCACAGCTCTCCCAGCCTGCGGATCAGCGGCGCCACACGCTGGACGCCGTGCCGGTAGGCGCCGCGCGCCGTCTCCCTGACGGCGTCGCGCAGCACCCGGCGTACTCCAGTGGTCTCCGGCCCGGCCTCGGCCGCCTCCAGGCGGTGTCGGGCCAGCACCCCCGGCAGATAGCCGGGGGCCGTCGCCGCCGTGTAGTACGGATCCACGGGCGGCAGTTCGTCCTGCTTCAGCAGGTCCTCGATCCGGGCCCGGGCCGCCGCGAAGGGATCCGAGGCGGGCGCCCGCAGGCCCTGGTCGGTCAGCCAGTCCTCGTCCGGCACGGGCTCCTCGCCCGCGTCCAGCCGGTCCCAGGAGGTCAGCAGGCCCGAGCCGGTGAAGTAGTGGTTGCCCAGCGCCTCCCGTACGCCCAGGTCGCTGAGCAGAGCCGTCGGCACACCCCGGTGCAGGGCCTCCATCGCGGCCGTCGAGGAGACCGTGACCAGCAGGTCCGTACGGTCCAGGACATCGCCCATGTTCCCGTACACCAGGCGCAGGTTGGGCGGAAGCGTCAGACCGCGGGCCAGCTTCTGGTACGGGAGTTCCTCGATGTGCGTGGTGTGCTCGCCCGGCTTGGAGCGCAGCTTCAGCAGCACCTCACGGCCCGGGTGCAGCCGGGCGTATCCGGCCAGCCGCCGCAGCAGGTACGTCCGGTCGGCCTTCGAGACCGGTACTGAGGGCTGCGCGGCGAACACGACGGTGTGGCGCCCCGGTATCGGCTGGTAGGGCTTGCCGCCAAGGAAGGGGAGCGCCGCCTCGGTCACCGATGACGCGTCGGCGCCCACACCCTCGTACACCGCCCTGAACCGGCGCGCGTCGAACGGCGAGTTCGCGAGGACCAGGTCCGCGCCGTGCCGCAGGAGCAGGCCGTCGGTGAGCTTCTCGTAGACGACGCCGACATAGCCGGTGACGGTCACCGGGCGCCGGTCCGGGACCAGTTCGGCCAGTCCGTGCAGCACCGCCTGGACGGTGCCGCCGACCAGGGCCAGGACGACGACGTCGTACCGCTCTTCCCTGACGGCACGGAGGAACTCCGCCCCGGTGACCTCACGGGGCGTTCCCAGCCCGGTCTCGGCGAGCTGCCGGGCCGTCGGGGTCGCCCGGCCGCGCAGGGCGAAGCCGGTGATGTCCGGGGCGGATTCGGGCGGGGAAAGGCGGCGCGCGGTCTGCGCGCCCCATTTCCATCGGGTGTCGGAATCCGCGATGACCGCGATCCGATACGTGAGCGAGGGCACGACGAGGACGTTAGGAAGGGATTCCGCTTCGCAGCCCAACTCAACGGCAACAAAGAGTGAACAGAAGCTTGCCGCAGTCTGGTTAAGCGCCGCGCCGCCCATTGTTCACCTGGCGTCCCTCCGCCGGTCGGAAAGAGGGATCGGGTGGCCGCCTAGCGTCCGTCGGGTGGTCAAGCTCTCCGTCATCGTGCCGTTCTACAACGTGCGGCAATACGCGCCCGACGCCCTGCGGAGTCTGCGCGCGAACGTACGTGCCGACTTCGAGTTCATCCTGGTCGACGACTGTTCGACGGACGGGACCGGGGAGATCGTCGAGCGCGCGGCGCACGACCTCCCCGGTGCCGTCCACGTCCGGCGCGAGGAGAAGGGGGTGTCGGCGGCACGCAACCAGGCGATGGGACTGGCCCGGGGCGAGTACGTCACCTTCATGGACGCGGACGACTGGGTGGCGCCCGGGTACTTCTCCCGACTGGTGGGCGCCATCGAGGAGTTGGGCTGCGACTTCGTCCGCACGGACCATGTGCGCTGCACCGGGAACGCGCGGGAGATCCAGCGGGTGCCGTTCGGTCCGCGCAACGTCGTGGTGGACCCGAGGGACGTGATCCTGCCGTCCGACCGCTCGACCCCGGTCGACTACCCGTACTCCTGGGCGGGCGTCTACCACCGACGACTGGTGGACGAGGGGCTGCTGCTGTTCCCCGAGCACCTGCGGACGGCGGAGGACCGGCCGTGGATCTGGCGACTGCACCGGGAGGCGAAGTCCTTCGCCGCGGTGGACCTGCTCGGCATCTTCTACCGGCGGGGTGTCACGACCTCGCTGACACAGATCGGTGACACCCGGCAGCTCGATTTCATTCCCGCATTCGATCAGGTCGTCGAAGAGACCTCGCAGGACCCGGAGGCGGACCGTTTTCTACCGAAGGTGATCCGTACGTATTGCGCCATCATCGCGCATCACCTGAACACGATCGAGAAATTCGAACCGGCGGTCGCCCGGAAACTGCGGGCGCAGAGTTCGGCCGCGTTGAAGCGCATGCCGCAGGATCTGCTGAAGGAGGCGCTGGACTCGATGGACCACGAACGCGCGGCCCGGCTGCGGCGGCTGCGGCGCCGGCCCGTCGGGGCGGAGGTGGCGGCCTGATGGCCCGTACGACGCAGATCTTCTGCGCCTCCACGCTGTACGGGGTCGCCACACTGGCCGCCGCGCTGGACGCGGACCGGTTCGGCCCCGCGGACCGGCGGATCCTGCTGGTCAGCAACAACGCGGCGAACCCGGAGATCAGCCCGTCGGTCGACACGATGGACGGCTTCGAGCGGCTGCGGTCGCGCTTCGACCGGGTGCTGTCCTGGAACGAGGCGATCCATCCGTTCCATCCGGTCGGCTGGTCACCGCGCGCCAACGACACGGTGCTGTTCGAGCGGTACCTGCGGCTGCTGTGGGGGCTCGGGGACGACCGGGTCGAGCTGGCCGTCGAGTCCATCCAGGTCAACCCGGCGACGGCACTGTGCCAGGTGTTCACCGGGGCGCCGGTCGACGTGTACGCGGACGGGCTGATGAGCTACGGTCCGACCCGCTTCAAGATCGACCCGCTGGTCGGTACGCGGGTGCGGCGGGTGCTGCATCTGGACCTGGTGCCGGGGCTGCGGCCGTTGCTGCTCACCGAGTTCGGGGTGACGGCGGAGACGGTGCCCTCGGACGTGTTCGGGAAGGTGCTGGCGGAACTGGCGGATTCGGGCGTCGCATTGCCCTTCCCTTCAGGGGAGCGCCCCGCCCTGCTGCTGGGGCAGTACCTCTCCGCGCTGAACATCCTGACCGGGGAGGAAGAGGAGGAGCTGCACGTCCGGATGCTGCGGGGAGCGCTCGCACTCGGCCACACCCGGATCGTGTTCAAACCGCACCCGACGGCACCGGCGCGGTGGTCGCGGCTGCTGGAGGAGGAGGCGGCCCGGCTGGGAGCCGAACTGGTGGTGCTGGACGTGCCGTTGCTGGCGGAGGTCGTGTACCGGCGGATGCGGCCGGCGCTGGTGGTGGGCTGCTTCTCGACGGCACTGCTGACCGCGCACACCCTGTACGGCCTGCCGGTGGCGCGCACGGGCACGGACCTGCTGCTGGAGCGGCTGACCCCCTACCAGAACAGCAACCGGATCCCGGTGACGGTCGTCGACGCGCTGGTCCCGGACCTGGAGGACCGCGCGGCCGTCGGGGCCCAGCGCCTCGACCCGTCGGCGGTACGGCTCCAGGAACTGGTGGACACGGTCGGGTACGCCATGCAGCACAGGATCTACCCGGACCTCCGCCCCCAGGCCGAGCGCTATCTGAGGTCCCGTCTGTCCCCACACACCTGGCGCTACTTCAAACGTCGCCGCCTCACGGCTCTGGCCCTCCCGGGCGGCGTGCCCCAGCAGCTCGGCTTCATCCCGCGCAACCCGACGGTACGCCGCATGGCCCGCCGGGCGCGGGCGCTGAAGAAGGCCCTCGGGTGAGCGGCACGACGGACCTCGCCCCGGCCGCGCCGCGCCCTCGGGCCTGGCCCGCCGGAGCCCCGGCGTCCCGCGCGGCTCCTCGGCGCCGAGCTCGTCGTCCGCGCCCGCCCGGACCTGGAACGGCGTGAACCCGAGGCTCCTGAGCGTGCCGGTCCGGCCGGGGCGGGCCGCCGCGTCCGGAAGGACACCGTGCCGTGCGGAGCGCGTGACGGTGAACATCCTGGCTCCCGCGGCACTGCCTCACCCGGCGTGAGGGCCGGGCGCCGCGGCTACGCGCTCGCGAGGGACAGCTTCACCGCGAAGCCGAGGAACAGCGCCCCCGCCGCGGAGGTGGCCCCGGCCGAGAGCCGCCTGCGGCGCCGGAAGGCGGCGGCCAGCTTCGTGCCGCCGAAGATCAGCGCGCTGAGGTAGAGGACGCTGGCGAGCTGGGCGAGGGTGCCGAGGACGACGAAGGACAGCGCGGGGTAGGCGTAGGCCGGGTCGACGAACTGCACGAAGAAGGCGATGAAGAACAGGATCGCCTTGGGGTTGAACAGGCTGATGAGCAGGGCGCGGCGGAAGGGCCGCTCCTCGGTGGCGGCGGAGGCCGGTCCTCCGGCCTCCGCGTCCGGCTCGCGCCGGGTGCGCCACATCCCCCACGCGGCCCGCAGCATGCCGATGGCCAGCCAGGTCAGGTACCCGGCCCCGGCGTACTTGACGATCCCGAACAGCAGGGCGTTGGCCTGGAGGAGCGACGCCACACCGGCGGCCGACAGAGTCATCAGCACGGTGTCCCCGCACCAGACCCCGGCCGCCGCGGTGTACCCGACACGCACCCCGCGCCGGGCGGCGATGGAGAGGACGTACAGCGAGTTGGGCCCGGGCAGCAGGATGATCAGGAGCAGACCCGCGAGGTACGTGGGAAGGTCGATGACGCCGAACATGAGGGGAGTGTCGCACGGAGGTACGGCACCCCCCTCGGTGTTCCGCAGACCGAGACGGCCCAGCACGCCATGGGCCGCCGCCGGTTCGGGCGCGCGGAGCGCGCCGAGCGGGACCCGTCAGAACGCGTCCGTCGGGACGTACGTCCCCCAGACCTCCCGCAGCGCGTTGCAGACCTCGCCCACCGTCGCCCGGGCCTTCAGCGCGTCCTTCATCGGGTAGAGGACGTTGTCCGTGCCCTCCGCGGCCTTCTTGAGGGCCGTGAGCGCCGCGTCCACCGCCGCCTGGTCCCGCTCTGCACGCAGCTTCGCGAGACGGTCGGCCTGCTGGGCCTCGATCGCCGGGTCGACGCGAAGCGGCTCGTAGGGCTCCTCCTCGTCGAGCTGGAAGCGGTTCACGCCGACGACGACCCGCTCCCCGGAGTCCGTCTCCTGCGCGATCCGGTACGCGCTGCGCTCGATCTCGTTCTTCTGGAAGCCGCGCTCGATCGCGTTGACCGCGCCGCCCAGCTCCTCCACCTTGCCCATCAGCTCCAGCGCCGCGGCCTCCACCTCGTCGGTCATCTTCTCGATGACGTACGAGCCCGCGAACGGGTCGACGGTCGCCGTCACGTCCGTCTCGTACGCCAGCACCTGCTGCGTACGGAGGGCGAGCCGGGCGCTCTTGTCTGTCGGCAGCGCGATGGCCTCGTCGAAGGAGTTGGTGTGCAGCGACTGCGTGCCGCCCATGACGGCGGCCAGGCCCTGGACGGCGACCCGGACCAGGTTGACCTCGGGCTGCTGGGCGGTGAGCTGGACGCCGGCGGTCTGGGTGTGGAAGCGGAGCATCCACGACTTGGGGTTCTTCGCCCCGAACTCCTCCTTCATCACCCGCGCCCAGATCCTGCGGGCCGCGCGGAACTTCGCGACCTCCTCCAGGATCGTCGTACGGGCCACGAAGAAGAAGGACAGACGGGGCGCGAAGTCGTCGACGTCCATCCCGGAGGCGACGGCCGTGCGGACGTACTGGATGCCGTCGGCCAGGGTGAAGGCGATCTCCTGCGCGGGCGAGGCCCCGGCCTCCGCCATGTGGTAGCCGGAGATCGAGATGGTGTTCCACTTCGGGATCTCGGCCTTGCAGTACTTGAAGATGTCCGCGATCAGGCGCAGGGACGGCTTGGGCGGGAAGATGTACGTCCCGCGCGCGATGTACTCCTTGAGCACGTCGTTCTGGATCGTGCCGGTCAGCTTGTCGGCACCGACGCCCTGCTCCTCCGCGACCAGCTGGTAGAGGAGCAGCAGCAGCGCCGCCGGGGCGTTGATCGTCATCGACGTGGACACCCTGTCCAGCGGGATGCCGTCGAAGAGGACCCGCATGTCCTCGACCGAGTCGATGGCGACGCCCACCTTGCCGACCTCGCCGTGCGCGATCGGCGCGTCGGAGTCGTGGCCCATCTGGGTCGGCAGGTCGAAGGCGACGGACAGGCCCATGGTGCCGTTGGCGATGAGCTGCTTGTAGCGCGCGTTCGACTCGACGGCGGTGCCGAACCCGGCGTACTGCCGCATGGTCCACGGGCGGCCGGTGTACATGGTCGGGTAGACGCCGCGGGTGTACGGGTACGCTCCCGGCTCCCCCAGCCTCTCCGCCGGGTCCCAGCCCTCCAGGGCGTCCGGCCCGTACACCGGCTCGATGGGCAGACCCGACTCCGACTCGCGCGCCATGTGCTGTGACCTTCCGGTAGACCTACTCGCAGGTATCTCCGACCCTTCGCGACGGACTGTAGCGGCGAGCGTGCGACCGGTGGAGAGCCGCACGCTGGGAGCTTGCTCACAGCCGCGCGTACGGAGGGGGTGACCGGTGCGTACGGGCGCGCCTCCGGGCTCCGTCACAGCCTCGTCACAACCGCCGCGGGCGCAGGCAACCAGTTCGGGCAGGGAAGTATCCCTACGAGCGGAAACGACTGAACCCCGGGGGGGATCCGATGCATCGCCGTACGTTCCAGGTCCAGAGAGTCCCGTCGTCCCGCAGCGGCGTGGTCCGCAGGGCGCTGCTGGCCGCGGCCGCGGTCGCGCTGGCGACGGGCTGCACCGCTCAGGCGGTCGGGGCGGCGGGCCAGCCGTCCCCGGCGCCGTCGGCGGCGCCGTCGGGTGCGCCGTCGCCCTCGCCGGCGGTGCCGTCGGCGTCCGCGCCCTCGCCGTCCACGGGGTCGCCCTCCGCGGAGTCGCCCTCCGCGGGGACGCCCTCCGCGGGGACGCCGTCGGCGCCCTCGCCGGGGGCCTCGTCCGGCAGCCCGTCGGCCTCCTCCCCCGCCTCCGTCCCCGCCGATGACAAGCCGTCCGGCGGCCGGATCCTGATGGCGAAGGGCGCGGAGAACGAGCAGGTACGGGAACTCCAGGCGCGGCTGCGGCAGATCGGGCACTTCCACCGGGCTCCGACCGCGTTCTACGGCACGATCACCACCGAGGCGGTCTCGGCGTTCCAGAGGAAGCGGGAGCTGCCGGTGACCGGGAAGGTCGACGAGACGACCTGGCGGCGGCTGCTCGCGATGACCCACCGGCCGACCGCCGACGAGCTGCGGCCCGCCACCTCCAACCCGCTGGCCAAGCCGGACGAGCGGTGCATGACGGGCCGGGTGCTGTGTATCAGCAAGGAGTCCCGGACCCTGGCGTGGATGGTCGACGGCAAGGTGATCTCGGCCGTGGACGTCCGCTTCGGGGTGGAGGGCACGGAACTCGCGACCCGTGAGGGCACGTTCAAGGTGGACCGCAAGGAGCGGACCTGGACGTCGACGCTCTACCACACGCCGATGCCTTACTCGATGTTCTTCAGCCGGGGACAGGCGGTGCACTACTCCTCGGACTTCGCGGCGCGCGGCTACAACGGCAACTCCCACGGCTGTGTGAACGTCCGTGACAAGGAGCGGCTGGCGAAGCTGTTCGACGAGGTGCGGGTGGGCGACAAGGTCGTCGTCTACTGGTGACCCGCGAGGTCCCGGACGGGAGAGAGATGGGCGCGGGCGGGACCGGGGGAACGTGTCCCGCCCGCGCCGAATGCGCTGAGCCGTAGGTACGGGGGGAACCCCGGCTCTTTCTTGCGCCGCCGATGACCAGTCGGCTCACTCAGTACTGCGTCACCCGCTCGAAAAGTGTCACACCTCTGGGAAACTTTTCTGAATTCGCAGGTCAGAGGGGGTGCGCCCGCAGCCGGAGCCCGACTCCGGCCCGCCCGGTACTTGAGCGCGAGCGCCGTTCCCGGGCGCGCGTCGGAGGTCTGGGGACGGTTCCCCCGGCTCCGAGAAGGGCGCGGGTCCGGGAGAAGAACCCCCGGAGGCTCTACGGCCTGGCGCCCCTGCCGGGAGTCGGCTTCACCGGGTCACGCGGCGCGGGCCGCCGGCCCTGCGCCCCTTCACCCTCGCCGTCGCCGTCGCCGTCGCCGTCACGGTCGCCCGCCCCCGCGCTCTTGTCCGCCCCGGTTCCGCCGCTCTGCCGCCCCGCGCCCAGCACCTGGTCGCAGTAGCGCTGCACGCCGCCGTCGGTGCGGGCCGCGGACTCGAGCTGCCGGCGCCGCACCTCGTCCAGATGCCCGTCGCGGAAGTCCCGGCAGGCCTGCGCGGTCCGGTCGGGCAAGGTGGCCCCGGGGGTCCGGTCGGCGCCGTCACGGTCACCGGCGTGGTCGCCGCTCCCGTCCGGGTCGCCTGGGCGGTCCGTACGGGTGCCGCCATCGTTGTCAGCCGACGCTCCGCCGGGTTCGGTGACCATGCCGCGGCCGGGGGTCTCGCCCGGGGACGGCGAGGTCACGCCGGGGGAAGGCGAGGTGCCGGGACTCTGCGGCACCGGAGGCGTGACCCAGCCGGGCGGCCGGACGGCGGGTTCCTCGGCGATCCGGTGCCCGGGGGTGAGCGACGCCGACGCGGCGGGCGTCGGTTCGGGCCGGGGGTCGCCGCCCAGTGCGGGCAGCACACCGGTGCCCGCGGCGACGGCCACGCCGCCCACGGCCAGCCCGGCGACCGACGCGACGAGGCCCCAGCGGGCGGGCCGCAGCCACCGCCCGGCGCGGCTCCCGGAAGCGGACACGGAGGCCTCCGCGCCGGCCGGACCCGCGGCCTTCGCCGCCCGGGCCGCGCGGAACGCCACCAGGGCGTCCTCCTCGCCCGGCAGTTCACCGGCCGGGCCGGCGGCGGTGAGCGAATCGGCCCGTACGCCGTCCAGCGCCTCCGCGAGGCGTTCGGTCTGCAACCGTGTGTAATCGTCGGTGGCGACGACGGACTCGCCACGCAGCAGTCGCTCCGCCGCCTCGTGGTCGAGCCATCCGTACCGCTCGTCGGCCATCACATGTCCTTCTGCGTCCGCGCGCGCAAATGCGTCACAGCGCGACGCGTCACCGGGGTCCGCGCGCCGGACCTGCCCCGGGGCCCCGGCTGGGGCGGTACGCCGCTCAGCGGCAGGCCGCTGCCCTGTCCCGGTTCGGCGGCGGCGCCCAGCAGTTCGGCCAGCCGCTTGAGGCCCCGGTGCGCGGCGGTGCGCACCGCGCCGGGGCGTTTGCCGAGCGTCTCGGCGGCGGTTTTGGCGTCGAGCCCGACGACGACACGCAGGATGACCGCCTCGGCCTGGTCCTGCGGCAGCTGGGCGATCAGGCTCATGGTGTGGCCGGTCGCGAGGGAGTCCATGGCCTCCAGGGCCGTGTCGGCGTCGGCGGGTTTCTCGGCCAGCTCGGTCTCGTCCCCGCCCTGCGCGGGGCGCCGCCCCCGCATCCGCAGATGGTCGAGGGCACGGTTGCGCGCGATCCGTGCGGCCCAGCCGCGGAAGCGGTCCGCGTCGCCGCTGAACCGGTCCAGGTCCCTGGCTATCTGCAGCCAGGATTCGGACGCCACGTCCTCGGCGTCCGGTTCGCCGACCAGCGTGCGTATGTATCCGAGCAGCCGCGGGTGCACGGCGCGGTACACAGTACGGAAGGCGTCCTCGTCTCCGTCCTGTGCCGCGAGCACTGCGGCGGTCAGCTCCGCGTCGTCCCCCAGCACTCCCACTACCTGTTCTATAGCGCGGCAGGTCAACCCAGGCCGCTCCGCCCGGCGCGCAGCAGCACGCTACGTGCTGCCGCTACGTCTCGTCCATGTTTGTACAACATGGAACAGCTTCGGTCGCAGGGTGGTGTGACAGAAAACGCACCGGCGGCGCTGAAAGGAATACGGGGCCGCCCTGCGGCTCCGCGGACGGCGACCGGGGCCTCTCCTGTGGGGGGTGGCGGCCCCGGTCGTCCTCCCTCCGCCTCTCCCCCGTTCTCCGGCTTTCATTCTTCCGGCCCGGTACGGCCGAGCCGCGCTGCGAGCCTTTTGAGCCCCCGGTGCGCGGCGGTGCGTACGGCACCGGGGCGCTTGCCCAGCACCCGCGCGGACGTGGGCGCGTCCAGTCCGACGACCACGCGCAGCAGCACCGCCTCCGCCTGGTCGCGTGGCAGACCCCGGATGAGGGCGAGCGCCCGCGCGGTCGACAGGGACTCCAGGGCCGCCCCGGCGGTGTCGTGCCGGTCGGGTATGTCGAGCAGTTCCGCCTCGCTCCCGGACGCGCGGGGGCGCCGCCGCCGACGGCGCAGATGGTCCAGGGCCCGGTGCCGGGCGATGGTCATGGCCCAGCCCCGGAATCCCGCGCCGTCGCCGTGGAACCGCGCCAAGTCACGGGCGATCTCCAGCCACGCGTCGGCGGCCACGTCCTCCGCGTCGTCCCCGACGAGCACCCGCACCGACGCGAGCAGCCCCGGCTGCACCAGTCGGTAGACCTGCGCGAACGCGTCCTCGTCGCCCCCTTGCGCGCGTGCGACCGCAGTACCGAGCTCCGCATCGTGTCCCCCCACACCGACCTCTTCGCGCCGCGTGTCCGGTTCGTGCCCCTGCACAGGACTGCGTGTGGACGTGTCGAAGTGTCACAGGGCAGGGCAGGCGGACGAGGCGAGAAAGCACCGCGACGGCTGGAACCCCCACTCCGTGCCCCGGCGGCGCCTTCACCGACGGACCCGTCTGTCCCAAGCGGCGGAAATCAGGTATTCAAGTTTGACTACATGAACCGCCGGGCATGCCTGCTTCACCCCAGCACATAGTCAAACTTGACCAGTGGAGCCCGTATGACCCTCCTGCCCGACACCGGATACACCCCCACCCCCGAGGACCGGGCGAGCCTGGACGCCTGGTTCGCGGAGTACGACGCCCGCAGCGGCCGGCGCGACGTCGAAGGCATGGCCGACATGGCGGTGTTCCCGCTGAACCTCGTCAGCGACGACACGAAGGGAGACGGCCGGTCGGCACAGTGGGACCGCGAGCGGTTCGTGGCGACCATGACGCACGTCATGGGGGACGGCGCCGAGGACATCGTCTTCGAGTCGGCCCGCACGCCCGTGTTCCTCTCTCCCGCCATGGCCGTCGTCTTCACCGACTCCGTCATGACGGCGGGCGGCGAGACCCGGCACCTCCGGTACGCCGACGTCCTCGTCCGGAAGGAAGACGCGTGGGCGTTCCAGACGATGATCCAGGGGGGCTGGGGCGACAACCTCTGACGGCTGCTCAGGCGGCGGCTCCGGCACCCCGTCCGGCGGCTCGTCGATCTCGCGATAATGCGGGCGTGAACACTCCTCCGGTGCCCCTCCCCGCCGAGCGGATACCGCCCGGCACCGCCGAGTGGCGGTCGGCCGACGCACGGCGCTGGCTGGCCGCCGTTCCCGCGCCCTGGGCCCATCCCCTGTGGGCGACCGGCGCGTTGGCCGCCGCGACCGTCTGGACCATGGAGAGCGGACCCGAACAGCCCTGCACCACGGCCTCGCCGTGCGGCGCCGAGGACTGGCTCGGGTTCGCCTTCTTCGCCGTGCTGCTGCTCACCTTCTACTGGCTCTGGCGGCAGCCCCGGCTCGCGCTCGCCGGGCTCGGCGGGCTGCTCGCCGCGTTCCTCGTGGGCGGCGACGACGCCGGTGACGTGGTCGCGGACCCGTCGGGGCTCGGGTTCACCGCGGCGCTGGCGTTCGCCGCCGCCGGGCTCGGCCACCGGCTGTCCGCCGCCGCCCGGCAGCGGGCGCTGGCCCGTGAGGCCGCCGGGCCGGTGGTGGCCCCGCTCCCCGACGCCGCCCGCGGGTTCCGGCGCGGGCGGGTGTCCCTCGTGCTGGCCGCCCTGCTGCTCGCCTCGGCCGGGTACGGCTACTGGCAGGTGACGGACGAGATCGCCGCGTACGAGGAGCGCGCCGCCCGGCTCGTCCCGGTGACCGCCGAAGTCACCGCGAACAGGGTGAACGACGACGAGGTGGACGTCCTGACCCTCGACACCGGGAGCCTCGGCACCCGCACCGTCGAGACCCTCTACCCCGGGGACTTCCCCGTCGGAAGCCGCGTCGACGTGCTCGTCGACGGCGACTGGACCCGGCTCGTGGCGGAGCCGTACGACACCGTCGACGGGGAACTGCTGACACTGGCCGCGCTGGTCGCGGGGCTGGGGTTCTTCGCCAACGGGGTCGACGGGCGGTCGCGCGCCGAACGGCTGCGGCGCGGGCCTCTCCCCGTGCTGAAGGTGCTGGTGCGCGAGGGCGAGGACGACGGCCGTGTGTGGGTCTACGCCGCCGACGACCCGACCGGCGCGCGGCCCCTGCTGCACTTCCACACCCTGTACGCCTCCGACGGAGAAGAGGACGAGGAGGAGGACGCCGACGGCGAGGGGGACGCACGCGAGGGGCTGCGGCGGCTCGGGGCGATCCTCAAGGGCGAGGAGCCGCCCGCGCCGCTGCGGGAGGCCGTCCTCTACGGCGTCCCGTACGCCGGGGCCGAGCTCGCCTTCGTCGCGCGGGAGGACGAGGACGACGCCGAGGTGTCGGTGGAGTGCAGTGTCACCGCCGTGAAGCCCGTCGTCCCCAAGCTGCTCACCGGCCGTGCGCCCCGCCCGGAGCGGAAGGTTCCGGGCAGCCCCTCGGACGGACGCCCCGCCCATGGCCGTACGACACCTCCGCAGCGGCCCATCCAGGAGATCGCCGCCGGGATGGCGCCGACCGCCGCACCCCGGGTGTGGTCCGCCCACGGCATGTCCCGGGCCGTGGGGCTGTGCCTGCTGGCGTTCCAGGGCGGCAGCATCTGGGGCATCGTCGACGACGGGCTGTCCTGGAGCTGGCTGCTGCTCCCGCTCACCGTGCCGTGGCTGACGAAGTCCGTGTCCACCGCGCTCGGCTGGCGGGTGACCGCCGACCGCGACGGGGTGTGGATCACCGGCCCGTGGCGGGTGCGGCACCTGCCGTGGGACGCGGTCGCGGCGGTGTGGCACAAGGAGGACGGCATCCGGATCGACCCCGTGAAGGGCGAGCGGATCGGCCTGTCCCCCACCGGCTGGTCCTGGCTGGAGCGGCGCCTCGGGCGCGAGCCGCACGCACAGCGCACCGCCGACGAGCTGCGGGCGCTGCTGTACGACCAGGGCCTGCGGCCCCTGGAGGAGGCCGGGCCCGGGCAGCAGGGCATGCCGCTCGGCCCCGTGCTGGTCGCGGTGTCCGTGGTGTGGGGCACGGCGGTGCTGCTTCTGCTGTGACGTTTCGGCCCGTAAGGCTCCGGGCCCCGAGCTCAGGCCGTGCGGGCCCGCCGGGAGACCACCGCCTGGAGGACGCGGCGGCCCTCGGCGGACAGGTCCAGTGCGCGGCGCAGTCCGTGGGTGGCGCCGTCCGCGAGGACCTCCAGCACGCGGGCCTGGCGGCGCAGTTCGCCTGCGGCCAGGGGGCCCGCGCCGTCGGGCTCGCCCGTGCGGCAGCGCTCCAGTAGGCCCGCGGGGTCCGTGTCCTGCGCCCCGGAGCCGAGGCGGTGATGGACCTCCAGCGCGGCCAGCGAGCAGGCGTCGGCCCAGGTGCGCAGCCCGGGGGCCGCCCACTGGGCGGGGGCGGCGTCCAGCATGGCCTTCACCAGCCGGGCCTCGGGTCCGTCCCCGGCGGCCGGGCCCACCGCGTCCCGCGCCTCCGCCAGGCGCTGCGGCCACTCGGCGCCGCCGCGCGCCACACCCACCCACAGGGGGCGCAGCTGGTCCCCGGCCTCCGGGACGAGCAGAGGGAGGCAGCGGTCCAGGCAGGCGAGCGCGGAGGCGGCGAGGCCGCGGTCGTCGGCCTGGGCGAGCAGGTCCACCAGGTGGGGGGTGGGGGTCATGACAGTCTCCCGTCGCGGTGCGGACGCCGGTACTCCCCTTACTGCGCCGCGACCCCGGAAAGCGTCACGCGCCGTGTCCATCCCGTGTCGCAGCCGTGACGTCGCCGTTCCCCTGCCCCGCCCCTTCCCGCCTGCGCCGATGTGCGGCGCCGCCGCGTGAACGGCCCCGCCCCGGGCCCCGTCGCCGCGGATCCGCCGCCCGTCCTCAGACTCCCCCGGAGGGGGCACCCCCGGACGGGCCGGCAACGCGCCCCGCCAGCTCCGTGAACGCCTGCCAGCTCAGCTGCGGGGACCGCGGGTCCCAGACCCGCTGGGCCAGGGCCCGCAGGGGCAGGCGGATGCCCGCCGCGACCTGGGCCTGGGTCTGGGCGTTCGCCAGGTCGCACCAGACGGCGAACCGGGCGCCCGCTATCCGGGACGAGTAGCGGGACGGGACCGGGCTCGTACCGCGCAGCACCAGGGGGTTCCAGGCCTCGTAGATCTCCCGGCCCGTGGGGTACGTGAACTGGTTCGGCTCACCGAGGACGTAATAGAGGTACCGGTCGTTGACGTTCACGACCGTCCGGCCCTCCGCCAGGTACTCGGACGGGGGGCGCGCCCCGATCTCGCGGCCGGTCCAGTACTCGACCTCGATGCCCTGGTCCGCGCGTACGACACCGCCCCGGAAGAAGCCGTCGTTCCAGGCCTTCGGCTGCTTGCCGGCCGTCCGGACCACCGCCGCCCGGTCGTTGAGCCAGCCCGTCGCCAGGTCCTGGACACCCGCCCCGGCGCCGTACCTTCTGCGTGCCTCGGCGGCGAGCGCCGGGTACGCGGCATCGGGGTCGCGCGCCATGAGCGCCGCGTACTCGTCGGCGCCGACGTGGAAGTACGGGCCGGTGAACAGCTCGGCGTACTCGCGGAGGAGGTCGTCGACGAGCCGTGCCGACGCGGGGTTCGCGATGTCGATGGCGCCGCGCGGCATCGTGCCGGCGGCGCTGCGGAGCCGCAGCGCGGGGTGGGCGGCGAGGACGGCGCCGAGGTGACCGGGCGAGTCGATCTCGGGGATGACGGTGACGTGCAGGGAGTCCGCGAGGGCGATGATCCGGCGCACCTCGGCCTTCGTCAGGTGGGGACTCGACACCACCTCGGGGTGGGACGTGGACTCTATGCGGAACGCCTGGTCGTCGGAGAAGTGCAGCCCGAGCTGGTTGAGCTTCAGGTCGGCCATCTCCCGTATCCGGTCCTCCAGCCATGCCGCGGTGAAGTGCTTCCGGGCTATGTCGACCATCAGTCCGCGCTGCGGGCGGTCGGGCCGGTCGCGTATGACGCCCTCCGGCACGGCGCCGCCGGACCGTACGGCCTGCTTGACCGTGCGCGTGCCGTAGAAGACGCCCGCCTCGTCGGGGCCGCTGATCCGCACCCGGCCGTCGCGGACCACGAGCGCGTACGACTCCGGGCCGCCGCCCTGCCGGGTGTCCAGCGCCAGTTCGATGTCGCCCGCCCGCGCGGGCGTCTCGCCCCGGTGGTCGAGCCCCAGTTCGCGGGCGAGCAGCCGGGCCTCGTCGTCCAGGACGCCGCTGCCGGGCGCGACGACCACCGCCCGGCCGGGCTCCGGCCGCCATCCGGGGCCCCGGGCGGCGGCGTGTTCCCGCACGGCGGGGATGGTCAGGGGCGGTACGGACGGGGGGTGGGTGCGGGTGGGGGCGGGCGTGGGCGTCCCGGGCGGGGTGGGGGACCCGGGCCGGAGCGAAGGGGAGGGAGTAGGTGCCGTGCGGGGCCGGGTGGCCGCCGTCGGAGCCGTACCGCCGTCACCGTCGCCGCCGCAGCCCGCCAGGCCGCCGGACAGCGCCAGGGTGACCGCCATCAGCACCGTCCTACGCAGCGTCCTGTTCACGCACCCGCCCTTCGTCGGTCACTCCGCCGCACCCCGACACGCCGAGTGCGTCCATCCCTCGCGTTGAAACTCTGCCTTCCGGGTGAAATACGGAAGGGCTTCGGACCACTCCTGCTCACCCTGGGTAGCGTTGCGTCCCTTCCCACACTTCTTTCTGACGACTCCTGGAACCTCCCCCACACCATCACCGTCTCCCGCAGCGCCCGCCACCCCCGCCCCCTTCGTCGACTGCTGTTCTGTTCGAGGAGCCCACGCTGTCCCGCGAATCCGCCGCCGGAACTCCGACGACCTTCAGCGCCACCGGGTCGACCACCGCGGCCATACCTCCCGCCCCGCGTGCCCCGGAGGGCCCCGCCTCGCCGCTCGCGGTGTTCAACACCGCCCCCGGCGAGGCCGCCGAAGCCTCCCTGCTGGCCTGCTGCGGCAGCCGCCGCTGGGCCCGCCGGGTGGCCGCCCACCGCCCCTACCCGACGGTCGACGCCCTGCTGGCCGCCGCCGACGAGGCCGGTTACGACCTTTCCCGTGCCGATCTGGACGAGGCGCTGGCCGACGAGGCGGCGCCCGCGCTGCCGCCCGGCACGCCCCCGGCGGCGCACACCGCGCTGCGCGCGGCGCACGACGTGTACGAGGGGCGGTTCGGGCACGCGTTCGTCATCTGCCTGGCCGGGCACCACCCCGCGGAACACCTGGACCAGGTGCTCGGCGGGATCCGGTCACGGCTCGGCAACGACCCGGACGAGGAGCGGGCGGTCTCCGCGGAGGAGATGCGCAGACTCACCCGTGCCCGGCTTGCCCGGCTTATCGGCCATACGTCGTATCCATCGTTCGAGTGATTTCACCCGATCTGACTGCCTGTTTGATCACACCTGTGGACCCCGCGCGAGGGAACCGACATCGCGTCGCTACCATGACCGGGGCCGGTGGACCGTACCCGGCCGGGTCTGACCGACAGAGAAGCCGGCCGACCCCAATCCCGCTCCCGGAGGACATTTCCGTGCCGGCTGGAACGTTGTACCGCGGCCGGGAAGGCATGTGGTCGTGGGTGGCTCACCGAGTCACCGGCGTCCTCATCTTCTTCTTCCTGTTCGTGCACGTACTGGACACCGCCCTCGTCCGCGTCTCACCCGAGGCGTACGACGACGTCGTGGCGACGTACAAGACGCCGATCGTGGCGCTGCTGGAGTACGGCCTCGTGGCCGCCATCCTCTTCCACGCGCTCAACGGCCTCCGTGTCATCGCCGTGGACTTCTGGTCCAAGGGCCCGCGCTACCAGAAGCAGATGCTGTGGACCGTCATGGGCATCTGGGTCGTGCTGATGGCGGGTGCCGTCTACCCCGTCCTCGGCCACGCCGCACGTGAACTGTTCGGGAGCTGACGCCAGACATGTCTGCTGACACCACCTCCGCCGGGGCCGCGTTCCAGGACACGGGCCTGTACGACGCCGACAACCCGGCCCCGCTGATCGAGCCGCCCCGCGCGCGCACGAAGAAGACGCCCAAGTCGACCCGCGGCAACTTCGAGCTGGCCGCGTGGCTGTTCATGCGCCTGTCCGGTGTCGTCCTGGTCGTCCTGATCATCGGCCACCTGCTGATCCAGCTGGTGCTGGACGGCGGCGTCTCCAAGATCGGCTTCGCCTTCGTGGCCGGCCGCTGGGCGTCCCCGTTCTGGCAGGTCTGGGACCTGCTGATGCTGTGGCTCGCGATGCTGCACGGCGCGAACGGCCTGCGTACCGTCGTCAACGACTACGCCGAGCGCCCCAACACCCGCCTGTGGCTGAAGGGCCTGCTGTACACCGCGACGGTGTTCACCATCCTGCTGGGCACGCTGGTGATCTTCACCTTCGACCCGAACATCCGCTGAAGCCGGGGCTGACGAGAACATGAAGATCCACAAGTACGACACCGTCATCGTCGGCGCCGGCGGCGCCGGCATGCGCGCCGCCATCGAGGCCACGAAGCGCAGCCGTACCGCCGTGCTGACCAAGCTGTACCCCACCCGCTCCCACACGGGCGCCGCGCAGGGCGGCATGGCCGCCGCGCTGGCCAACGTGGAGGAGGACAACTGGGAGTGGCACACCTTCGACACGATCAAGGGCGGTGACTACCTGGTCGACCAGGACGCCGCCGAGATCCTGGCGAAGGAGGCCATCGACGCCGTCCTCGACCTGGAGAAGATGGGCCTGCCGTTCAACCGGACCCCGGACGGCACCATCGACCAGCGCCGCTTCGGCGGCCACTCCCGCAACCACGGCGAGGCCCCCGTCCGGCGCGCCTGCTACGCGGCCGACCGCACCGGTCACATGATCCTCCAGACGCTGTACCAGAACTGCGTCAAGGAGGGCGTGGAGTTCTTCAACGAGTTCTACGTCCTGGACCAGCTGATCACCGAGGTCGACGGCGTCAGGAAGTCGGCCGGTGTCGTCGCGTACGAGCTGGCGACCGGCGAGATCCACATCTTCCAGGCCAAGGCCGTCATCTACGCGTCCGGCGGCACGGGCAAGTTCTTCAAGGTCACGTCGAACGCGCACACCCTGACCGGCGACGGCCAGGCGGCCTGCTACCGGCGCGGTCTGCCGCTGGAGGACATGGAGTTCTTCCAGTTCCACCCGACGGGCATCTGGCGCATGGGCATCCTGCTGACGGAGGGCGCCCGCGGTGAGGGCGGCATCCTCCGCAACAAGGACGGCGAGCGCTTCATGGAGAAGTACGCGCCCGTCATGAAGGACCTCGCGTCGCGTGACGTCGTGTCCCGCTCCATCTACACGGAGATCCGCGAGGGCCGCGGCTGCGGCCCCGAGGGCGACCACGTGTTCCTGGACCTGACGCACCTGCCGCCGGAGCAGCTGGACGCCAAGCTCCCGGACATCACCGAGTTCGCCCGTACGTACCTGGGCATCGAGCCCTACACGGACCCGATCCCGATCCAGCCGACCGCGCACTACGCGATGGGCGGCATCCCGACGAACGTCGAGGGTGAGGTCCTGGCGGACAACACGACGGTCGTCCCGGGGCTGTACGCGGCCGGCGAGGTGGCCTGCGTGTCGGTGCACGGCGCCAACCGGCTGGGCACGAACTCGCTGCTCGACATCAACGTGTTCGGCCGGCGGGCCGGTATCGCCGCCGCCGAGTACGCGGCCGGGGCCGACTTCGTCGAGCTGCCGGAGGACCCCGCGTCCCTGGTGCAGGAGCAGGTCGAGCGGCTGCGCGAGTCCACCGGCGGCGAGCGGGTCGCGGACCTCCGCAAGGAGCTCCAGGAGACCATGGACGCCAACGTGATGGTGTTCCGCACCGAGCAGACGATCAAGACCGCGGTCGAGAAGGTCGCCGAGCTGCGCGAGCGCTACAAGAACGTCGCCATCCAGGACAAGGGCAAGCGGTTCAACACAGACCTGCTGGAGGCCATCGAGCTGGGCAACCTGCTCGACCTGGCCGAGGTGATGGCCGTCTCCGCGCTGGCCCGCAAGGAGTCCCGCGGCGGTCACTACCGCGAGGACTACCCGAACCGCGACGACGTCAACTTCATGCGCCACACCATGGCGTACCGCGAGGTCGGCGCCGACGGCACCGATTCCGTCCGCCTCGACTACAAGCCGGTCGTCCAGACCCGCTACCAGCCGATGGAGCGTAAGTACTGATGGCTACCCCGACCCTGGAGAAGACGGCCGACACCTCGGCCGCCTCCCCCTACATCACGGTCACGTTCCGGATCCGCCGCTTCAACCCCGAGGTGTCGGACGAGGCCCAGTGGCAGGACTTCCAGGTCGAGATCGACCCGAAGGAGCGTGTCCTCGACGGTCTCCACAAGATCAAGTGGGACCTGGACGGTTCGCTGACCTTCCGCCGCTCCTGCGCGCACGGCATCTGCGGCTCGGACGCCATGCGCATCAACGGCAAGAACCGGCTGGCCTGCAAGACCCTGATCAAGGACATCAACCCGGGCAAGCCGATCACGATCGAGCCCATCAAGGGCATGACGGTCCTCAAGGACCTGGTCGTGGACATGGAGCCGTTCTTCCAGGCGTACCGGGACGTGATGCCGTTCCTGATCACGTCCGGCAACGAGCCGACGCGTGAGCGGTACCAGTCGGCGGAGGACCGGGAGCGGTTCGACGACACGACGAAGTGCATCCTGTGCGCCGCCTGCACCTCGTCCTGCCCGGTGTTCTGGAACGACGGCCAGTACTTCGGCCCGGCCGCGATCGTGAACGCGCACCGCTTCATCTTCGACTCGCGCGACGAGGCGGGCGAGCAGCGCCTGGAGATCCTCAACGACAAGGACGGCGTGTGGCGTTGCCGCACCACGTTCAACTGCACGGACGCCTGCCCTCGCGGTATCGAGGTCACGAAGGCGATCCAGGAGGTCAAGCGGGCGCTGATCACGCGCCGCTACTGAGCTCCGCGCGGTTCTCCGCGGCACCCCGCGCATCACCGCGGCCCCGCTTCCGGCAACGGAGGCGGGGCCGCGGTGTGTTGTGCCAGGATCTGTGAGCGCACCAGCGAACAGGAGAGTGGGGGACCATGAGCGACCCGAATGCCAACCCGAACGCCAACCCGAACCCGTACGCGGGAGGCGAAGGCGGCTACCAGTGGGGCCCGACCCAGCCTGCCGGCCAGCCGCCGCAGACCGCGCCCGGCGGGTACGGGTACCCCGGCACCGCGCCCGGGTACGGCTACCCGCAGCCGGTGCCCGCCTACGGGGCGCCGGGCGGCGGGGCGCCGCTGGTGTCGCTCGGGGACATCACCGTGCTCCAGGACTCCATCGTCACGCCCACCGGCACACTGCCGCTGAAGGGCGCGGTGTGGAACGCGACGGACATGTCACGTACCGAGGAGAAGATGCCGACGCACGCGATCGTGCTGGCCGTCATCTTCTTCCTCTTCTGCTTCCTGGGACTGCTGTTCCTGCTGATGAAGGAGAAGACGACCACCGGCTTCGTCCAGGTCACGGTCGCCAGCGGCGGGAAGACCCACTCCACGATGATCCCGGCGAACAGCCCGGAGACCTTCCCCTGGGTGATGGGCCAGCTCAACTACGCGCGGTCGCTGAGCGCGTAGCGGGCGTCCGGGTGGCTGGTTGGCCGGAATGCGCGTAGACCGGATGCGTGTGCACGGCATGTAGTGGAGATCGGTACGTCCGATCGAACTCGTCTGACTCGTCTGCGAGGGCCGCGCCATGCCGGAGACCACCGACGTCACGTTCCCCCAGGACCGTACGTGTCCCTACCACCCGCCGACCGGATACGCCCCGCTGCGCGAGGCCCGCCCCCTGGCCCGTACGCGCCTCTACGACGGCCGTCTGGTGTGGATGGTGACCGGCCACGCCGCCGCCCGTGAGCTGCTGGCCGACCAGCGGCTGTCCACGGACAGCTCGCACCCGGACTTCCCGGTCCCGTCCGCACGGGCGGAGGTGGTCCGCGAGCGGCCCCCGGCGGCGCTGCTGTCACGGGACGACCCGGAGCACAACCGGCAGCGGCGCATGCTGATCTCCAGCTTCTCGCTGAAGCGGATCGCGGGACTGCGGCCCCGCATCGAGCGGATCGTGGACGCCCTGCTGGACACGATGGTGGCGGCGGGCCCGCCCGCCGAGCTGGTGAGCGCGTTCGCGCTGCCGGTGCCGTCCATGGTGATCTGCGAACTGCTGGGCGTCCCCTACGCGGACCACGAGTTCTTCGAGGAGCAGTCCCGGCGGGCGCTGCGCGGGCCGACGGCCGGGGACTCCAAGCGGGCCGTGGAGGCTCTGGAGGGGTACCTGGGCGAACTGGTGGACGCCAAGCGCCGGAAGCAGGGGGAAGGGCTGCTGGACGACCTGGTGGCGGAGCAGTACGTCCCGGGGCGGGTCGGCCGTCAGGAGTTGATCGAGCTGGCGCTGATCCTGCTGGTGGCCGGGCACGAGACGACCGCGAACATGATCTCGCTCGGTACGTTCACGCTGCTGCGGCACCCGGAGCGGCTCGCGGAGCTGCGGGCGGACCCGGCGCTGATGCGGACGGCGGTGGAGGAACTGCTGCGGTTCCTGTCCATCGCGGACGGGATGCTGCGCTTCGCCCGTGAGGACATCACGGTCGGGGACACGACCATCAGGGCGGGCGAGGGACTGGTCTTCCCGACCTCGGTCATCAACCGGGACGCGGCGGTGTACGCGTCTCCCGACCGCCTCGACTGGGCACGGCCGGCCCGCCACCACGTGGCGTTCGGCTTCGGAATCCATCAGTGTCTCGGGCAGAACCTGGCGCGCGCGGAGATGGAGATCGCGCTGGGGGCACTGCTGTCCCGGCTGCCGGGCCTCCGTCTGGCGGCTCCGCCGGAGGAGATTCCTCATAAACCGGGCGACACGCTTCAGGGAATGGTGGAGCTTCCGGTGGCCTGGTGAGGAGGCTGGACCCATGAGCATGCGTATCTCCATCGACAGTGACACCTGCATCGGCGCGGGGCAGTGCGCGCTGACGGCACCGGATGTCTTCACCCAGGACGACGACGGGTTCGGCACGGTGCTGCCGGGGCGGGAGGACGGGGGCGGGAACCCGCTGGCACGGGAGGCCTCGCGGTCCTGCCCGGTACAGGCGATCACCGTCACGGACGCCTGACGGGGCCGACGGCCGGGAGCCCCCGCCTCGCCCCGGGCCGGGGGCTCCGTCCGCTCTCCCGCACCTGAACGGCACCCCCGCGCACGCCGTGCCCGCATATCCGCACCCCCCTGTTGAACGCGTTCAAAAGACGGCGTACAGTCATGTCTGCCATCGATTTGAACGCGTTCAAGGAGCGTGCGGCATGGACCTCACCGTGGTCGCCTACATCACCTACCTGCTGATCAGCGTCGGACTCACCATCTGGGTCGGGCGCACACTCAGCCGGAACGGCAAGGTCTTCCTGGCCGATGTGTTCAAGGGGAACGACACCCTGGCCGACGCCGTGAACCACCTGCTGGTCGTGGGCTTCTACCTCGTCAACCTCGGCTTCGTCGCGCTCTACCTGCAACGCGACGCGGCCGTCACCGACGCCCGGGAGCTGTTCGAGGCCCTGTCGGTGAAGCTCGGGGTCGTCCTGCTGGTCCTGGGCGTGCTGCACCTGTTCAACTTCTACGTCCTGAGCCGCATCCGCCGCCGCGGCACCCTGGACCGCCGGCAGCAGCCGCCCGTTCCGCCGCAGGGGTGGACCGCCCCCGTCGCCCGGGCCTGAGAGCGGCGCGGCCATGCGGCTCACCGTCCTGTACGACGCCCAGTGTCCTCTCTGCGTGCACCTGAGGGCCTGGATGCTGCGGCAGGCCCGGCTCGTACCGCTGGACCTCGTACCCGCCGGGTCCCAGGAGGCGCGGCGTCGGTTCCCGGGACTCGATCACCGGGAGACGCTGGAGGAGATCACCGTCGTGGGGAACGACGGCGCGGTCTACCGGGGGACCGATGCCTGGATCGTGTGCCTCTGGGCCCTCGCGGAGCACCGCGCGAAGGCGTACTGGCTCGCCACCCCGGCCGGACGGCCCGTCGCCCGCCTCACCGTCCTCGCCGCCGCCAAGTGGCGGCAGGCCACCGCCCCGTCCTGCCCGGCCGGCGAGGACGGCCGGTGCGGGGCCGGGGAGACGTCCCGTTAGGCTCCTCCTGTGAAGGAGCAGCAGGAGCAGAACACCCCGAAGGGCGGCGGCAAGGCCGCCAAGAGCGAGCAGACCCGCACACTCATCCTCGAAACCGCGCTCCGGCTCTTCCAGGAACGCGGCTTCGACAAGACGACCATGCGGGCCATCGCCCAGGAGGCCGGGGTCTCCGTCGGGAACGCCTACTACTACTTCGCCTCCAAGGAACACCTGGTCCAGGGCTTCTACGACCGGATCGCCGCCGAGCACGAGGCGGCGGTCCGGCCCGTTCTGGCCGGCGACAAGGACCTGGCCGTACGGATCCGGGACTCCCTGCTGACCTGGCTGGACGTGGCGGAGCCGTACCACCGTTTCGCCGCGCAGTTCTTCAAGAACGCGGCCGACCCGGAGAGCCCGCTCAGCCCCTTCTCGCCCGACTCGGTCGACGCCCGCCGCGCGGTCATCTCGATCCACGAGCGGGTCCTGTACGGCTCCGACACCAAGACCGCGCCCGAACTCGCCCCGCTCCTCCCCCACATGATGTGGCTGATGCACATGGGACTGGTGCTGTACTGGGTGTACGACCGGAGCGAGGGCGCCGAGCGCAGCCGCCGTCTCGTGGAGCGCACCGCGCCGCTGGCCGCCCGCGCCATCGCGCTGTCCCGGTTCCGCGTCCTGCGGCCCCTCGCCCGCCAGGCCCACGACGTGATCGTGGAGTTCATGCCGGGGGCGAGGGACGCCATGGAGCAGGACACCGCGGCTCGGGACGACCGGAAGGACTAGCTAGAGCCAGCTGAGGTGCCACAGGCGCCAGATGCCCGTGCCGTCCGACAGGTACTGCGAGCCCGCCACATCACCCGAGGCCAGCACGTAGTCCTTCTTCTGCCACAGCGGCACCAGCGGGACGTCCTCCGCGACCCGCCGCTGGATCGACTTGAAGTCGTCCACCGCCCGCGCCCGGTCGCTGTACTGCTGGGTCGCGGCGATCAGCTGGTCGATGCCGCCGCTGACGTACCCGTTCTGCAGCGCGTTGTCCCGCCCTACGAGCGGCTGGGTGAAGTTGTCCGGGTCCGGGAAGTCCGGGAACCAGCCCAGCCCGTAGGCGTCGAACTCGCCGCTCGCGTAGCCCTTCTGGAAGCCCTTCCAGTCCAGGCCCCGCACCGACACCCGGAAGAGGCCGGTGGCCTCCAGCTGGCGGCGCAGCTCGGCCGCCTCCGCCGCCCAGACCTCGCCCTCGCGGTGCACGTACGTGAAGTGCAGCGGCGTCTCGACGCCCGCCTCCGTCAGCAGCTTCCGCGCCCGGTCGGCGGTCTTGTCACCCTCCGGGTAGCGGTCGAAGAAGGGCGTGCTGTGGCCGATGAAGCCGCGCGGGATCAGCGAGTACAGCGGCTCGACCGTGGAGTCGTACGCCGTGGTCACGATCCGCGGCCGGTCGATGACCGTCGCCACCGCCCTGCGCACCGCCTTCTCCGCCATGGGCGAGCCCTTGCGCATGTTGAAGATCAGCATGCGGATCTCCGCGCTCGACGCCTCCGTCATCTGGAAGCCGTCCTTGCTCGGGTCGAGCGAGGAGACCGTCTGCGGCGGCAACTGGCGGTGGGTGACGTCGACGTCCCCCCTGCTCCACGCCTGGGCGAGCTGGTCGCTCTCGGCGTAGTAGCGCAGCTCGATCGTGGCGGCGGGGCGGCCGTTGGCGCCCTGGTATCGGGGGTTGGGCTCCAGCAGCGCCCGCACCCCCTCCTCGTACTCCTTCAGGATGTACGGCCCCGAGCCGTCGACCGCCGCGTCGGTGCGCAGCTGCTCCTCCGGGTAGCGGGTGCGGTCCACGATGGAGCCCGCGCCGGTGGCGAGCTTCTGCGGGAACGTCGCGTCCTTGGCGCCGAGCTCGAAGGTGACCGTGCGGCCCTCGGCCCGCACGCTCTCCAGCGTCGGGAACAGCGGCGCGGGGCCGACGTCCGCGGCGATGCCGAGCATGCGGTCGAAGGAGTACTTGACGTCCTCCGCCGACACCTCACGGCCGTTGGCGAAGGTCAGCCCCTCGCGCACGGTGCACCGGTACGTCTTCAGGGACGAGCCGACGAACCCGCAGCTCTCGGCGGCGTCCGGAACCGGGGTCGTCGAGCCCGACTCGAAGGTGAGCAGCGACTGGTAGACGTTGCTGTAGACGGCCCAGGACCCGGCGTCGTAGGCGCCTGCCGGGTCGAGCGAGGTGACCTCGTCCGTGGTGCCGACCACGATGGGACGGCCGTTCTTCCCTTCTGCGGGAAACAGCTGCCAGGCCCCTGCCCCGGCAGCCAGCAATAGCGTGCATATGACAATGATCCGGATGCGGATCGGTGATCGCATAGCCGTGAATTCCTTTCACGCCCTCCCCTGGCGATGGCTGGAACTCAACCACAGGGCTACGCGGCGGTGAAAGGCTCCCCCTCTCGCTTCGTAGCCATTTGTGCGCATTGAGCTACGAAAGCAAGGGGTGGGGTGAGGGAAACCCCCCTATCGCGGGCGGGTTACCGGCTGGTTGGCAATCAGGCCTGGAGGGACGCGAGTTGGACGACTGTGACGTCCGACGGCGCACCCACACGGACCGGCGGGCCCCAGGCGCCCGCGCCCCGGGTCACGTACAGCTGGGTGTCGCCGTACCGCTCCAGGCCCGCGAGGGTCGGGTTGGCGAGGTCCGCGAGCAGGTTGCCGGGCCACATCTGGCCGCCGTGGGTGTGGCCGGACAACTGGAGGTCCACCCCGTGGCGTACCGCCTCGTCGATCAGCACCGGCTGGTGGGCGAGCAGCACGGCGGCGCGGGCGGGGTCACGGTCCCCGAGAGCGCGGGCGAAGTCCGGGCCGTCGCCGTGGTTGGCACCCGCGACGTCGTTGACCCCGGCCAGGTCGAAACCGCCCGCGATCTCGACACGCTCGTTCCGCAGCGGGCGCAGGCCCAGTTCACGGACCTCGTCGACCCATTCCTCGGCGCCCGAGAAGTACTCGTGGTTGCCGGTCACGAAGAAGCTGCCGTAGCGGGCGCGGAGGCGGGCGAGGGGCTCGGCGGCGGGGCCGAGGTCCGCGACACTGCCGTCGACGAGGTCGCCCACGACGGCGACGAGGTCGGGCTGGGCGTGGTTGATGGTGTCGACGATGCGCTGGGTGTGGGCGCGGCCGAGGACGGGACCGAGGTGGATGTCGCTGACGACGGCGATACGAAGGCCGTGAGCGGCGCGGGGCAGCTTGGCCAGGGGGACGGTGACGCGCTTCAGGGCGGGGCCCTTCAGGACGCTGTACGTGCCGTACGCGACGGTACCCGTCGCCGCGGCGGCGGCGGTGCCGGCGAGGACGCGGCTGACGAACATGCGGCGGGCCAGGCCCGCGCCGGGAGGCGCCTGCGGCGGGGCAGCTGCGGCCGCCCGCACGGCTGTCGTGGTTCCCGCCGAACCCGTCGCCGACGGCGCGGGGTCGGCGTCACCGCCGCCCTCGGCCCCGTCCGCGGCGGAGGAGGCGCGGACCGGCGCGCAACCGGCGCGGCGGCGCAGCAGGAAGGGGCGGACGATCTCCGTGGCGAGCAGCGCCAGGAACAGGTACAGCAACAGGGCCAGCCACAGATAGCCCGGCCAGGCCAGGGTCTGCTCCAGCCAGAAGGGGGCGCCCGCGCGGCCCGACACCAGGGCGGCGACGGACAGCAGCGGGAGGGCGAAGGCCGCCGCCGTGCCCGCGCGGCGGGCCGCGCCGCCGGGGCGGGTCACGTCACGGACCAGGCGGCGCCAGAGGTACCAGTGGGCGCCCGCCAGGACGGCCAGCACCACCACGATGACCAGCAGGAACAGCAGCACGGCCCGGCCCCTAACCCTCGACGCTCACGCGGCGTGCCGCGCGCACGCCCCGCAACCCGATCACGCCGATGGCCGTCCCCAGGAGAAAGGACGTCACGGCCAGCACAAGATGAACCCAGAAGTACCCGGTGGGCTCTCCGTCCTCGAAGGCGAGACCGCTCGCGTCGTTCCACAGGTTCCTGACGAAAGAGATCCAGATGAACCAGCTCCACACGCCGAACGCGAGCAGGAACCAGGAGACGGGGCGGCTCAGCTTCATGGAGCCAGTATCCGGTGCACCGGTGTCGGCCGCCGCGCCGGGTGGCGGTACGTTCTCGACCGTGCTCGCCTTCAAGAAGCTCTCGGCCGCCGTCGCCCTCGCCGTGCTGCTGCCCGCGCTCGCCGCCGGACCCGCGCACGCCGCGGAGACGGCCACGCCCAGCCCCACCCCGACCCCGACGCCGCCGGCGAACATGTCCAAGGTCGGCGGGGAGCTGCTCGGCAGGCCCGGCACCCAGGTGCTGCCCGCCGGCGGCGCGCCCGTCCTGCCGAAGGAGCTGACCGCCCGGTCCTGGATCGTCGCCGACGCCGAGAGCGGCGAGGTGCTGGCCGCGCACAACGCCCACTGGCGGCTCGCCCCCGCCTCCACCCTCAAGATGCTGTTCGCGGACACCCTGCTGACGAAGTTCCCCCAGACGCAGAAGCACCGGGTGGCCCCGGAGGAGCTGTCCCGGCTCGGGGAGGGCTCCAGCCTGGTCGGGATCAAGGAGGAGCACACCTACACGGTCCGCGACCTGTGGCTCGGAGTGTTCCTCAAGTCCGGGAACGACGCCGTACACGTGCTGTCCGCGATGAACGGCGGCATAGCCGAGACCGTCGAGGAGATGAACGAGCGCGCCGACGAACTCCAGGCACTCGACACCCGGGTCGTCTCCCCGGACGGGTACGACGCCGAGGGCCAGGTCTCGTCCGCGTACGACCTGACGCTCTTCGCCCGCAGCGGCATGCAGAACAAGGACTTCCGGGAGTACGCCTCGACGGTGCGGGCCCAGTTCCCCGGCGAGGAGAAGAAGGGCGAGAAACGCGGCTCGTTCGAGATCGCGAACACCAACCGGCTGCTCACCGGGGTGCAGGGTGTCCTGAAGCCGTACCGGGGCGTCGCCGGGGTGAAGAACGGCTCGACCACCCACGCCGGGCACACCTTCACCGGAGTCGCGGAGCGCGGCGGGCGGGTGCTGCTGGTGACCGTCATGAACCCGTCGTCCGGGGAGTCGTTCGCGGTCTACAAGGAGGCCGCCCGGCTGCTCGACTGGGGGTTCGCGGCGGCGGGGAAGGTCAAGCCGGTCGGTGAACTGGTGCCGCCGAGGTCCGCCCAGGTGGAGACCGGCCCGGAGACGGAGCAGGGCGGTACGGAGGCGGGCAGCGGAACCGGGGAGGGCACCGGCTCCGACCAGCACGCGGCCTCGCCCGCCGGCGCGTCCGGCGGCTTCGGGATCGCGCTCGCGGTGCTCGGCGGCGTCCTGGTCCTCCTCGCGGGGATCGTGCTCGTGGTCAATCAGTGGCTGCCGCTCCGCCGCGCCCAGACGCCCCCGGAGCCGGAGGAGAGCAAGGAGGAGGCGGAGGAGCGGAAGGCCGAGGTCCCGTAGCGGACGCGGGCGCGGGCGCGGGTTCCGGCTCCGGCTCGGGTTCCGGCTCGGGTTCCGGCTCCGGCTCCGCACGGCCCACCGCCGTCCACGCCGCGCAGAACAGCAGCAGCTTCGCGGTGAAGTTGATCCACAGCAGCAGCGCCACCGGCACGCCGAACGCCCCGTACATCGACTTCGCCGCCACACCCCGCATGTAGCCGCCCAGCAGCGCCTTCAGCAGCTCGAAGCCGACGGCGCCGATCAGCGCCGCGACGACCAGGTCCCGGCGCCGCGGCTCGACACCGGGCAGCAGCTTCAGGACGTACAGCAGGAGCAGGAACGCGGCCAGAACGGCGAAGCTCAGCGCCCCGGCCTGAATCAGGGCCCCGACCGCGCCGTCGTGGGACAGGCCCAGCCGGTCGACGGTCCAGCCGATCGTGGTGGAGCCCAGCACGGACGCGGCCAGCGACACGAGGGCGGTCGCACCGAGACCCAGCAGGATCAGCGCGTCCTCGCCCTTGCGGACGAACGGGTTCCCGGGTTCCTCCTCCAGCCCCCACACCGCGCGCAGGCAGCCGCGCAGGGAGCCGATCCAGCTGATGCCGGTGAAGAGCAGCACGCCGCCGGCGATCAGCCCGATGGTGCCCGCGTTGTCGACGAGCCCGCCGATGTCGAGCTGGTCGGAGATGCCCGGGACCTGCTCCGCCAGCTTGTCCTCGATCTGCCGCAGCCGGGAGTCGCTGAGCAGTGCGGCGCCGATCGCTGCGGCGACCGTGATCAGCGGGAACAGCGCCACGAAACTGATGAAGGTGATCGCGGCGGCCAGCCGCGACCAGTGGACGCGGTCCAGGGTCTCGTACGCGTGCCAGGCATGGGTGCGCATGAGCCGGGCGGCCCATGGGCCGATGACGGGGAGCTTGGTCAGCCAGTCCATCCCGTACGCCTACCACCGATGTGCGGCGACCATGGCGACCGGGGTCCGCACCCGCTCAGGGTGTCGTCGTGGCGGTCGGCTCGTCGACCGGGCAGCCCTGGGCGGGCACGGTCTTCACGGGACCGCCGCCCCCGAACTCGTACGTGCGCAGCTTCCGCCACACCGAGTCGGCGCCCTGCTCGTACAGGGCGAAGGAGCAGACGGTCCACTCGGCCTCGAAGCCGGACAGCTCCCCGTACGCGCGGTCCATCGCCTCCTCGGCGATGCCGTGCGCGACGGTCACGTGCGGGTGGTACGGGAACTGCAGTTCCCGTACCAGGGGGCCCTCGGCGTCCCGTACGCGCTCCTGCAGCCAGCTGCACGACGAGGTGCCCGCCACGACCTGGACGAACACCACCGGGGAGAGCGGGCGGAACGTGCCGGTGCCGCTCAGCCGCATCGGGAAGGCGCGGGCACCGGCCGCGACCCGCTCCAGGTGGGCCCGGACCTCCGGCAGGCGCGCCTCGTCGACCTCGGTGGGCGGGAGGAGGGTCACATGCGTGGGGATGCCGTGGGCCGCGGGGTCACCGAAGCCCGCGCGCCGCTGCTGGAGCAGGCTGCCGTAGGGCTCCGGGACCGCGATCGAAACGCCGAGCGTTACGGTCCCCACGTCGTTCTCCTCATCCGTCGGTCATGCGGTGGTGCGGCCGAGGCGGCCGTACGTCCGGGCCGTGCGGGCCCGGACGCATACGATCCGCTCGTCAGTGTGGCGCCTCGGCCGGTCCCGTGGCCAGCGTCGTTTGGACTCAGTGCTTGGCGGGCAGGAAACCCACCTTGTCGTAGGTCTGGGCGAGGGTCTCGGCCGCGACCGCCCGGGCCTTCTCGGCGCCCTTGGCCAGGATCGAGTCCAGCGTCTCCGGGTCGTCCAGGTATTCCTGGGTGCGGGTCCGGAAGGGCGTGACGAAGTCCACGACGATTTCCGCGAGGTCCGTCTTCAGGGCGCCGTACATCTTGCCCTCGTAATCCTGCACCAGCGCGTCGACGGACCGGCCGGTGAGCGTCGACATGATGGTCAGCAGGTTGCTGACGCCGGGCTTCTCCTGCCGGTCGAAGCGGATCACGGTGTCGGTGTCGGTGACCGCGCTCTTGACCTTCTTGGCGGTGGCCTTCGGCTCGTCGAGCAGATTGATCAGGCCCTTGGGGTTGCCCGCCGACTTGCTCATCTTGGCGGCCGGTTCCTGGAGGTCGTAGATCTTCGCGGTCTCCTTGAGGATGTACGCCTCCGGGAGCGTGAAGGTGTCGCCGAAGCGGCCGTTGAACCGCTCCGCGAGGTCGCGGGTCAGCTCGATGTGCTGGCGCTGGTCCTCACCGACGGGGACCTGGTTCGCCTGGTAGAGCAGGATGTCCGCGACCTGGAGGATCGGGTACGTGAAGAGGCCGACGGTCGCCCGGTCGGCACCCTGCTTGGCGGACTTGTCCTTGAACTGGGTCATACGGCCGGCCTCGCCGAACCCGGTGAGGCAGTTCATGACCCAGGCGAGCTGGGCGTGCTCCGGGACGTGGCTCTGCACGAAGAGCGTGCACCGGTCCGGGTCCAGCCCGGCGGCCAGCAGCTGGGCGGCGGCGAGCCGGGTGTTGGCGCGCAGCGCGGCGGGGTCCTGCGGCACGGTGATGGCGTGCAGGTCGACGACCATGTAGAAGGCGTCGTGGGTCTCCTGCAGCGCGACCCACTGACGGACGGCGCCGAGGTAGTTGCCGAGATGGAACGAGCCGGCGGTGGGCTGGATTCCGGAGAGCACGCGAGGTCGCACAGCAGAGGCCATGGGGTCATTGTCTCAGGTCGGGCACGCGCCCCGTACGGGGTGGTTCCCTCCCCGGACCACGCCCCTCCCGGTTCGTGTGGCGCTGCCCCGGACCCCCGCTTCCCCGGAACTCCCCCAGGCTGTCCGGGCATGGGGGACCCCGGGAAGACGGTCTTCGGCCCACCCGGGGTCCGCCCGCCGGGAGAGTCCGAGGACGAGCGGGGAAGCCGGGAGGAAGCGGCCGGGGCGGTGCCCCCGTGCGGCACGACCGCGGACCGGGCACCGCCCCGGAAGGGCGGAACAGGGGGAGACGGCCGCCGACGGCTCCCCCCCCTACGCCACCGGCACGCCCGGCGCCGGGTACTGCGCCATCAGGTCCACGACCTCCGCCCGGATCGCCGCGAGCGCGTCCTCGTCGGCCTTCCGCGCGGCCTCCACGCCCCGGTCGATCCACTCCGCCACCGCGGCCATGTGCTCGGCCTCCAGCCCCCGGGACGTCAGCGACGGCGTCCCGATCCGCACCCCGGAGGGATCGAACGGCTTGCGCGGGTCGTACGGCACCGTGTTGTAGTTCACGACGATCCCCGCCCGGTCCAGCGCCTTCGCCGCGATCTTCCCCGGCACGTCCTTCCCCGTGAGGTCCATCAGGATCAGGTGGTTGTCGGTGCCGCCCGAGACGAGGTCGAAGCCCCGCGCCAGCAGCGCCTCCGCGAGCGCCTTCGCGTTGGCGACGACGGCCTGCGCGTAGTCGCGGAAGGACGGCTGCGCCGCCTCGTGCAGGGCCACGGCGATCGCCGCGGTCGTCTGGTTGTGCGGCCCGCCCTGAAGCCCCGGGAACACGGCCTTGTCGACCGCCTTGGCGTGCTCCTCCCGGCACATCAGCATCGCGCCGCGCGGACCCCGCAGCGTCTTGTGGGTGGTCGTGGAGATCACGTCCGCGTGCGGCACGGGCGACGGATGGGCACCGCCCGCGATGAGCCCGGCGATATGGGCGACGTCCGCGACCAGCACCGCCCCCGCCTCCCGCGCGATCTCCGCGAACGCGGCGAAGTCGATGGTGCGCGGCAGCGCCGTGCCGCCGCAGAAGATCACCTTCGGCCGCTCGGCCAGGGCCAGCTCCCGGACCTGGTCGAAGTCGATGAGCCCGGTGTCCTGGCGTACGCCGTACTGGACGCCGCGGAACCACTTCCCGGTCGCGGAGACACCCCACCCGTGGGTGAGGTGACCGCCCATCGGCAGGGCCATGCCCATGACGGTGTCGCCGGGCTGGGCGAACGCCAGGTAGACCGCGAGGTTCGCGGGGGAGCCGGAGTAGGGCTGGACATTGGCGTGGTCGACGCCGAAGACGGCCTTGGCACGCGCGACCGCGAGGCTCTCGACCTGGTCGACGACCTGCTGGCCCTCGTAGTAGCGGCGGCCGGGGTAGCCCTCGCTGTACTTGTTCTGGAGGACGGTCCCGGAGGCCTCCAGCACCGCTGCGGAGACGTAGTTCTCGCTGGGGATGAGCCGCAGGGTCTCCGCCTGGAGACGCTCCTCGGCGCCGACGAGCCGGGCGAGTTCGGGGTCCGTGGCGGACAGGGCGGGGTGGTGTTCGGGGGCGGGGGTCATGGCGTGACGTCCTCCGGATCGGGCAGCGCGTGTCTCGTGGTCGGGGTGCCCAGGCGGGCGGCGCCCCGTGCGGTCTGCCGCGCACGGCTCCCCCGAGGTCGCTTCCCCGTACGCCAGTCGCCGTGCGTACCGCCCACCTTAGCCGCGGGGTCATGCGGGAGGATTCTCCTGTCCGTATCGCGAGCAACGATAGAAACCGAAGGAACACCCCGACCGGCCGTACAAAGACGAACGGAGACACCGTGTCGAGCACGTCGCACACGCCCACCTCTTCGAGCACGCCCCCCGCCGGCCCCACGGCGAGGACACGCGAGGCCCTGGCCTCCGCGGACGCGCACAGCGCGCACAACTACCACCCGCTGCCGATCGTCGTCGCGACGGCGGAGGGTGCGTGGATGACGGACATCGAGGGGCGGCGCTACCTCGACATGCTGGCCGGCTACTCGGCCCTGAACTTCGGCCACGGCAACCGCCGGCTGATCGACGCCGCGAAGGCGCAGCTCGACCGGGTGACGCTCACCTCGCGGGCCTTCCACCACGACCGGTTCGGGGAGTTCTGCGAGCAGCTCGCGGAGTTCTGCGGCATGGAGATGGTGCTGCCCATGAACACCGGCGCGGAGGCGGTGGAGACCGCCGTGAAAACCGCCCGCAAGTGGGGCTACCGGGTCAAGGGCGTCCCGGACGGCACCGCGAAGATCGTCGTCGCGGCGGACAACTTCCACGGCCGTACGACGACGATCATCAGCTTCTCGACGGACCCGGAGGCCCGGGCGGACTACGGCCCGTACACGCCGGGCTTCGAGATCGTCCCGTACGGCGACCTGGCGGCGATGCGGGAGGCCGTCACCGACAACACGGTGGCCGTGCTGCTGGAGCCGATCCAGGGTGAGGCGGGGGTGCTGGTCCCGCCGCCCGGCTACCTGCGAGGGGTGCGGGAGCTGACCCGCGAGCGGGACGTGCTGTTCATCGCGGACGAGATCCAGTCGGGCCTGGGCCGCACGGGGAAGTCCTTCGCGTGCGAACACGAGGGCGTCGTCCCGGACATGTACCTGCTGGGCAAGGCGCTGGGCGGCGGGGTCGTCCCGGTGTCGGCGGTGGTGTCGAGCGCGGCGGTGCTCGGCGTGCACCGGCCGGGCGAGCACGGCTCGACGTTCGGCGGCAACCCGCTGGCCTGCGCGGTGGCGCTGGAGGTGCTGGCGATGCTGCGCACCGGCGAGTACCAGCAGCGGGCGACGGAGCTGGGCGAGCACCTGCACCGCGAGCTGGGCCTGCTGGTCGGCGGCGGCGCGGTGGAGGCGGTGCGCGGGCGCGGGCTGTGGGCGGGTGTGGACATCGTCCCGTCCAAGGGCACCGGCCGCGAGGTCTCCGAGAAGCTGATGGACCGCGGCGTCCTCGTCAAGGACACCCACGGCTCCACGATCCGCATCGCCCCACCACTGGTGATCAGCAAGGAGGACCTGGACTGGGGCCTGGACCAGCTGAGGGCGGTCCTGGCGGACTGACACCCGCCTCGGCGCGCGCCCCGACGGGCGCGCGCCCCCGTCCCCCCTGCCGCATCACGTCCGCGGCCCGCATCACGTCCGCGGCCCGCGTCCCCGCTAAAGGATCACGTGCGGGAGGAACCGGGCGTACCCGTCCGTGATCAGCCCGTCCGACTCGCGGATGCCCAGCCCCGCGGCCTCGCCCTCGACGACCCACGCGCCCAGCACGACCCGGTTGCCGTCGAAGTCGGGCAGCGGGGCGAACTGCTGGTAGCAGCAGGGCTCGTCCCGCACGGCCGGGGCGGCGCCCGGCTCGTGCACGGTGACGCCCTCGCCCTCGCGGCCCAGCAGCGGCTTGGCGACATAGCCGCCGGAGTCCGCGAGCTCGCGGGGCCCGTCGAGGTAGGCGGGCAGCAGGTGGGGATGGTCCGGGTACAGCTCCCACAGGACCGCCAGCAGCGCCTTGTTGGAGAGCAGCATCTTCCAGGCGGGCTCGATCCAGCAGGTGGTGCCGGTGCCGCCGCCGTTGTCGAGCGTGTCGAGGACGTGCGGCCCGAAGGCGTCGGTGACCAGCCACTCCCACGGGTACAGCTTGAAGCAGCTCCGGATGAACTTCAGCCGGTCGTCGACGAACCGCCCGGAGATCCGGTCCCAGCCGATCTCCTCCACCGACAGCGCCTCGGTCTCCAGCCCGGCCTGCTGGGCGGTCTCGCGGAGGTAGGCGACGGTCATCAGGTCCTCGCCGATCTCGTCGGCCTCGGTGTGCACGAAGTGCACGGGCCCGGGCGGCAGCAGACGCGCCTGCCGCTTCCAGGCGTCGACCAGCCGCTCGTGCAGAGAGTTCCACTGGTCGGCGCCCGGGAAGCGCTCCTCCATCCAGAACCACTGCGGGCTGGCGGCCTCGACCAGGGAGGTGGGCGTGTCGGCGTTGTACTCCAGCAGTTTCGCCGGGCCGCCCCGCCCGTCGTACCGCAGGTCGAACCGCCCGTAGAGGGAGGGCAGTTCCTCCCGCCGCCGCCAGGACTCGGCGACCAGGGAGGCGAGCCGCGGGTCGGTGATCCCGAGGTCCCGGAAGCGGTCGTGCTCGACGATGTGCGCGGCTGCCGCCAGGCTCATCGCGTGCAGCTCCTCGACGACCTCCTCCAGGGCCTCGACCTCGGGGAGGCTGAAGGAGTAGTAGGCGCTCTCGTCCCAGTAGGGGCGCAGGGACCCGTCCGGGTGCCGGGTGAGCGGATAGACGCAGCCCTGCTCCTCGACGGTGCGCTGCCAGCCCGGGCGGGGTTCGATGGTGTGGCGCTTCATCCGGCTCAGCCGCCGCCACCGCGGGAACCGCCGAAGCCGCCCCGTGAGACGGCCGACTTGTTGAAGCTGCCGCCCTCGACCTTGCCGTTGCGGACGCTGCCGCCGTAGTAGTACGAGCCGCCGCCGCTGCCGTAGCTGCCGCCACTGCTTCCGCTGCTTCCGCTGCCGTCGCTGCATCTGTAGTCGGGCAGCAGCTCGCGGGTGAGGCGGTCGACGCAGCGCTTGTCGGGCTCGCTGCTGCAGGACGTGAGGGTCAGCGCGAGCGCGCCCATGCCCCCGAGCACGACGTAACCGGATCGCCGTTTTCGCATGTCTCTCCCCCGTGGACGCGTGGAACGCCGCCAGGGTAGAGGCCGGGGGCGAGGACGTGGAAGCCGGGGTGCAGGAAGCGCGTCCGGTCACAGGCTTCCGGGATGCGGCAACTCCTGATCCCCTCCGGCACCTGCGGCCAGGCCCCCGCCACCCCCTACGGCAGCACCCCGCACAACGCCTCCAACGCCCCCGCCCAGGCACTGTCGGTGGGCGTCGCGTACCCCACGACCAGCCCGTCCGGCCCCCGCCCCGGCACGTCCGGGTGCCGGAACGACCCCAGCCCCTGCAGCCCCAGCCCGTGCAGGGCTGCGGCCTTCAGGACCCCCCGCTCCGTCCCCGCCGGAAGCTCCAGCACCGCGTGCAGCCCCGCGGCGATCCCGCTGACCCGCACCTCCGGCGCCCGCTCGGCCACCGCGGCCACCAGCTGGTCCCGCCGCCTCCGGTACCGCAGCCGCATCGCCCGTACATGCCGGTCGTAGGCGCCGGAGGCGATGAACTCGGCCAGCGTCAGCTGGTCCAGCGTCCCGCACGTCCAGTCCGCCTCGCCCTTCGCGGCGACCACGCCCCCGACGAGGTCCCGGGGCAGCACCATCCAGCCGAGCCGCAGCCCGGGGGCGAGCGACTTGCTGGCCGTCCCGAGATAGACGACCCGCTCGGGGTCGAGCCCCTGAAGCGCCCCGACAGGCTGCCGGTCGTACCGGAACTCCCCGTCGTAGTCGTCCTCCAGCACCAGCCCGCCCGATGCCCGTGCCCAGTCGACGACGGCGGCCCGCCGGTCCGGCGGCAGGGCACCGCCCAGCGGGAACTGGTGGGCGGGGGTGATGAGCACGGCCCCGGGACGCCCGGCACCGACGGCGTCCAGCGCCTCCGTGCACGTGCCGCGCTCGTCGAGCGGGACGGCCGGGGTGCCCAGCCCGGACTCGGTCAGCCGCCGCCAGTAGACCCCTAGCCCGTACGACTCCACGGCGACGTCCCGGACCCCGCGGGCGCGCAGGGCGGCGCCGAGCAGGATCAGCCCGTGGTAGAAGCCCGAGCAGACCACGATCCGGTCCGGCTCGGCGTGCACGCCCCGCGCCCGGGCCAGGTACTCCGCGAGGACGTTGCGCAACTCGGGGCGGCCGCGCGGGTCGCCGTAGCCGAAGGCCTCGTGCGGGGCTTCGGTCAGGGCGCGGCGGGCGGCCTTGATCCAGTCGGCACGGGGAAAGGCCCCGAGGTCGGGGGTGCCGGGGTGCAGGGTGTACCGGGCCGCACCGGCTCCGGGCCGGGAGGCCCAGGGCAGCCGCACACCGGCTCCCGCCGCGGGGGGCCGCCCCGCAGGGGCGGGCGTACGCCGGGCGACGCGCGTCCCCGAGCCCTGCCGGGCGGTGAGCCAGCCCTCCGCGACCAGCTCGGCGTACGCGTCGGCCACGGTGTTGCGGGCGACGCCCAGGTCGGCGGCCAGGGCACGCGAGGAGGGCAGCCGGGTCCCCGGGGCGAGCCGCCCGGTCCGCACCGCGTCCCGCAGGGCCTCCATGAGCCCGGCCCGCAGCCGGGGCCCACGTATGTCCAGGTGGAAGTCCGCACCGGTATTGGCCCAGGAATCCGTCATGGAAATGGACCATACAACGGGGTCAACCGCCCCATAGATTCGTCAGCATGACGACGAACACGAACGCAGCGACCGACAGCAACGCCACCCCCGCCTACGCCCCCGAGGAGCCGGCCCGCATGAACATGGCCGCGCTGGCCCCCGACGTCTACCGGGCGATGGTCCGCCTGGACGCCGCCGCCCACGAGGGCCTCGACCCGGTCCTGGTCGAGCTGGTCAAGATCCGCGCCTCGCAGCTCAACCACTGCGCGTTCTGCCTGGACATGCACACCAAGGACGCCCTGGCGGCCGGCGAGTCGGTCGAGCGCATCGTCCAGCTGAGCGCCTGGCGGGAGTCCCGCCACTTCTACACGGAGAAGGAGCTGGCCGCGGTCGAACTGACCGAGGCGGTCACGGTCCTGACGGACGGCTTCGTCCCGGACGAGGTGTGGGAGCGCGCGGCGAAGCAGTTCGACGAGAAGGAACTGGCCCGCCTGGTCGCCGCGATCACCGTCATCAACTCCTGGAACCGCTTCGCCGTGACCTGCCGCTCGGTGCCGGGGCACTACACCCCGGGGCAGTTCAAGAACTGATGCGGGGCGTGAGGGTGAGCGGCCCGGCGCCCCGGACGCGGGCGCCGCTCGCCACCGGCGCCGGACGCCCTGCCGGCGGGCGCGCTTGAGCCTCCCGGTCGGACGCGGCCATGAGCGAGACGCCCCCGGCGCCCGCTCCCGGCCCGGCCGGGCTCGCACGTGCCACGGCCGAGCCGACAGCGGGCCTCACCGGCGGAGTGGCTCTGGGCCCCTGGCGATGGCGAGCCTGGCCTACGACCATGACCTCCCCATCGCTCCGCCCAGCGGCATCTGCCTCTGGATCTGCTCAACCGCGAGCGGATCGGGACGACCCCCAGCCCCTGAAGGCTCAACGAGGCAAGGTGACCCAGGTCTTCGTCCCGGCCTGGGGCGGTGCGGCCGCGCGCACACCCCACTCGCCGCCCCAGTCCTCCACGACGGCCGCGAGCAGCCAGAGCGCCCGGCTGCGCCGCTCCCCGCAGAGACGCTCCGCGCCGGGGTCGCGGTGTGTCGGGTGCTGGTCCCACACGACCAGCCGCAGCGCGTCGCCCCGGTGCCGTACGGACACGTACAGGTCCTTGCCGGGCGTCAGCCGCGCGAGCATGGCGGCCAACTCGGACACGGCGACCTGAGCGGGCAGCAGGAACCTCTCCAGCCCGTGGGCGGCCAGCACGGCCCCGACCGAGGCCCGCGCGACGGCGGCACTGCGCAGCTCGCCCGGGAGGGTCAGGCTGTACGAGAGGGAACGGGGTGCCCGGACGGGACGGACGGCGCGGTGCGGCGGGACGACGGGACAGAGGGCACTGCGCAGAGCAGACGACGACATGGCGAACTCCCTGATGGGCGAGGCGGATTGTCGTGACTCACGGGCGCGACGGGTGGCCTGTCGGCGGGCGTTGCGGGGCATGGCACGCCGATGCACTTCCAGCTATGCGCTGAGTGAGCGATGCGCTACCAACTGTAGAGCATGCGGAGTACGTGTACTACTGGCTGTGAAACGCTCGCTCCAGATGGACCGCCACCTCGGACCGGGGTCACACTGGCCCCGTCCACGCTCATCGGGAGGGACCCATGCCGCCACGGAACAAGCCGACTCTGCGACAGCGGCGCCTGGGCGCCGAACTGCGCAAACTGCGCACGGCAGCAGGACTGACCACCGAGGCTGCGGCGGCGCTGCTGGACGTCCCACGCACCAACATCCCGAACATGGAGTCCGGTCGGTCCGGCATCAGCGCCGAGCGGGTACGCACCCTCGCCAAGAACTACGACTGCGAGGACACGGACCTGGTGGACGCGCTGGCCTCAATGGCCACCGACCGCTCTGAAGGCTGGTGGGAAGCCCACCGGCATGCCCTGCCCTCCGGGCTCCTGGACATCGCGGAACTGGAGTGGCACGCCCAGCACCTGCGAGTAGGACTGACCGTTCACATGCCGGGGATCCTGCAGACCGAGGAACACGCCCGAGCCCTGTTCCAGCACGTGATCCCCCGACTCCCGGCGGAGGCAGTAGAAGCCCGAGTGGCACTCCGCGCCGGCCGCCAGGCAGTGCTGGACCGCCCCGGTCCCCCGACCGTCCACGTCGTGCTCCACGAGGCTGCCCTGCGCATGCAGTTCGGCGGTCGGCATGCGGCGCGCCACCAGCTGGAGCACCTGCTCACGGCCTCAGAAAGGCCCCATGTGACGGTTCACATCCTCCCGTTCGAGGCTGGGGGCTTCCCCGGCGCGGGCCAGTCCGTGATCTACGTACGAGAACGCGTCCCGCAACTGGACACCGTGCAGCTGGACAGCACCCACGGGCCCGACTTTCTCCACTCGGAAGCACAGCTTGGGAAGTACCGTGCACACCTGGACGAGATGGAGACCCTGGCCCTGACCGCCAAGGCGTCACGGGACCTGATCCGGGCCATCGCCAACGACCTGTAGGAGCCACATCATGCACTCCATCAAGTGGGAAGACCCGTTCTGCGGCGAAGGCGCCAACTGCTTCCGCATAGGCACCGACACCGACGGCAACGCCTACATAGCGGTCCAGGGCCAGGAGGACCACGCCATCCGCGACACCCGCGAGGCTCTCCGGAACCTCATCCACGAGATCAAATCCGGCAAGGCCGACCACCTCCTCTGAGGCCGCCTCCCAGAACGGGCTCAGCATGGAAGGCCGATCAGTCCCCAGCCGCGCCGATCAGCCTCAGTGACGGTCTCGCCCCACTCGCCCATGAGTGCCGCAGTGTGGTCGAAGCCCTTCGGCCGCCCCGCCCAACGTGTCGCCTCGGCGTCGAAGGGTTCACGAAGCTCGCCCAGCCTGGGCGAGGCCCGCTCCCACGAGCGCGCGAGGGCGGGGACCTCGCCCGGGGTACAGAGCAGAAGCGACTTGGGCCTCCAGGGGGTGGGGTCGTCCGGACGACCACCTGCGAGCGGTGGACAGTCGGATGCATCCGTCTCGGTATCGCCGTCCCAGCCCTCCCACACCACACCGCCCCGCACTCCAGCTGTAGATCGTGATCTCGCCGGTGAGCTAAGGCCGGGGTGGGACAACGGCACAGAGGAGTGTTGTCACCGGTGCCTGCTGGGGTGCTTCAACCGTGCGAGCGGGAGAGTGTCGGTGGTATCGGCTTGGATGTCGGCATGACGGTTCATGATGTCGCCCGCATGCTTCCCGCTATCCCGGCCCTTCGGAACCTTTGCCGGTCGATGGCCATGATCGAGGCAGTGCTGTACCCAGACGGTGAGCGGTACCACTCGTTCAGTGCGACGTGGTCGCGGACGGAGGAGATCTCCTCTATGCGCAACGGATCCGGTGACGAGTTCGACATCGTCTTCTCCGAGTCGGGTGTGTACATCCGAGGCTTCGACCACGAGTCACCGATGAGCCCCTACGTCAACGACGGGCCCTGGCCCGGGGTGGTGGACTCGGTTCCCGAAGCCTTCCGGGGTCATGTCATGGAGCCGGCCTTCATGCATGACGGCGATCCCCGCGTGACCGTTTGCATGTGGCGTGAGTCAGGGAGTGACCGATGGCGGGCGGGAGAGATCGACTTCCCCGATGGGCACGAGGACCCTGACGGTGCCGACTGGTTGTTTCAGTCGCTGACCGGCTCGACGCCGGAAGCATTCCGGGAATGGGCCGAGGACTACTACGAGACTGCGGTGGCCATCGACGCGGTGCGCCAGGTGTATGACTTTCGCCCCCTCAGCCGGCAGATCGTTCGCGCTCTGAACAGCACCGTGTCCATGACGACTGCCGCAGACATGGCTGCTGCGATCGGCTATCCGACAGACAGGGACCTGGTCGCCTGACGCGAGTCGAGCAGGACACAGCGGCCGCTTGATCTCCGATCGTGGCCGGCCAGCGGCATGCCTCCCCGGCGGCAAGCAGCGTGCTCCGGTCCGCCTCCCGCCGACAGCGGGATCTTGCTCGGCCGAAGACGTCACCGGTGCAGGCGAGTTCCGCGTCGATGCCCTGGCGGCGAAGGCGCCGAAGCGGTCCTGGCAGAAGCTCGTCCAGCCGGTCCACGACGCAGCCCACCGGCTCGGCTGGTCCGACTGGCGACGCCGCCACCAAGCCCGGTCCCGCACCAGCCATTACCAGCGGCAGGCCGCGCCCCAGACATGAAGGTCACGATCTGCAGCTGGAGTACAGACCGCACGACGACCTCGCCGCCGCGCCCCTCACCCTCAAGCGTCAGCGCCGAGAAGCCTCAAGGGCATCCTGCTGTTCCAGCCATTTCATGATCACCTGGTTCGTTTCTTCCGGCTTCTCCTGCTGGATCCAGTGACCGCAATCCAGACTGGCCACTTCCACATTGGGCACGAACTCCGCCAGTTTCTCAGACCTCTGGACCAGGTCCCGGTCACCGTAGATCATGAGTGTGGGCTGCTGGATGATCGGATCCACGTCCGCCAGCAGATGCCAGTTGCGGTCGAGGTTCCTGTACCAGTTCACGCTTCCCGTGAATCCTGTCGCTTCGAAGGCGGAGACGAAGACAGCCAGCTCGCTGTCGCTCATGACGGGATCACCGAGTGGCGTCTCCGCCCTGGCGAGATCGATCATCGCCATACCCGGCTGAGGCGCCCTGAGGGGCTCGTTCTTCCGGTACATGTTGCGAAGGAACTGGGAGGTGTTCTCATCGAACACGGCGTCCGCGACGCCCGGCTGCCGGTTGAAGTGGACGAAATAGAAGTCGCCGCCGAGCACATCTTCCATGACCTCGATCCAGGGCCTCTCTCCGCGCTCCTGGTAGGGCAGACTCAGATTGATCACTTTGTTCACACGGTTCGGATGCAGCAGGGTAAGCCCCCAGACAACCATCGCACCCCAGTCATGGCCGACAAAGGTGGCATCCTCGTACCCGTAGTGATCGAGAAGTGCGACAAGATCACCCGTCAGGTGTTCGATGTCGTATTCCGTCACTTCGGCCGGACTGGATGAATTGCCATAGCCCCGCTGGTTCGGGACGATGACGTGGTAGCCCGCTGCGGCGAGGACGGGCATCTGGTGGCGCCAGGAAAAGGCGTGCTCCGGCCAGCCATGACAGAGCACGATGGGCTTTCCGGCATTCTGTCGGCCCGCTTCGAAGACTTCGAGCTCCACACCGTTGACCGAAACAAGGGTGGGCTTGGGAAAATCGGCCGGATCGAACATCGTATTTCCTCTTTCGTTTTTCGGGGTGATCAGACGACGAAGATCCCAGAAGACAGCGTCGGCGCACCCCCGACAGGCCGGTGGCCGTCACGATCGCGGGAAGTGGGACTCGTCGGTGAGGACATGTCGCCATCCTGCCGACCTGAACCGGTCACCTCGTGACCGGTTTTATGTGGGAGTGTCGTCGATATGCGAACCGACCGGCTGGTGGCCATCCTTCTCCTGCTGCAACGGCGCGAGCACGTCACGGCAGCAGAGGTCGCCCGAGAGCTGGAGATCTCCGAGCGCACCGCCCGCCGCGACCTCGACGCCCTGGCCATGGCCGGGGTGCCCGTGTACTCCACGCAGGGCCGAGGCGGCGGCTGGCGCCTCGTGGGCGGCGCCCGCACCGACCTGTCCGGGTTGACCGCGAGCGAGGCCCGCGCCCTGTTCCTGGTCGCCGGCCCGGCCTCGGCTGCGACGCCGGCCGTGAAGGCGGCTCTGCGCAAGCTCGTCCATGCCCTGCCGGAACCCTTCCGGGGGCAGGCCGAGGCAGCAGCGTCGTCGCTGGTCAAAGATCCGCAAAGATGGGGGGCGAGTCGGGTCGAGGACAGACCGCCTCGCTTCCTCGACGAACTCCAGGACGCGGTGATCCGCGGTGTCCAGGTGCGGCTCGGCTACGTCGACCGCAGGGGCGCCGAAACCGAGAGGACCGTCCACCCGCTGGGCATCGTCGCCAAAGGTCCGTCGTGGTACCTCGTCTCCAACACCGAGGCCGGCCGACGGACCTTCCGGATCGACCGTGTGTCGTCCGTCGACCCGACCGACGATCCCGTGGAGCGACCCGAGGACTTCGACCTCGCCCAGAGCTGGCGCGAGATCGCCGACGAGGTCGACCGCAAGCGAACGCCTCTCGAGATCCAGGCGGTGTGTGTGCCCCACGGGGTAGGCCTGCTCCGGATGGCGCTCGGCGGTCGGCTCGAAGTGGGAGGCTCCACGCCCGACGGCCGCGTCGAGGTCGTGATCCGCGGCCCCAACGAGTACATGCTCGCCGGCGAGCTTGCCGGGCTGGTCGAATGGCTCGAGGTGACGGGCCCCCCGGGTGTGCGAGACCACCTGGCCTCGATCGGCGACGCGCTCGTCGAGCGATACGGCCGAGACCGTCCCGCTGGCCCCGAAAACCCCGCTCTGCCCCAAGAACAAAGCAGCTCTGCGTGACTTTCAGGTCGGTTCCTGGCGGACGAAGCACGCAATGCCGGAGCCCGGATGGCCGACCGGACCGCGTGGCGGATCTGCCGCGAAAACCGCTGGTGGAGCGTGTTCGGCAAGAAACGCGGCCTGGGTAAGAAGGCCGGCCCGCCGGTGCACGACGATCTCGTGAGCCGCAACTTCACCGCGAGCGGACCGGACCGGTTGTGGCTCGCCGACATCACCGAACATGCCACCGGCGACGGCAAGCTGTACCTCTGCGCGATCAAGGATGTCTTCAGCAACAGGATCGTGGGCTACTCCATCGACGCGCGGATGAAGTCCCGCCTGGCCGTGACTGCTCTCGAGAACGCCGTGGCCCGGCGTGAAAACGTCGACGGGTGCATCCTGCACAGCGATCGCGGCTCGCAATTCCGGTCCCGGAAGTTCGTCCGGGCGCTCGACCGCCACCGGATGGCCGGATCGATAGGGAGAGTCGGGGCGTCCGGCGACAACGCGGCCATGGAGTCCTTCTTCAGCCTGCTGCAGAAGAACGTCCTCGACCGCAGGAAGTGGGCCACCCGCGAGGAACTGCGGATCGCCATCGTGACCTGGATCGAGCGGACCTGCCACCGCCGTCGCAGACAAGCCGCACTCGGCCGACTGACCCCCGTCGAATACGAGACCGTCATGACCACACCGGCCCTCCAGGCCGCGTGACTCAACCTGTCACTCGAACTTGCACCAGACCCGTCCTCCTGGAGCACGGTGATTCCCTCTTCCGCGTTCTCCGTGGGAAACGGGTGGCGGGAAATGTTGGCGCCGGCGCGACCGCTCATGCTTCACCAATTGGTTGCAGGACACTCACACTCCGTTCACTGACGTCGCCCCCTTGGGCCCTTATGGCCAGGCCAGATCCCCGTATGGCTGCCCAGCAAGGCATGTCGGCGAACGCCTATGTCGGGAACTCTCCCAGCCAACCGTGCGTGAGGAGGTACTTGGGAATGAACGGCGAGTCCACGTCCACTGGAAGCTTCCCGTCATAGGCCAGGCAAGCCATGGCGAGCGGCCCCAGGGCGAGAGCGCCGTCGATGTCAGCCGCTCGCTCCTCGTTCAGGGTCCAGTACGCCTTGTGCAGGTTCAGCGCCTCGGCCAGAGCCGGGCCGAACTCCTGCTCATGCTTCCGTACGAAGTGATAGAAGAGGTTGAGCGGTGGATACATCACGCCCCGCAGAGCGTCGGGCGGAGTATTGCGTGCAACTCCGGGGTCCGATGCCTCAAATGCGGCCATGAGCTTCTCGACCAGCCCAGGCCGCCGGAGCCAGTAGGTCTGTTGGACGTCGACCCAGTGATAGACGAATTCGTCGTACACGCCTTCCGGCGAGCGCAACTACTCCAGCGGAATCTCGCACAGCTGAGTCATCCGCTTTCGCTCGTGGCAGACGACGGTCAGCCAGAAGGCGTTGACGCTGGCCTATGTCGCTGCTTACAGATGATCGGTGAGGTCGGGCCCGACTCCGTCGATGATGTCGGGTGTCTTGAGGCTGTAACCCTCGGCGACTCCGAAGTAGGTCGGCTCGCCGGGCTCGGCCGCCACTCCCAATGCGTCGTCCAGAGCACGCAGCGCTGCCTCAAGGCGTGGCGCGTTGTGCGTGTGCACGGCAAGGTGGGGTACCCCTCGAAAGTCGCACAGGCCCCATACGTCGTGGTGCACCGACAGCTCCGCCGAAGGGCCGACCGGGTCAGGTGACACACTGAGTTCGACGAGGCGGGATTCGCGATGGGGCTTTCCTCCCGCATCGAGCCACGTACCAGCACCGACTACCAGGATTGCTGACATCTCAGCCTTGGGGTAGCCGACCGGTCGGCAGGATCGCGCTTGCTCAGCGACGGATGGATCATCCAGTGCGCGCCCCACGAGATCGAGGCGGCTGTGCATCCCGAGCCCACCTTTGCCCACTTGGAACCAGCTCCACTCCAGAGAAACCGGCTCCAGGAGTTCGTGCGCCTGAAGAACCGCAGACATGCGGGCAGCTGTCTCCAGCGCCGATTCCAGCCCTGGTGCCGTCACGTCGTCGAGATCCCAGAACCACGAGCCGCACTCCCTCGGCGCGCGCATCAGTATTGACATGGACGTTCCTTATCGCCTCGTCGAGTTGGTCGGATAAACGGTGACGGAACCGTCCTTGAAGCGCAGCTCGAACGAGGCGTTGGTGCGGTCGGCCGCCCTCTGAACGTGCTTCAGTGTCTGGTCGGTCAACGCGCCCTTCACGTCGTGGACGTCGAGGATCGCCACCTTAACATCCACGCCGGCGCCCCCAAGCTGCTTCTCCGCGATCTTCTTGACCGCCGACTTGATTCCGTTGGCGTTGTCCACATCTTTCAGCTGCGCACCGTATTCGATCCCGTTCTCGGATTTCACGAGGACGTCCAGGTCGAGCTTCTGGTCCGGCAGCTTCAACTCAAACTCGATCGAGTCGATGTTCTTGGCCTGCAGTTCTGCCGCATGCTCGAGTGCTTGATGGACGGCCGGCATCATGTCGCGCTGCTTCACTTGGGAAATCAAGTCGATGTACCCCGGCATATGAGCGAAACGTCCACTGGCGATGTAGTCGGCGACGGCCGCCCCGTACTCCGACTTCCGCAACTGGGTCAGCATGCGCTGCTGGTCAACAGGAGCCACCTTCGACTCCGTCAGCGCCGCAGTGACTGCGTCCTCCGACTCGGATGCCATTTTGCCGGTTGGCTGCTGCGCCACGTGATCACCGTGCAGTACCACCGGATGCTCACCAGGTGTTCCAGGGCCGTCTCCGCCAGGGCCGTCTCCGCTCGGGCCTCCCCCGTTTCCGGAGCCAGCGTCGGACGAACCCGGGAGGTCGTGGCCGCCGGACGGCCCATTCCCGGGACCGTCCTGGTGGGGAACGACCTGCGTCTCACCGGAGTGGTTGCTGCCCGACGTGCCTGTGCCCGAGTGGCCGCCGCCGGAGTCGGCGCCGCCGTCCGAACCGGATGCCGTGTGGCCACCAGTCGAGGTGGGATCGCTATGCCCGCCGTTGTCGCCCGCAGCCGAGGAATCGGACCTTCTGGACGAGGACGCCGTCGCCGTCGTAGAGGTTGCCCGTGGGGTCCATGTACCGGGCGGGGCCGTCTCCGAAGAGTTTGACCGTGCCCGTGGGGGGAGGGTGACCGTGTTCTCGGGAAGCTTGATCGTGTCGTTGGGGAGTGCGAGCGCGCCTTCCGGGACGAGGGTGCCCGGGGGGAGGTGGATCGTTCCGTCGGGCAGCATCTTCGCGCCGTCGGGGAGGGCGATGGCGCCGTCGAGGTTGATGTCCGGGGTCTCGAAGGTTCCCTTGCCCTTGAGGCCGGTCATGATGTCGCCGATCTTCGTGACGCTCCCGCCGACGCCTTTGAAGACGTACGTCATCGGGTCGACGGCCTTGCCGGCCTTGTTCGCCAGGGACAGGGCCTTGGCCGCGGCGCCCGCCTTGCCGGTGCCCGCGACCGCGCCGCCGGCGCCGCCGGTGAAGACCGTGGTCAGGACGTTGAAGGTGACCTCACCGGCGGCGCGGGAGGGGTTGGAGCCCCACTTGTCCCAGGCCACGAGCGCCTTGCCGGTCTCCTTCACCGCGGTGCGCGAGTCACGCAGCCAGGACGGGAGCTTGTCGTCGGGAAGGGCCGGACCTGGTCACGGCGGGGCCGGACGCCGCTGGTCAGGGTGACCGGGAAGGGATCGGGCCGGGTCTTGATGGCCGGGTTGGTCTGCGTCAGACCGGGCCACGAGACCCGTCTGATCTACCGGACGCCGACGTACCAGGGCCGTACCGGCGAGAAGAAGGGCTTCCGGGCCCGTGAGTTCGCGGACCTGATCACCTCCGCCCGCCGGCGGCTCGGCGGTGCCCCGCTGATCGTGGTGTGGGACGCCGCCAGCACCCACCACGCCAAGCGCTTACGGGAGTTCTGCAACCGCAACAGCGACTGGCTCACCATCGTCAAGCTCCCGCCCTACGCACCCGACCTCAACCCCGTCGAAGGCGTATGGGCCCACCTGAAGAAGTCCCTGGCCAACCTCGCACCCCGCACGATCGACGACCTCACCCCGCTCGTGAAGAACCGCCTACGCGCCATCCAAAGCCGACCGCAGACCCTCAACGGCTTCATAGCCGAGACCGGACTCGGTCTGGAGCCTCCATAGCCTGTCACCCCACCCTTTCAACCTCAGCGTCAGTACGAAGAAGTCCCTCAGGTCGTCCTTCGCTTCAACGCCCTACATAGCCGTAAATCTGAGGACGTCGAGATACGCCTCACGAACCCATTCCGAGCCGTCCGGATCAGCTACTGATCTTGTCGTTCTGAGCCCGAAACCTTCCCCAATTCCGACAAGCCGAGCACACTCACGACATCATCCTCCGATGCCGACGCCAGTTCTGAAAGAGCCTGTGAGGGCGTCAAGCCCCGATCATGCGCCAGACGGATACGTTCCAGCCACCAGCGCGCGGCCGCATATCTATTATCATCATCCACATCACAGGGCTCGAAACTCGCGGCATTTTCGGTATCGGATGCCCAGAGGTAGCCGAGTGTACCCAGTTCGTCCAGCACGGCAACATACTCGACCGGCCCCATCGCAGAGCGCTTGAATCCGATGTCGCCGAAGCCCGGGGCGTGCCTGAACTCGCTGTAGCGGCGGGGGATCTCGAAGGTCGCCCATACGTCAGAGGCCCGACGATCACTGTCGAAGTAATTCTCGATTCCCGTGTCGGTCGGCTTCCCGAAGTAGCTGGGGTCATCCGGGTCAATCTCCGTACCAAGAGCCTCAGAAAGATCACCGAGCGTAGCAGCGAGCCGCGGAGTATTCGCTGCATAAATATCAGGCTGCGGGTTTCCTTTCAGGTCGTACCGGCATCCAGACATCGGAGAATGTCACGAGATCCACACCGACATAGTCGGCCACAGTCGATGAGCCGAGGCGAAACAGCCTTCGCTCGGACAGAATGCCGCCCGGGCCAGCCACAAGTCCGTCACTTCTGGCATCAGCAAACACAGATCCCATCTCTCCGGGGCGCAGCTCCCTGCGGATCCTCTCAGCGAATTGTTCAGCGGATGCAGGCGAGGCCGCGTCGAACTCAAACTCGCCGACGAACAGGTGGTCGTTTGATTTGCCCGCTTCGTTGATGGTCACGGAGAGAAGCGCCAGGCCGGCAACAAGCCCATGGCCCCACAGAACAACATGCGCGGCCAGCAGGCCTCGGAGACCCCCGACGACCTGATCGCCAGCCTCACCGAAGCGCCCCCACGTCCAACGGGCTACAGGAGTACTGGTGATCACAGCTTCCCCTCCTGGGTAATCCCCAGCGTCACGTGGGGAACTCGCCCAACCAGCCGCGGGTGAGCAGGTGGTGCGGCAGGTATCCGGATTCGACCTCGATCGGCATGCCACCGTCGTAAGCGAGGCAGGCCAACGCAAGCGGGGCCAGGGCAAGATGCCCGTCGGGCTTCTCTGCCCGCTTCTCGTCAGCGGTCCAGTAGGCCTTGTGGAGCTCCAGTGCCTGGACAAGGAACTCGTTGAAGCCGGACGGATTGTTGGTGACGAACAGATAGAAGAGGTTGATCGGAGGGGCGAGAACGGCCTGGAGCAGGGCGCGGGGGGTCATGGTCGCGATGTCCGGGTGTGACGTCTCGACGGCGAGAGTGAGCTTCTCCACCAGGCCGTGCCCCTGGAGCCAGTAGGTCTGGAGGGTGTCCACCCAGTGCCGCACGTACTCGTCGTACCCGTCGGCCGCGATGCGATCCAGCGGAACCTGCGCCAGCTCGGTCATCCGCTTCTGGTCGCGGCACACCACGGCGAGCCAGAACGTCGTCAGCCAGGTACCGAGATCGGCGTAGCTCGCCGGGCCGGTGGCCGGGAGCGTGCGCATCTCGCGGTTGATGCGACACTCCACGGTTCCCTCGTCCGCGCACACGCCGGCGAACATGGCCGACCCCAGCTGGAGCGTGTTGACCACGGCTTCCCAGGTCTCGAGCTTCGCCGCACGCGGGTCGACGGTGCAGCGAGCACCGAGGTGCAGGAGCGCGCCGTTGAAGACCATGGGGAAGGAGTGCGGGTACTCCTCAAGCTCGTCGATGTCCTGGGCCAGATTGCCCCCGAGGTATTCAGCCCATTCCTCTTCCACGGCCCCAGGTGTGAAATGACGAGTCACGATAGTGGTCACGGCAGAGTCCTCTTGGTGATGTCGAAGCGCTGATAGTGGTAGCCATTGTACGCGGTCGCGTTGCGGTCACCCTTGACAACCACATACTCCAGCTCACCCTTCTTCAGAGCGGCCATCAACGCGCGGGCCAGTTCCTTCTCGCTCTTGATCGTCTTACCTCGATCTTCCATCTCTCGGATGATATCTAGGATATATTCCTGGGAGCCCTGAGAAACCCTGCGCCCGTTGGGAAGATTGCGACCTCCGAGTCTCGTATCAATACTACTCTTGGCCTCGACGACGACATACTTACCATCCGGCCGACGCCACACCTGATCAAATTGATCATTACCGTTCTTCGGTCCATGAAGGGTCTGCTTCACGGACCCAGCATGATTCTCCGCGATGTAGTGGTGCTCCGCCACGAACTCGCCGTAGCGCTCCGTCTCCTTGACCATCTGCGTGTGGGATTCCTTGTACACGCCGCGGCTTTCCGACCACAAGCCGCGCGTTTCATCCGTCCCATGGATCTTATGGCTGGATTCCGCGTCCTTCTTGAGCCCTTCGGCGAGCTTGTCCCACTCGATCGCGAAGAAGCGGTCCAGGGTCGCCGCCTTCAACCTCTTCAAGCGCGATGCATCCGACACCGTATCCGCGCCCCTATGAATGAGCTTCGGATCGAGGTAATGGGGCTTGGGAGGCTCGGGAGCATCCTTTGCCCGAATCCAGGGTGAATTTTCGTCCATCCTGGTGAGCTGCGGCGGCGTGGTACCACTCTCGTCTTTGAAGTCGAGATTCTTCCGGTTTCCATTGCTCTTGTAATAGTCCTCGAAATATCCAGGTTCCTCGTTGGCCCGGTAGACCTGGATCTCTTGGATCTGCCGGTCGGTGAGGCGCCCGGGAGGGCCATAGGGGTTGTCGCCGTCCAGCATGAAGCTGGGGCGGTCCACCGGATTGCGCGGGGTGGCAGATCCACCCGTAGCCGCATCATTCGATGCACCTGTGCCCGGAGGCTGGTTGGCGGCGTCGTCAGCTGCGCGGGCGGCGTCGTCCGCGCCCGAGCCGAGGTTGTCGAGGCTGCCGGTGCCTGGTGTGTTCGGGTGGGTGGCGCCTGTGGACGGGCCGTCGGGGTGGCCTGAGGTGCTGGGGCTGTCGGTGTGTCCCGTGCCGACCGGGTTGTCTGGGCGGCCGCCTGTTGTCGGGCCGTCGGTGTGGGGGGTGTTCGGCGGTGGGGTGTCGCCCTGGCCGCCTCGGGAGGTGTTCAGGTCGTTGGAGGGCATGCCGTTGGGCGCGCGGCCTTCGGGCATGTGGTTGGGGGCTGTGCCGCCTGGGGTGGTGTCTGGGTGGCGGGGTGTGGGGGTGGTGTCTGAGTGGCGGAGGGGGTCGGACAGGTCCGAGCCCAGGTTGATGGCGTTCTCGGTGTTGCGGGCGCCGACTCCCGCCAGTTCGCGTTCCGGGATCCTCGCCGTCGCGGGGGTGTTGGGCCGCGGGGTGGTTGCGTCGGTGGTGGGGGTGTCGCCCTCGGGGGCGTCTTCGACCTTCTGGACGAGAATGCCGTCGCCGTCGTAGAGGTTGCCCGTGGGGTCCATGTACCGGGCGGGGCCGTCTCCGAAGAGTTTGACCGTGCCCGGGGGGAAGGTGACCGTGTTCTCAGGAAGCTTGATCGTGTCGTTGGGGAGTGCGAGCGCGCCTTCCGGGACGAGGGTGCCCGGGGGGAGGTGGATCGTTCCGTCGGGCAGCATCTTCGCGCCGTCGGGGAGGGCGATGGCGCCGTCGAGGTTGATGTCCGGGGTCTCGAAGGTTCCCTTGCCCTTGAGGCCGGTCATGATGTCGCCGATCTTCGTGACGCTCCCGCCGACGCCTTTGAAGACGTACGTCATCGGGTCGACGGCCTTGCCGGCCTTGTTCGCCAGGGACAGGGCCTTGGCCGCGGCGCCCGCCTTGCCGGTGCCCGCGACCGCGCCGCCGGCGCCGCCGGTGAAGACCGTGGTCAGGACGTTGAAGGTGACCTCACCGGCGGCGCGGGAGGGGTTGGAGCCCCACTTGTCCCAGGCCACGAGCGCCTTGCCGGTCTCCTTCACCGCGGTGCGCGAGTCACGCAGCCAGGACGGGAGCTTGTCGTCGGGGAGGGACCAGTACGCCGCGCCGACCCCGGGGATCGCGGTGATCGCCACGCCCGTCAGGAGTTTGCCCAGGCCGGTCCACGCCTGGCCCGCCGCGTCCCAGCCGTCGACACCGACCAGCGTGCCCAGGCCCCTGATCGTGCCCCACACGCCGTCGACGAAGACGCCCTTGGTGAACTCCCAGGCGTGTTCGTGCACGTGGTACCAGGGGATCGACTCCTCGACCGCGTCGCCCCAGGGCAGGCTCTCGGCCTGCTTGAGGAAATCGGCGTCGTAGCCGTACATGCCCTCGGCGTTGGAGCCGTCGTTGACCTTCAGCGCCTTGCCGTCGACCAGGCCGACGATCTTGGCGTGGCAGGAACGTTCCGCCTCCTGGAACTGGGTCCAGACCTCGGCGATCGCGTTGCGCCGGTCGTTGTTCTCGTCGACCAGGTCGCCGTCCTCGCGCCACTTGTCGTCGTCGGCGATCTTCGTCCGGAAGTCCACGGCCTCGGACCGCAGTTCGTCCAGGCGCTTGACCAGGGGGCGGATGGTGTTCGCGTAGGTGCCGAGCGCTCCGGCGATCACACACATGTCGGAGCTGAGCTGGTTGGCCTTGTCCGTGACCGGCTTGGTCGTGGCGAACAGCTGCTCGGCCTCGGGCGCCTGGTAGAAGGCCCGCAGCCCGCCGAACGTGGTGTGGATGTCCGATGCCGCTGTGGCCACCTTCACGCCATGGCCGCTGAGGGCCTTGACCTTCTCGTCGAGCACCTCCTCGTTGCCGGTGAAGACCGGCACCTCGCCGGGGATGACCGGCGTGTTGTCGCTCACTTCTTCCCCCCGGCGTCCTTCAGCAGGTCCAGCCGCACCGAACGGGCCGCGTCCTGGGCCTCCTTGGCCGCCTTCAGATCACCCTCGAGATACGCGTTCGTCGCCTTGGCCGCGCCCAGGACGGCGGCCTGGGTCCGCTCGGCCATCGAGCTGAACTCCTTGCCGCGCTTCTGCACGTACTCCCCGAGCGCCGCGGCCACCGGGCCCTGGGCCTTGCGTACCAGGTCGTCCGACGACGACGGGGGGCCCTGGAGCCGGGTGGTGGCCGCCGACCCCGGCACCGCCGTCCCCGCGGCCTCCGCCGCCGCCTGTATGTCCTTGAGCATCGCCTTCAGCGCCTTCTCCAGCTCACCGGCCTTCGTGCCGGTGAGCTGCAACTGGCCCTGTACTCCCTGCGGCTTGATGTCCCACCACGTCATGGACGCACCCCCGTACGCGAAACGAAAACCTCCTGCCGACGGCCGTCAGCCGATGTTCTCGACCGCCGCCCTGGCCCGCGCCAGCGTCTGCTGCGCCGTCGCGTCGTTCTTCTCCAGCGTCGTCTTCAGCAGCTGGACGATGTTCTTGACCTCCTGCGACGCGTTGTTCCAGCGCAGTTCCTTGCCGTGGTACTCGTCCGCCACACCGTCGGCCTGGAAGTCCTTCATCGCGGCCTTCACCTGCGCGTCACGCGCGGCGATCACCCGCTCCAGATTGGCGATCACCGCCTGGATGTTGGTCTGTGCCTCACCCGATGCCGAGATGTCGTACGAGCGGCGGTCATTGCCGGATGCCATCGAGGTCCACTCCCCCTGGGGTACGAATCGGTACGTCTGCGATACGGCCGTCAGCGGCGGCCCGAGAAGCGGGCCGCGTCGAAGTTCGCCGCCGACATCTGCGTCCGGGCGTTCTCGCCCTGCTCCTGCTCACCCGAGCCGAACGCCGACTCCATCCCGGACTGACCGCCCAGGATCGCCCGGAGCGAGGCGTTCAGCTCCGCCGTGATCTCGTCCGAACGCGACTTGAACAGGTCGAACGACGCCTTGCCCGCGCCGTTGAACTTGCCCTCCAGCGGTGCCGCCGCCTGGATGAGCTGGCGGATCAGCAGTCCCAGATCGTTGGTGGACAGGTTCGACTGCTGCATCAGGGTCGTCAGGACCCCGGATCCCATGTCGAACTTCATCGGCTTCCCCCTGCCGCTCTGCTGTTCGGATACTCGCCCATCTGTATCAACTCGGGCACCTCATTTGCAATCCGTAACCAGGTCACTGTGACGAAGGTATGACACGGACTCACCGGCTCACGCGCCCTTCAGATGCCTCATCAGCAGCTCGAAGTCCTGCCAACCCGACAGGTCGGAAGGATCGCCGGGCAGCGGGTAGTACAGCGCCGGGCGGGTCTTGGGACCCAGCTCGGCCGGAGCCCGCGGCAGCGGCGTGCGGCGCGCACGGTCGTCCGGCATGGCCCGCACCTCCTCGGCGCCGAGCACGAACGCCACGGGCACACCCGGCCCTTCGAAGCGGGGCGGTACAGCCAGGTCGCGGCGGGCTCTGCGGATCTGCACGAGCATGGACTGGAGGCGGTGGCGGGTCGCGAGGACCTCGGCGGCGCGCGGCAGTGCGTCCACCGGCGGCGCCTCCTCGGCGCCGTAGCCGAAGGCCAGGGTGACCTCCTCCTCGACCCCCGCCTCCGTACGGCGTATCCGCACCGTGGCCAGTCCCGGCCGGTCCGGGCCGCCGACCACCACGAACCAGGTGGGGCTGGGCGCCCGTTCATGGGCGACGTCGGTCAGACGGCGCGGCGACCACGGCAGGTTGGCGGGCTCCGCGGTCCCCCAGCCGGACGGGGGCTCCCCCGTCAGTTCCCGCCAGACCGCCTCCAGGCCGCCGCCCAGCACCAGGCGCTCGTCGGCGGGGTGCACCGCGCGGAACGTGAGGGCGAGCTGCCGCTCCCCCGTCGCCACGGCCTCCCGGTAGGCGGCGGCCACCGGAGGTTCCGCCTGCCCGGCCGCAGCGTCCGCGGCCGGCCCGACCGGCGCGAACATGCCCTCCTGCCAGCGCAGTACGGCTCCGGTCCTGCCGTCGTAGTAGCCGTCCCGTTCGTCCCGCACGACCCACCGCGACGGCCAGCCGCCCAGGGTGTCGCGTACGGCGGGGGTGAGCGTGGCACCCGGCGGGCTGACGATCTGGAGGCCCAGCCCGGCCTCGGCGGCGGCACGGAACGCGTCCGCCAGCCAGGCCGTCATGGCGACCACCGGACGGTCCTGGATGACGACCGCCACCTTGTCGGTGAGGACGTCGACGGCGGGCTGCGCGGCGGCCGGTTCGGGTGCCACGCCCACCCCCTCGGTCCGGACGACGCCCAGCGACCGGGCGGCCTCCGGGGGCCACGCGGAGCCTCCGGCGAGGCCGACGAGCCGGGCCGCGAAGGTCCCGGCGAGCCGCTCGGCGTCCGGGACGCCCGTGGTGGCGCGGGCCTCGGTCCACCAGAACGGCACCGGCGGCGGCACGGCTCCCAGCAGCCGCTCGGCCTCCCCCTCGACCTGGACGAGCAGGGGCGCCTCGACCGAGACGAGCGGTCGGCCCGTCTCGTCGCACAACTGCACCACGGCGCCCTCGCCCGTCAGGCCCGCCAGCTTGTCGGGGCCACCGGCGAGCAGCCCCGCGAGCACGGCCGCCGGGTCGGGCATCCGGCGGGTCAGCGCGACAACGTCCTTGGTCATGTGGTCCTCAGGTCCCTTGCTCCTCGTCGTTCCGGACGCGCGGCCGTCAGGCGGAGCCGTAGGCCGTCTGGATCAGGCGGTTGGGCCGGCCCCGGCGGACCAGGACGCCTCGGCCCGGGGGCTGCTGGGCGGCGTACACGCCCGGACTGAGCTGGCCCTCGCCGCGGTCTCCCGACATGATCAGTGCCGAGGCGCCGGACTCGCGCAGGCCGAGGACCAGCGGCTCGTACATGCCGCGCGACGCGCCCGCGACACGGCGGGTCAGGACGAAGTGCAGGCCGATGTCGACGGCGGACGGGATGTACGGGAGGAACGGGGAGAGCGGTGCCTGCCCGGCGGTGGTGAGCACGTCGTAGTCGTCCACGAGGACCACGATGCGCGGGCCGCTGCCCCAGCTGCCGGGCTCCAGGTCCTCCAGGGACGCGTCCTCATCGGGCAGCCGCTTCTCCAGTTCGGTGGCGATCCCAGCCGAAAGACCCGCGCACAGTTTGGCGTTGTAGGCGTAGCCGCCCAGGAACTCCTCCGGGATCACGCCGCGCAGGCCCCGGCGCGGATCCATGACGGCGAAGACCAGGTCGTCCTCGCCGTACCGGTCGATCAGGCCCGTCGCGACCGTCTTCAGCAGGTTCGTCTTGCCGCACTCGCTGTCGCCCATCACCAGCAGGTGCTGGTCGTGGGCGAAGAGGTCGAGCAGCACCGGCGCGAGGTCCGTCTGGTCCAGGCCGATCGGCACGCGCCGGGGTTCCGCGGCGGGACCGGGCAGCAGCCCCGGCTCCAGGACGTGCGGCAGGACCCGCACGGGCTGGGCGACGTCGCCGCTCCAGGTGGCCCGGATCGTACCGGCGGCGCCTTCCAGGACCGCGCCCAGCTCGGCGGCGTCGGAGAGCCCGTCCGTACGGGGAAGGGCGGCCTGCGCGAAGAGCTTGCCGTCCGTGAGGACCCGCCCGGGCTCGTCGGGCGACAGGGTCTCCGCGAGCTTGCGGTCGATGCTCGACTCGCCCGGGTCGTTGAGCCGCAGCTCGACGCGGGTGCCGAAGTTCGACTGGACGGCGATGCGGACGTCGTTCCAGCGCAGCATGCCCGCCACCACGTGGATGCCGTAGCCGCCGCCCCGCTTGAGGAGGTCGGAGACGGCGTCGTCCAGCTCCTCGAAGTCGTCGCGCAGCGCCCCGAAGCCGTCGACGACGAGCACGATCTCGGCGGACGCCAGCTCGGGGAGGCGCCCGGTCGCGTGCAGGGTGCGCAGCTGCTCGACGGAGTCGATGCCGTGCGTACGGAACAGCTCCTCGCGCAGGGCCAGCATGGCCCGCACCTCCTCGACCGTCCGGGCCGCGCGCTCCCGGTCGGCGCGGGTGGCGACCCCGCCGACGTGCGGCAGCCCGGACAGCGCCTGGAGGCCGCCGCCCACCAGGTCCAGGGCGTACACGCCGACCTCCTGGGGCGTGTGGGTCAGGGCGAGGGACAGGACCAGGGTGCGCAGCAGGGTCGTCTTGCCGGACTGCGGCCCGCCGATGACCGCCGCGTGGCCGCCCGCGACGGTCAGGTCGAGGAACCACTCGCCCTGCCACTGCTTCGTCGGGTCGTCGAGCAGCCCGAGCGGCACCCGGAGCGGGCCGCGGCGCCTTCGCAGCTGCATGCCACGCGGACCGATGTCCAGCGGCCCGGCGACCCGGTCGAGCGGAAGCGCGGGCGGCAGCGGCGGCAGCCAGATGCGGCGTACGGGGGCGACGGGCGCCCGCTCCAGCTGCTCGACCATGACGCCCATCTCGGTGGGGCCGGACTCGCGGCGCCGTGCGGCGGGTTCCTCCCCGCCTCCGACGTTCCCGTGCTCCGCCGGGCCGTTGAAGGCCGGGTAGGGGAGGACCAGCGGGCCGGTGTCCTCCTCCTCGGGGCGCCGCACGGGTCCGCGGTAGGCGCCCGAGACGTATCCGGCCTTGAAGCGTTCGTAGTGGCTGGTGTCGACCTTGAGGTAGCCGAAGCCGGGCAGCGGCGGCAGGTGGAAGGCGTCCTGGGTGTCCAGGACCGTGCGGGACTCGTCGGCGGAGAAGGTGCGCAGCCCCAGCCGGTACGAGAGGTAGGTGTCCAGCCCGCGCAGCTTGCCGCCCTCGATGCGCTGGCTGGACAGCAGCAGGTGCACGCCGATGGACCGGCCGATGCGGCCGACGGACAGGAACAGGTCGATGAAGTCCGGTTTGGCGGTGAGGAGTTCGCCGAACTCGTCGATGACCACGAACAGGTGCGGAAGGGGCTCCAGGTCGGGCCGCCCGTCGGCCCGCAGGGCCGCGTAGTCTCCGATGTCGGCGACGTTCCCGGCGTCCTTGAGGACCTGCTGGCGGCGCTTGACCTCGCCGGCGAGGGAGGCGTGCACCCGTTCGACGAGGCCCGCCTGGTTCTCCAGGTTGGTGATGACCCCGGCGACGTGCGGCAGGTCCGCGAACGGGGCGAAGGTCGCGCCGCCCTTGTAGTCGACCAGGACGAGCGCCAGGTCCTCCGGCGGGTGGGTGGCGACCAGGGCCAGGACGAGGGTGCGCAGCAGCTCCGACTTGCCGGATCCGGTGGCGCCGACGCACAGCCCGTGCGGGCCCATGCCCAGCTCGGAGGACTCCTTCAGGTCGAGCAGCACCGGCTCGCGGGAGTCGTTGACCCCGATGGGCACGCGCAGGAAGGAGCGCTCGCCGCGGGGCGCCCACAGCCGGTCCAGGTCGAGACTGCCCATGTCGTCGATGCCGAGCAGGTCGGCGAAGCCGACGGGCCCGGACAGCGGCGCGTCCACCAGTGACTCGGCGGACAGGCGCAGCGGGGCGAGCATCCGGGCCAGGCCCTCCGCGAAGGGCACGTCCACCTCGTCCACGGTGCCGTGCGCGCTGATCGGCTCCTCCTCGCGCAGGTCCTCGATGACGACCCGCTCACCGTCCACGGTGATGCGCACCCCGACATGACCCGGCTCCTGGATGCGCTGTTCGACGAGGTGGAGGACGGTGACGCCCATGTCGCGCAGGCCGACGGCCTCGTCCGGCAGCGGCAGTTCGACGGCGTCCTCACCGTGGCCGTCCGCGACGACGAGCAGCCGGGACGTCGTCGTCAGGGCGTCCTTGCCGGACAGGCCGCGCCGCACCTCCGCCGCGTACGAGGCGCGGCGCCGCAGCTCGGGGCCGAGCTGCCGGGCCAGCCGGGGCAGGGACGGAGCGATGCGGCGGGCGGCGACGGGCCCGTCGAACTGCTCGGTGTCCAGCAGGTGCGGCAGCCACTTGGCCCACTCCCAGACGGCGAGGCGCTCCCCGGGGGCGGCGACGGCGACGGCCACGTCGTCGGGCGCGTGGAATGCCGCCGTCTGTACGAGCAGGGCGCGGGCGACGCGCAGGCAGTCCTCGCGCGGCCCGACGACGCTGATGTCCCCGACCCGGTCGAGGGGGACGGTAAGCGGCAGTTCGTGGCCGGTGCGGAAGCGGGCCGTCAGCGCGGACGCCTCGTTGAGCATGAACCGGTCGGGCGGAGTGAGGACCGAGGAGCCCGGCTCGGCGATCCTCAGATCGCGTACGGGCATCTCCCCCGTCCCCACCCGGACCCGCAGGAAGTCGCTGTCGGAGCGGCGCCGCTCCCACAGGCGGGCGGGGTCGCGGACGACGTCGTACAGCGCGTGCGGCGGCGGGTTGAGCACGTCCGCGCGTTCCCGCCGTTCCCGCTCGTCCGCGGCCAGTTCCTCGCGCAGGTCCTCCAGGTAGGCGAGGTACGCCTCGCGCTGGGTGCGGCGGGTGCGCTGGGCCTTGCCGCGCTGGGAGAAGACCAGCACGAGCGATCCGAGGACGGTGACGACCAGGATGATCGCGCCGAGCGCGGCGAACCGGCTGTTCCGTACGACCGTCATCATCACGACGGACGACATGACGCCGGCGACCGGCAGCAGCGACATCGCGACGTTCCCGGCCTTGCCTTCGGGCAGGTTCGGCGGAGCCTCGATGACACGGGACTCCGAGGCGGCGGGCGGACGGGTGGTCCGGGCCGGGCGGTGGATCAATCGGGTGCTCATCGGCTGCTCTGGCTCAGGTGGGCTTCCATGGCGGCTCAGTGGCGCCGCAGGGACATCTGGAGGACGTCGGCTGCGAGACGGGTGACGGCCTGCCGGGTCGGCTCGGCCAGCAGGTCGGTGCGGATCGGGCCTCCGGCGGCGAGATGCCGGTCGTACGGGAGGACGTGCACGGTCGCCCCGGTCGACGCCAGCCGCCGGCCGGCCTCGTCGAGGCCGATGCGCGGGTGCGGCGTCAGGCCGGTGAGCACGACGACGGTACCGGCGATCACATGTTCGGGCAGCCCCCGCATCCACTGGAGGACGGCGTACGTGCTGGTGACGCCCTCCAGGGAGGCCGGGGCGGTCAGGACACGGGCCTGGGAGGCGGAGACGGCGACGCGGGCCACCTCGGCTGGGAGCGTCTCGCAGTCGACGACCGTCACACCGAAGTAGCGGCGCAGCGCGACCATCACCCGGCCGTACGTCGCGCTGTCCAGCATCGCGCCGATCTGGCCCTGGCTGCCGGGCAGCAGCCAGGCGTTGCCGGGGAGCTGGGTCAGATAGCCGGTCACGTCCAGCAGGGACATCTGCGGCTGGACGATGTCCGCGATGTCGGCGGTCGTCCAGCGCAGTTGCTCGGCCCCCAGCCGCAGCGGCAGCGAACCGAGCGCCGGATCGGCCTCCACGAACAGGACGGGGTCCTGGCGGTAGTGGGCGTACGTCGTGCCGAGCAGCGCGGCGACCGTCGACTTCCCGGCGCCGCCCCGGATCGAGGTGACCGCGATCTGCCGCCCGGTGGTGACCGGCTGCTGAAGCGTTTCTGCGGTACGGGTCGCTTCCTCGACCTCCCGCGCGGCCGAGGAGGAGACGACGCGCCGCACGGCGCGTACCGCCCGGGCCGCCGCGGACTCTCCGCGCTGCGGCTTGCGGACGGTGCCGGCGAGCTGCCCGTCGAGCACGGGCCGGGAGTCGGGGGTACGGCGCGGCTGTGGGCCTCCGGCACCGTGACCCGCCATGGGCGGGACGGAGGCCGAGGCGGTCGCCGCCTGCGGGGCTCCCGTCCCGGCGGGTCCGGCGGCCTCGGCCGTGGCGGGCGCGTGAGCCTGAGGCGGCACGGTGTCCGGGCCCTGAGCCTGCGGCTCCGCGAGAGCCGGGCCCTGGGCCTGCGGCGACTGCGCACCCGGCGCGGAGGCCGTGCCCGACCCGCCTGGACCGGTACGGGCCGTCCCGCCGGAGGCCGCTCCGGGCTCACCCGAGCCGGTGCCGGGCCTGCCCGGAGCCCCTCCGGGCTCGCCGGCTGCCGCACCCGACCGGCCGGAAGCCGAGCCCGTCCCGCCGGAGGCCGCGTCCGGCCCGTCGGGGGGCGTGCGGCCGCCGCCCTTCAGGTCCCGCAGCACATCGCTCTGCCAGTTGTCTCCGCTCGACATGTCCGCTCCCGCCCCGTTGCCCTTCTACTCCGCCACATGCGCCGGTTCAGAACCGGGCCAGCAGTTGCCCGTACACGCCGAACACGCCCACCGCGAGGGGGAACAGACTCACCATGCCGGTCGACTCGGCCAGGTCGCCCGCCCTCCTCAGCCGGACGCGTACGTGTTCCGGTGGCTGAACAGCCAGGACGAGCAGGGGAAGCACCGCCGCGGCGCACAGTGCGGCGAGTGGCGCGGCGCCCCCTGCGTGGTCCAGCCACACCGCCACCAGCCGTACGAAGATGAGGCCCCCGGCCGCGACCAGCGCCACGACCTCCGCCGCCAGCGGGAACGCCCGGGCCCTCGACAGCAGGACCAGCGCGACGACCGACGCCAGCAGCACGCTCCAGACGGAGGGCCGGCCGCCCAGGGTGAGCAGCCAGCCGGCTGCCGCGGCGGAGGCCGCCGTGACCACCGTCGCGAGCGCGAGCCCCCGGTGCGTGGCCGCGAGGGCGTTGCGCACCTGGTGACGGCTCACGGAGGCCCCGCCCGAGCGGCGGTCGTCGAGCGCGGTCAGCCCGGATGCCGTCAGCGCGAGCCGGGGCAGCAGACCGAGCAGGATCACCGAGCACACGGCCGTCACGGCGCCCAGTCGGGTCAGGTCGTCCTGGACCGCCGCGGCCGCCTCCCAGCCGGCCGCGACCACAGCCGTGGCGGCGGCTCCGACCAGCCCGCCGCGGCCGAGCGGCGAGAAGAAGCCGAGTGCCGCCAGCGTCACCGTCAACGCCCCCGCCAGCGCGGCGAGCCGCAGCATGGCGGACCACGCGTACGCGTCGGCGGCCGTCCACGCCGCGAGCGTGCCGAGCGTGCCCGACATGAGCAGCAGGGCCGTCGCCAGGCCCCGGTTGCCCTTTCCGACCCGGGCGACGAGTGCGCCCGCCGCCAGCAGGCAGAGCATGGCCGCGGCCAGCCAGCCTGCCAGCGTGCCGAGGTCGGACTCCCGGCGGGCGAGCAGCGCGGCGGCCGTCGCGAGCACGACGGACGCCGCGCCCGCGGCGGCCCGCCGTGCGGCCGGGCGCCACCGCCACGCCTGGACGTCGAGGTCGTCCGCGACCTGGTCGGTGACGTCGTGCACCACGGGCGCGGGCGGCGCGGAGTGCGTCCGTACCAGCCGGAGTACGGCGCCGTCGGCGATCTCCGCCGACTCGAGCGTCGTCTCGTGCGGCAGTGCGGAACCGTCGACGGTCACCAGTTGACGGGTCATGGGACGCGATGCGGCCCGGTCGTCCAGCAACCGCAGGATGTCCGGCAGCAGTTGCCCGATCGGAGTGTCCGAGGGCAGCACCAGGTCGGCTCGGCGCCGCTCTCCGACCAGGGTCACCCGGCTGAGTCGGGCCCGTGACGTCGTTGCTGTGCTCACCACTCGCGGGAACCTATCAGCTTCGTGGGAGAGCCCGACGGGCCCGACGACCCGTACGGCTGCTCCAGGCGCTGCCGTTGCTTCTCCTCCTCCGCCTTCTGCTGGGCCAGTGTGTGCTGGAGGAACGACCAGCCCACACAGCCCGCGCACAGCACCGCCGCGATCGCGATCCCGGCGAACACCTTGCCCAGCCGCTCGTCGGCCGTGCGCCGGGCCCGCTGCGCCCCGAACAGCAGCGCGTCCCGCATCCGGCGCCGACGCACCGCCACCGACTCCAGCAGCTGGCTGTCGTAGTCCCGTGCCATACCGGTCCACCGCCTCCCCCGTGCTTCGCTCGTGCAACATAGGCCATGGCCGGGCGGAGGATCCAACCGCCCCCGCCCGGCACCGCGGCGGGGGCGCGGTGGGTCAGTACGTGCTCAGGAAGCGGTCCAGTACCCGCGTGCCGAAGACGAGGGACTCGACGGCGACACGTTCGTCGGTGCCGTGGAACATCGCGGCGAAGTCGTTGTCCGCGGGCAGGCGGAGGGGGACGAAGCCGTAACAGGCGAGGCCCAGGCGGGAGAAGTGGCGGGCGTCGGTGGCGGCGGACATGCAGAAGGGGAGAACCTTCGCGGTGGGGTCCTCCGCGAGCAGCGCGGCTTCGACAGCCCGGGTCAGCGTGGTGTCGGGGACGTTTTCGTGGCCGGAGCCGCGAGGGATGGTCGTCCAGGAGACCTCGGGCGGGATGAGGCGGCCCAGCTCGGCCAGGAAGTCCTCCTCGTGGCCGGGCACGGCCCGGCAGTCGACCTGGGCGCGGGCGACGGGCGGGACGACGTTGGGGGCGTCGCCGCCGTGGATGTTCACGGGCGTGGCGGTGTGCCGGAGGGTCGCTCCGACGATGCGGCCCACCTCGCCCAGGACCGCCAGCGCCCGGTCCGGGTCGCGGGTCGCGTCCTCGATGCCGAAGGCGTCCCCGACCTGCTCCAGGAACGTGCGGGTGGTGGCGGTGAGCTGGAGCGGGAACGGGTGGTCGGCGATGGCGGCGACCGTGCGGCTCAACGCCTGTAGCGCGTTGCGGTCGTTGAGCATGGAGCCGTGGCCGGCCAGCCCACGGGCGGTCAGCTCCAGGGTGAACGCGCCCTTCTGGGCCGTCTCCAGCAGGTACAGGGATCCCTGCGGCGACTGGACGCTGAACCCGCCGACCTCCCCGATCGCCACCTCGCAGTCCGCGAAGAGGTCCGGGTGGCGCTCGACCAGCCACTGGGCGCCCAGGTTGCCGCCCTGTTCCTCGTCGGCCACGAAGGCCAGGACCACATCGCGGCGCGGCCCGCGCCCGGACTCCGCGAACGTGGCCACCACGTCCAGCGTCATGGCCACCATGTCCTTCATGTCGACCGCGCCCCGGCCCCACACGTATCCCCCGGCGACCTCCCCGGAGAACGGGTGGACGCTCCATCCGGCGGGGTCTGCCGGAACCACGTCCAGGTGGCAGTGCAGGAGGAGCGGTGGCAGGTCCTGCTCCCGGCCCGCCATCCTGGCGACCACGTTGGTCCGGCCGCGGGCTCCCTCCAGCAGCCGGGGCGTCAGCCCCGCCTCGGACAGGCGGGCGGCGACGTACTCGGCCGCGGCTCTCTCCGGCCGTAAGCCGACCGTGGTGTCGAGGCGTATGAGTTCGGAGCAGTACTCGACGACCCGTGAGTCCGTCGCCTCAGTCGTGCGCGTCGTCTCCGGCTGAGCTGTCTGCGGCATGAGCCACTCCGTCTCTGTCGCTGTTGAAGGGGAGGGAGGCCGGGCGGCGGATGGCTGTCCGACCGCCTCGTTTGAAGGTCTCCAGCACGATCGTCGTGTCCAGTTCCGACACCGCCAGCGGCCCCACCACGTCGACCAGGAACCGCTGGAGCGAACGGTGGTCGGCCACCGCCACGTGCGCGCAGACCTGGTAGTCCCCGCTGATCGAGACCAGGGTCATGACCTCCGGCCGCCGCGCGAGCGCCTCGCCCACCTCGTCGAGGTGGCGGAACGAGACCTGGAGCCAGAGCAGGGCCTCGGTGTGCAGGCCGAAGAGGGACGGGGTGACGTCCGCCCTGACCCGCACGGCTCCGGACTCCAGGAGCGCGGACAGCTTGCGCGACGCCGTGGACTGGCTGATTCCGAGCGCCGCGGCGAGCCGGGTCGTCGGAATCCGGCCGTCTTCGACGAGCAGGGCGATCATGTCCAGCTCGTCCTGCTGAAGTGTCACACCGCCGTTCCGGCTGCCGAAGGGCGGCAGGGCGGGCCTGCGGAGCCGGGCGGCCTCGCCCTCGGTGAGGGCGCCCCCGTTCCACGTGTGCGTCGCGGAGTAGAACATGAGCACCGGGTACGAGGACGAGCTGCGCACCTGAGTCGGCAGCCCTCGGTAGACGAGGTCGCGCAGCGACTCCCGGCTGTGCGGGACCAGTTCGACGAAGTAGTCGGAGGAGCCCAGCAGCGTGAGGACCGTTCTGGTCTCCTGGATCGCGGACAGTGCCCGCGCGGTGTCCGGACCGCCGCCGGTCCGCCCCTCCAGCCGCAGCAGGACCGGCTCGGGACGGCCGAGGAGCTGGGTGTCCACGACGCCGGTGACGCGTATGACCGCCTCGTCCAGCAGTCGCTGCCCGCGCCGGGCCACGGTGCGCTCCGGGAGCCCGAGCACCCGGGCGATCTGGTCCCAGGAGGCCCTGCCATGCAGCTGGAGGGCGGAGGCGATACGCACATCCGTCACGTTCACGGCGTCTTTTCTAGTCATCTCACGGGTGATTATGGCGCCTCCATGCGGACCCAAGTAATTTGTTGACGGATCGATTCAGCACTGCCACAGTAGCTTCGGCGTCGCACAGAGTGAAGGGGGACGTGGTGCCGGAACGTGACACGAACGGCACGAGCGGCACGGCCGCCGCCTCGCGGTTACCGGTCCCACCGGCCCGGCGCAACCTCGCCGCCGCCACCTCGGGGCACGCCCTGGAGTGGTACGACTGGAACGTCTACGCGATGATGGCGCCGTTCTTCTCGACCGCCTTCTTCGTCGCGGGTGACGGCACCTCGGCCCTGCTGTCGTCGCTGGCGGTCTTCGCCGTCGGATTCGTCGCACGGCCCGTCGGCGGCCTCGTCTTCGGCGTGCTGAGCGACCGGCTGGGGCGCAGGACCGCGATGCTCTGGTCGGTCGCGCTGATGGCCGGCGGCAGCCTCCTCATCGCGGTCACCCCCGCGTACGGCACGATCGGCGTCCTCGCCCCGGTCCTGCTCGTCCTCGCGCGGCTGGCCCAAGGTCTGTCCGCAGGAGGCGAGTTCGCGGCCTCGGCCGCCTATCTGGTGGAGGCCGCGCCACCGCGCCGCAAGGGCTTCTACTCCAGCTTCCTCTACACCGGCAACGCCGTCGGCACGCTGATCGCGGCGGCGGTCGGAGCACTGCTGGCCTTCACACTCGGGCCCGGCCTCATGGCGTCCTGGGGCTGGCGCGTGCCGTTCCTCATCGGCGGTGTGGCCGCCGTGTCGGTGGGCTTCCTGCGGCGCGGCATGGACGAGACGCTGCACCGGCCCGACGCCGGCACCGGCCCGGCGTCCACCGCCGCGGCTCCGGGGATCCGGCACCTCGCACCGCTCAAGCAGCACCGCGGCGCCGTGTTCACCCTCTGCGGGCTCACCGCCGGTGCGACGGTCGTCTACTACACCTGGGTCGTCGCCCTGCCCGCCCAGGCGATCCAGAGCGGCCGTCTCGGCCCCGCGCAGACACTGCTCGCCGCGGCCGTCGCGCAGGTCGTGCTGCTGCTCGCTCTCCCCTTCGTGGGCATGCTGGCGGACCGGGTCGGTACCCGTCCCCTCCTCCTGGTCTTCACCGCCGGGTTCACCGTGCTGGGTGTGCCGCTGTACGCCCTGGCCCAGACCTCGCTCACCGGGCTGTTCGTGTCGGAGGCGGTCGGACTGATCCTCTTCAGCGGGTACGGCGCGACCGCGGCGGCCGTCATGGCCGGGCTGTTCCCCGCGGGGGCCCGCGGCACCGGCATCGGCCTGCCGTACGCGGCCACGGTCGCGGCCTTCGGCGGCACGGCCCCGTACGCCGGGGTGTGGCTGGCCGACTCCGGGCTGGACAACGCCTTCGCCGGTTACGTGTCCGTGCTGTGCGCGGTCGCCTTCGTGATCACCTTCTTCAGGATCGGGAGACCGTCCTCCCCCGCACCCGCCGCCCAGCGCATCGACGCACTCTGAACGGAGCGAAACATGACGATCAGTCTGGCCGTGGTCGGCTCCTACACGGCGGTGGCGCTGCTCGGCGCCATGTCCCCGGGCCCGGACTTCGCCCTGGTCAGCCGTTTCGCGGCGCTGCGGGGGCGACGCGTCGGCCTGGGCGCCTCGGCCGGGGTCGCCGCCGGGATGGCGGTCAACACCGCGGCGGCGGTACTCGGGGTGGGCGCGGTGGTGGCGGCGTCCCCCACCGTCTTCCGTGCGGTCTCGATCGTCGGGGCCTGCTACCTGATCTACCTGGGCGTCCGTTCGCTGATGGCCGCGCGGGAGCCGGGGCCCGCCGCCCCGGACACCGCCGCCCCGGACCCCGAGACGCCCGTGCCCGCCGCGGAGTCGACCGTCACCGCGTTCCGCCAGGGCCTCATCACCAACGTCCTGAACCCCAAGTCCGTTGTCTTCCTGGTGGCGTTGCTGCCGCAGTTCCTGACCGACTCCTCGACCTGGCTGGACAAGTCCGTCCTGGGCGCCATCACCGTGCTGGCCGTGCTCCTGTGGTTCAGCCTCGTGGCGCTGGCGGTCGGGGCCTTCCAGTCCGTCTTCCGCAGGCCCGGCGCACGCAAGGCCCTGAACGCCGTCATGGGACTGGTCCTGATCGCCCTGGGCGCGAGCCTCTTCTTCCTGGGCTGATCCCGAACCCTCACTGCCTGACACCTTCCTGAAAGGCGATGACGATGAACAGCACCACCCTGCACGACCCCCGGCTCGTGGCCGACAACACCGAGGTCGTCCAGCAGATCGACGCGCTCTTCGACGTCGCGAAGCGCGAGGATCCGACCCGGCAGAACGTCCTGCACCTCGCCGCCGGCACCCTCGCCGCGCTGCACATCCCCGAGCAGGTGCCGGCGGCACGCTGCGCCGAGCTCGTCCGCGCGCTGAACGACGTCGAGTTCGACACCTACGACGAGCGCCGCATATTCCCGCCGGTCCTCAAGCTGGGACCGGCCGTGTTCGACTACTACCTCGACACCGGCATCAGCCCCGACTACTGGGAGCACGCCGACCAGTCGCGGCGCATCTGGCAGGAGGCCGTCGGAGGGCACGAGGACCCGCTGGCGACGGTCGTCGACGCCCTGCGGTCCGTGTGGTCCGGACCCGTGCGCCCCGCGACCGTCCAGGGCCGCGAACTGTACGTCGGAATGATCCGCGAGCTGACCGGCGGCGCGCGGATGCACTTCGACGAGGTGGTACGGGAGTTCCCCGGCGTCCTGGACCAGGACGTCATCGCCCAGTTCGGGTTCAACTGCTACATCAGCGTCCCGGACGAGGGCGGCGAACTCGTCGTCTACCGGCGCAAGTGGAAGCCGAGCGACGAACAGCACCGGATCGGCTACGGCTGGTCCGAGGACATCTCGGCGGCCGAGCCGCGCGCGGTCATCAAGCCCGAGGTCGGGGACTCCGTCTACTTCGACTGCCGCAACTACCACGCGATCCGCGAGAACGTGTCGGGGCGCCGCCTCACCCTGTCGTACTTCTGCGGCCTCACCGCCGAGAACGAACTCGTGCTCTGGTCCTGAGATCCGAGCACCCGCTCACCACGAGAGAGGAACAACCGGTGGCCCGCACCAGGGAGTTACACCGTGAAGACCCCTACCTGCGGACGTTCTCCGCGCAGGTGGTCACCGTCGAGGACGACGTCGTGGAGCTGGACGCCACGGCCTTCTACGCGCGCAGCGGCGGCCAGGCGGGCGACCAGGGCAGGCTCGGCGGCCACCGGGTGACCGACACCGGGTACGGGCCCGACAGGGGACGGGTCCTGCACCGGATCGAGTGGGACGGCCCCCCGCTGCTGAAGGGGCAGTACGTCCAGGGCCACATCGACTGGGAGCGGCGCCTGCGGACCATGCGCATGCACACGGCCCAGCACCTGCTGTGGCTGGCGCTGAACGAGGCGTACGGCCCCGGGCAGCAGGACCGGGGCGGGGAGATCCGCCCCGAGAAGGCCCGCCTGGACGTGGCGTGGGAGGGCGGGCGCGAGCGGCCGTCCGCCGAGGCGCTGGCCGAGCGGCTGAACGCGTACGTGGCGGCCGACCTGCCGGTGGACCGGTACCGGATCATCGGCAGCGCCGACCGCTGGGAGTGGCGCGTCTCCGGCCACGAGCCGATCCCCTGCGGAGGCACCCACGTACGTCGCACCGGCGAGGTGGGGCCCGTGTCGGTCGGAGTGACCGGCAAGGGCCGAGGCGTCGCTCGTCTGAGCGTGTCCCCCGCCTGATCCCCACCCCGCCTCGCCGGTCCCCCATGAGGCCTGCCCCGCACCGACCCCTTCCGGGAGAGCCCGTCTTGTCATCCGTATCCGCCCCCTTCCCGTACCCCGCACGGATCCTCGTCGTCGAACCCGCCTCCTCCGGCGGAGGCACCCTGATCACCGCGGCCGCCGCCGCCGGGCTGCGCGTGGTCGTCGCCTCCGCCGACTCCGGCGACCGGCGGCTGTCCGACGCCGTGCGGGGCGCGGCGGCCTCGGTGCTGACCGTGGAGACCAACGACCAGGCGGCCCTGGAGGAGGCGGCCCGCGCCGAGCATCGCGCCGGACCGTTCGACGCGGTGCTCGCCGGGTCCGACATCTACGTCACCGCGACGGCCCGGGTGGCGGCGGCACTGGGCCTGCCCGGGCTGCCGGTGGAGACCGTGGACCGGGTCACGGACAAGGCCGCGATGCGGGCCGCGGTCGCCGCCGCCGGGCTGCGGGTGCCCCGCTTCGCCCAGGCGACCACGCACGCCGGACTCCGGGAGGCCGCCGACCGGGTCGGGTTCCCCTGCGTGATGAAACCGGCCTCGTGCTCGGGCAGCATCCACGTCAGCCGGGCCGACGACATGGAGCAGCTCACCGCGGCGTTCGAGCGGCTGGTCGGCGACCCGACACCGGACATGGGCAGGCTGCACGAGCACCGGGTGCTGGTCGAGGAGTACGTCGAGGGGCCCGAATTCAGCGCGGACGGCTTCGTACGGGAGGGCGCGGAGGGCGCGGAGACCACCGTGGTCGCCCTCAGCCGGACCCTGCTCGGCCCGGAACCGGACTTCGTCGAGCTGGGCCACCTCACCCCGGCCCTGGTCGACGGCACCGCCCGGGAGGCCGCCGAGGCGTATGTCCGCGAGGTCGTCCGCGCCGTCAACCTGACCGGCGGAACGTTCCACTGCGAGCTCCGGCTCACCCCGGACGGGCCGGTCCTCATCGAGATCGGGGCCCGGCTGGGCGGCGACCGGATCGTGGAGCTGCTGCGGCTCGTCACGGGCGTCGACCTGCCGCGGGTGGCACTCGCGACGGCCCTGGGCGTGGACCTGGAGAAGGCGGGCGCCTTCACCACGCCCCGGTCGGGCGGTGCGGGCATCCGCTTCTTCTCGGCCGGGGAACGGCGCTCGTACCGGGAGCTGCACGGCTGGCAGGAGCTGCGGGAGCTGCCATACGTGGTGGAGACGGCGCTCTCCTTCGGACCCGGCGAACCCATCCCGGACGTCCAGGACTGCCGTTCCCGCCTCGGGCACGCGCTGTTCACGGCGGACTCGCCGCAGGGCGCCCTCGACCGGTGGGGCGAGCTGGGCGCCCTGGTCACCCTCGACTGACGGATGGGGGCACCTGCCATGGACCGACCGGTATTCGACTACGCCGCCGTGGGCGTCGGGCCCGCGAACCTGAGCCTCGCGGCGCTCGCGGACCCCGTCCCCGGGCTGCGCGGCATCCATCTGGAGCGCCGGGCGGGATTCTCCTGGCACCCGGGCATGCTGCTGCCCGAGGCGACGCTCCAGGTGTCGCACCTCAAGGACCTGGTGACCCTCGTCGACCCGACCAGCCGCTTCTCCTTCCTGGCGTTCCTGTCGGCGCACAACCGGCTGTACGACTTCCTCGCGGCGGACTTCCCCGCAGTCCTGCGCACGGAGTTCGACCAGTACCTCCAGTGGGTGGCCGGGCGTTTGCCGAGCCTGGTCTTCGGCACCGAGGTGCGCGAGGCCGACTTCCGGGACGGACTCTTCCGGCTGCGGACCGACGACCGGGAGGTGCGGTCCCGCCACCTCGTCCTCGGCACCGGCCTCACGCCCCGGGTCCCCGGACTCTTCCGGCCGCACCTGGGGCCCGCCGTCCTGCACTCGGCCGACTTCCTGCTGCTGGCCCCCGAGGTCGCGGGGCGCCGGGTCGTCGTGGTGGGCGGCGGCCAGAGCGGCGCGGAGATCGTACGGCACCTGGCGAGCGGCCCCGGGACGACCGGCGGCCCCGCTTCGCTGACCTGGGTCAGCCGACGCCCGTCCTTCCTGCCGCTCGACGACTCGCCGTTCGCGAACGACCTCTACTCCCCCGCGTACGTACGCCACTTCCACGGGCTGCCCGCCGAGCGACGGGCGCGGCTGCTCGACCGGCAGAAGTACACGAGCGACGGCATCGACCTCGCCGTCCTCCAGGACCTCCACCGCCTGCGCTACCGGTCGGAGCACCTCGGCGCCGACCCGGGGCGGCTGCGGTTCCTGCCGGACTGCACGGTCACCGGCGTCGACGGCGTGGCCGGGGAGCTGAAGCTGTCGGTGGACTGCGAGGGCCCTGACGCGCCCGCCGTACTCGCCGCGGACGTCGTCGTCCTCTGCACGGGATACCGGTACGAGCTGCCAGCCTTCATGACGGCGCTCGGGCCCCGGCTGGGGCGCACGGACGGTCTCCTCGACGTCGGCGAGGACTTCTCGCTCGTCTGGGACGGTCCGCCGGGGAACCGGATCTACCTCCAGAACGGCGCCCGCCACGCCTGGGGCGTCGCGGACCCCAACCTGAGCCTGCTCGCCTGGCGCAGCGCCGTCGTCCTGAACAGCCTTCTCGGGGAGACGAGGTACCACGTATGAGCGTTCCGCCGCCGTTCCTGCTGCCCTTCCTGCCTGCCGGGACGGAACCGGACGGGGTGACCGTCGCGGAGGCCGATCTCGTGCGGTCCTCCGTGCCGACGGCGCCCTTCGAGATGGCCCGCTTCACCGTGCCCGCGGGCGGCTCCAGCTCCCCCGACCGGCACGCGGTGACGGAACTCTGGGTCGTCCAGGCGGGCCGGGGCACGCTGGTGGTCGACGGGGAGCGGGCCGAGATCGGCCCGGGGTCCACGGCCGGGTTCCCTCCGCACGCGGTGCACGAGGCGTTCGCGGACCGGGGCGAGGATCTGGCCGTCTTCTCCTTCTGGTGGCCGGCCGCCGATGACTGACACGCACACGGTGCCCGCACACGCGGAGCTGGCCGTGGTCGGCGCCGGGATCGTGGGCGCGCTGGCCGCGTACTACGCCACCCGGCGGCACCCCGGGCGGCGCGTCCTCGTCCTCAGCCACAGCACGCCCGCCCGGCCCGGTGCCACCGGCCTCTCGGCGGGCTTCGACACCCCCACCGGCCCGACCCCCGCGCACCGCGCGCTCGCCGCCCGCAGCACCGCCCTGTTCACCGGCCTGGCCGCCGAACTGCCCGAGTCGTACCGGACGCCCGTGGACACCTACTGGCTGCTGCGCCGCGACGGGGTGGCCGCGCTGGACGCGACGCTGGCGGTCGGCGGCCGGACCCGGGCCGTACCGCCGGAGCGCCTGCCCGCCCTCCGCGCGGCCCTCCCCGGGCTGCGGCACGGCGTCGACGAGGTGCTGCGCCGGTCGGCCCCCATGACGGCGGGCCTGCCCGGGCGGCTCGCCGCCCTGCTGCTCGACCGGGTGCTCGACCACCCGGGGAACGCGGTACGGGACGGCTTCCGGGTGACGTCCGCGCGCCGCGCACGCGCCCGTGCGGGCACCCGGATCGAGCTGACCGCCGCCGACGGGCGCCGGGTCACGGCCGACAAGGTGCTGGTGGCACCCGGCCCGTGGGCGCTGAACGGCCCCGTGGCCGGGGCGGCCCGGGCACGGGGGGCGCGGGTGAAGAAGGTGGTGGCGTTCCATGTCACGGCGCCGCCCCCGGCGGGCGCCCCGGCGCTGGTGTTCGAGGACGCGGACGCGTTCCTGTTGCCGCACCACCCGGGCGGCTGCTGGATCCTGAGCGTCACCTCGCCGGACTGGGACCGGGACCCGGACGGCCCGCTCACCGCCGACGCCCGTGACCGGGCCCTCGCCCGGGGCCTGCTGGACCGGTACGTACCGGGATTCGTGCCGTATCTGACGGACGGCCGGGTCGGGGCCGACTGCTTCACGCCGGACCGGCTGCCGGTCGTCGGCACCGCCGGGGACCCGGACGTGGTGATGGCGATCGGCGGGTCCGGATCCGGCTACCGGCTGGCCCCCGCCATGGCCCAGGACGCCCTGAGCCTGCTGGACCCGGTGGACGAAGCACGGGAAGGGAAGCTGACATGAGCCCATCGCCGCTGACCGGGGGCGACCGGGCCCCCAGGCACTATCTGCTGGTGCCGCCCGAGGCCACCCCGAACGGCCCGCTGCACCTGGGCCACATCGGCGGGCCGTTCCTCACCTCCGACATGATCGCCCGTCATCTGCGGGTCCGCGGCGACCTGCCGCTCGTGATCACCGGAAGCGATGTGTACGAGTCGTACGTCGCCGTCCGCGCCCACGCCGAGGGCCGGACGCCGGGCGAGGTCGCGGACTTCTACGGCCGCCGCATCCGGAGTGACCTGGCCGCGCTGGACATCGGCGTGGACGCGTTCGTCGTCCCGGACCGGGAGCCGTGGCGCGGGATGTTCGAGGCGGAGGTGCGGGCCTGCCTCGACCGGCTGGCCGCCGTGGGCGCGACGCTGACCCGCACCGAGCGGGTGCCGTACTGCTCCGCCTCCGGGCGGTGGACCGTGGGCGGCTGGCTGCTGGGCCGGTGCCCCGACTGCGGGGCGGACGTGGCGAGTTACTTCTGCGAGAAGTGCGGCGCCCACTTCCTGCCGCAGTCGGTCGTCGAGCCCCGCCCGCTGCTGGACGAGGGGCCGCTGACCTGGCGGGAGATCTCCAGCGTCTTCCTGCGGACGCCCGAGCCGGATGTGCTGGACGCGGTCCTGGCGGAACTGGACGTCGCCGCCCGGCACCGCCGGACCGTCGCACGCTTCCTGGCGCGGGACGACCGCACCGTACGGCTCAGTGCCCCGCAGGAGTGGGGCGTGCCGCTGCCTCCGCCCGAACCGGGCGTGCCGCACGCGCTGTTCCCGTACGCGGGGGTCTTCATGTTCGCCCGGCTGGCGGGGGCCGTGCACGGGCGGCTGTCCGGGACGGGCGTCAACGCCTTCGATCCGGACTCGGGCGTCACGACGATCACCACCCTCGGCGTCGACAACGTCATCCCCACCCTGGTGTCGATCGTCGGGACGAGCCTGCTGCACGGCGGCATGAAGCCGTACGACCGCTGCCTGATCAACCACTTCTACGAGCTGGAGGGCCGGAAGTTCTCCACGAGCAGCCGCCATGCCGTGTGGGCGGCGGATGTCGCCGCCTCGCCCGCCGTCAGCGTCGACGCGGTGCGCTACTTCCTCGCCGGGGCCGATCTCCAGCGCGCCCCCGCGAGCTTCGGGACGGCGGAGTTCCTCGCCGTGGCCGACTCCACGCTGGCACGGGGGCTCGGCGGGCGGATCGAGGCGGCCTTCCGGCGGCTGCCCGAGGGCCCGCCCGGAGCGCCTCCCGCCACCCTCGTGGAGCGGCTGGGCGCGCTGCTCGACGAGCAGTCGGCAGCCCTGGACACGACGCGGGTCTCCACCCGGCGGGCTGTCGCGTCCCTCGACCGCTGGGGCGCCGACACCGCGCTGTCCCGCACCGCGCGGGACGGGGCGTACTGGTGGCTGAAGGGCCTGTCCCTGCTGTGCTTCCCGGTGATGCCGGCGCTGGCCGAGCGGATCTGGCAGGCCCTCGGCGGCACCGGGGAGCCGAGGGCGAGCGCCTTCCTGGCGGCGACGCCGCCGCTCACCCCCCGCCCCGGACTGCGCGCGTTCCCGCGGGTGACGGCCGCCGGCCTCGACCCCTGTCTGCCCGGCTCGCTTCGGGTGGGGGCGGACCGATGAGCGCGGGAGCGGACCTGGCGGTGAGCACCGGTACGGCTCCGCTGTACGTCGTCCTGAACCGTTCCGGCGACCTGTTCGGGGAGTACCACCGCTTCCTCGACGGGGCGCCCGCCCGGCTCGTGTACCTCACGACCCCCGGCGGCCTCGCGGCCCTCGACCAGGAGGGGGCGGTGGAGGTCCGTGTCCTGGACAGCCTCGGCTACGAGGACGTGCTGCCCGTGGTGCGGGAGATCGCGGACCGGCACGGCACTCCCGATGTGGTGTACGGCCAATCCGAGTACGACATCCTGACCGCCGCCCGGCTGTCGGCGGAGCTGGGGGTGCGGGGCGGTTACGGGGTGGAACTGGTGCGCCGCTTCAAGGACAAGCCGACGATGAAGCAGGTGGTGGGCGGGGCGGGGCTGCGGGTGCCCCGGTTCCACACGGGTCCCGTGGAGTCGGCGGAGTCGTTGGTGGAGGCGCTGGGCGGTCTGCCGCTGGTGCTCAAGCCGCGGGACTCGGCGGGATCGCAGGGCGTGTCCGTCGTACGTGACCTGCGGGAGCTGGCGGAGGCACTGGAGGGTGTCGACCCGGCCGGGTACGAGTGTGAGGAGTACGTGGAGGGCGAGATCCTCCACGTCGACGGGGTGTACCGGAAGGGCAGCTTCCACTTCGTGAGCGTCTCCCGGTATGTGCACACGTGCCTGGACTACGCCCGGGGCCGCCCGCTGGGGTCCGTGATGCTGGACGAGGGGCCCGAGCAGGCGGGCATCGCGGCGTTCGCGGGCCGCTGCCTGGACGCGCTGGGGCTGCGGGACGGGGCGTTCCACCTGGAGGCGATCCGGCCGCCGGGCGGGGAGCCGGTGTTCCTGGAGGTCGGGCTGCGCCCGGGCGGAGCCCAGGTTCCCTTCGTCCACCTGGACCTGTACGGCATCGACCTGTTCGCGGAGGCGTTCCGGGCGGCGGTGGGGCTGCCGCCGCTGTGGTCCCCGCACGGGGGGTCCGCCGGCTCGCGGGGCGGCTGGCTCATCTACCCGGCTCCGGGGGTCCTGCCCAGCCGGGTGGTCCACCGGACCTCGCTCCTCGGAGCCGTACCGGAGGTCTACCACGAGGAACTCCCGCATGTGGGGCAGGTCATGACCGGTCCGGGCAGCTACGACGAGGGCAGCGGCATCTTCCGCTTCAGGGCGGAGTCGGCCTCCGGTGTGGCGCGCGCGGTCACCGCCGTGCTGGACGGCTACGGCCTGCGTACCGAGCCGGCGGACGGCGACGGCCCGCAGGACCCCCTGCCCGCGGTCCGGGGACAGCGCCATGGCTGAACCGTCTGGGGCCTCCGAGCGGGGCGTGGTGAGCGCCGGCCTGCGCCGCTGGCTCCGCGAGACCCTCCCGGACCCGGGGCCCGCGCGCCGCCTGGGTCTGTTCGCGCTGGTCCAGTCCCTGGGCCTCGGGGTCTTCCTCACCGCGAGCGCGCTGTTCTTCACGCGCACGATCGGCATCCCGGCCCACCGGGTGGGCCTCGCGCTGTCCGTGGCGGGCCTGTGCGGGATCGTCTGCACGGTGCCGGTCGGCAGACTCGCGGACCGCTTCGGTCCGGACCGTGTCCTGGTGACGGCCACGCTCCTCTCGGCGTGCGGCTTCGTCGCGTACTGCCTGGTGGACGACTTCGCGGGGTTCCTGGCCGTCGCCTGTGTCATCGCGGCGCTGGAGACCTCGGCGGGCGCGCTGCAGGCCTCACTGACGGACGCGCTGGTGGGTCCGGAGCAGCGGGTACGGACCAGCGCGCAGATGCGCAGCCTGTTCAACCTGGGCTTCCTGGCCGGGGCGGCGCTGGCCGGGGCGGCGCTCGCGGTGGGGACGGCGCCCGCGCTGTACGGGACGGTGCTGGCGAACGCGGCGCTGCAACTGGTGTCGGTGGGGCTGCTGTCGGGCCTGCGGGTTGCCCGCGCTTCTTCCGGGCCCCGCCGTACCGGCCGGTCGCTGATGCGCGGGACCGCGCTGCGGGACGTGCGGTACGTGGTGCTCGCCCTGGTGTGCGGGGCGCTGGAGCTGTACCACCCGCTGCTGACGGTGGGACTGCCGCTGTGGATCGCGGGGCGTACCGATGCCCCCACCGTGATGGTCTCGGTGCTGCTGATCGTGGACACGGTCCTGGTGCTGATGTTCCAGGTGGTGGTGAGCCGGGGTGCGCGGGACACGGCGGGGGCGGCGCGCATGCTGCGCTGGTCCGGCTGGGCGCTGGCGGCGTCGTGCGGGATCTTCGCGTGGAGCGGCGGACACGGGGCGCTGCTGGACGCGGTGGTGCTGGTGTGCGGGCTGCTGGTGCTGGTGTGCGGGGAGCTGTGGCAGGCGGCGGCGAGCTGGGGGCTGTCCTTCGGACTGGCCCCGGCGGGGCGGCAGGGCGAGTACCAGTCGGTGTTCGCCCTCGGCCGGGGCTTCCAGCAGTTCGCGGGCCCGTGGCTGGTCACGTCGCTGGTCGTCGGAGCGGGCACGACCGGGTGGTTCGCACTGGCCGCCCTGTTCGCGCTGCTGGGCCTGGCGGGGCCGCCACTGGCGCGGGGCCTCGCGCTGCGGCGCCGCGCCGGGACACCGCGAGCGGCAGCGGAACCGGCCCACTGATCCCGGCCCCGGCGAGGCCGTCCACGGGGGTGGTGGCGTCGCCGGGGCCGTTCATCACATGCCCGACACGTTCTCAGATGGAGTAGCGCACATTGGCGATGTGCACGGGGTTCATGCTCTTGACCCGGATTTCCAGCATGGACGCCGTGTTGGCGGGCCACGAGACCTTGCCCTTGCCGTTCTTCCCGCAGCCGATGGACTGCCACTTCGGCTTGGGGTTCCTCGCGCTGCTCATCCGGCCCTGAACGCAGGCGGACTGGTTGGTACCGCCCTGGACGGACCAGTCCACCATGATGTAGCCCCGCCAGTTCCGGGCCGGGCTGGTGTAGGAACACGACTTGGACGTCTTGCTCCACTTGTACGGAAGAGCGGTCGCCGTGCCGCTGCAGAGCGCCCGCGCCCCCATGGTGACCGCCGTTCCCTCCGACGCGGTCCCGACTGCTCCGGCCGGCGTCGCCACGAGTGCGGGAGCGAGCACGAGCGGAGCCAGAACCGCCATGCGCGTGACGGACTTGCCCTTCTTCACGGTGTGCGTCTTCAGCATGTCTTTCCCCCTTGCGAGTTGTTCGGTCAGTCGTCGGTCCTGGTCGTGAACCGACACCCGAACGCTAACAACATCCGCCCGGAAATAACCTCAATTTATGCTTAAATTATGGAACGTTACGCCCGGTCGGCATTCCTACCGAAGCCGTTAGGGGATCGCGCGGGCGCAGCCACCGTGTCCCGCACCGGGATGAGCGCGTTGGTCCGGTTATGACCAAGACCAAACGCGCTCTCGCCGCCCTCGCCCTCGCCGCCGGGGCCTCCGCTCTGTCCGCCCCGGCCGCACAGGCGGGCGTCGTCCCCGGCGGCCTCCCCGTGGGCCCCGGCGGCCCGTCCGTCCTGAGCCAGGTCGACAACCTGTCGGCTTCGCAGGTGTCCCCCGAGTACCAGGGCCAGGTCCCCCGCATCACCGAGCAGTTCGGCGGTCTCGCGGGCGTCCAGCAGCTGGGCCAGCTCCGCCAGCTGGTGGAACCGGTGGCCCCGGTGATGGGCCTGGCGCCGGGCATCCGCACCTGATCCCGTGCCTCGGCGGTGAAGCCGCCCGGCCGGCCGACGGCCTGCCCGGCGGCTCACCCGGCCACCTCCGCCGGGGGCATCTGGGTCAGATGCGGCTCCAGCGCCTCGCCCCGGCGGCGGTGACCGGCTCCGGGACGGCGCAGGAGCTTCGGCGAGCCGTCCTGAGCCACCGGGCGGACCGAGTGGTGCGCGGGCGTGCGCCACCCGCTCCGGCGAGCACCGTCGGGGGGATCCCCAGCGCGCCCAACCGGGAGAGGAGGGCCGCCTCCTGGTTCTCCGTGACGGCCATCCACAGGCCTGTCCCCGAGTCCGCGGCGCTGAAGACCATCCGGTCCCCTCGCCACCCTTCGGCGTTGATCGTGTGGGGGACCAGGTCCACCAGCACGCCGAACTGCGTGTCATCGCGGACGTCGATGCCGATGCCCATGCCGGGGTCGGCGCGCCGGGACCGGGAACCGTCCGCGACCTCTGCCCGGGCCAGGGCCAGCGCGCGTTCGAACGAGTGCAGCACGGCGGGTGGCCAGCCAGTGTCGGTATAGACGTCGAGGTGGGCCGATTCGATGTCCGGTCGCAGCACGTGAAGCGCCTCGCGGTGCACGACCACGGCCTCCCCCGGGCCCAGTCCGTCGACGAGCACACGTTCGCGGCGCGGGCCGCCGTCCCCTTCGGTCACGCGCACGGCCTTCCCACATGCGCCGGACTGCCGGGCTCCCCGTCACATCAGGTGACACCGAAGGGGATTGTGGGGCATGTGCGCTGCGGCCACAGCGTTCCGGCGAACTGCCCGGCCTGGACTCCGGCGTCCGCCGGACCACCGTGTTCCCGCCAGGCCGACGCGCCGGAACGCGCGTCCTGCTGGATCGCAACGGCCGTCCGCACCGTGCGGAGGCCGCTCTCCGGCCGGACCGGCGTGCATGTGGCCGCCGTCACGGGACGGTGATCAGGCGCTGACTGTGTTCGCCGCCTCGGCCCGCAACGCCGTCGGCTGCCTGGGTCCCGCCGTGATCAGCGCCCGTCTCTTCGGCGGCGGCCCGGCGTGGCTTCTGTCTCCGGGCACTTACGGCCCGGCGCTCCTGCTCGGTGTGAACGAGGACAACACCCCCGAGTGGTGGGCCCGGCCCATCGAGCACCCGACCGCCCGCTCGGCCGCGACCATCGCCACCGTGCTGTGGCTGACGGCCTTCGCGCTCCCGGCCGCCCAGCCGAGGCCGGAGGAGCGGGCCGAAGCCGTCTGAGGGCTGGAACCGGGTGCGCCCGTGTCGCGCGTCGGGTCAGCCACCGGAAGCCCGAGCGGGTGATGGTGTTCCACTTCTCGGCCTGCACGCGACGGCCCTCGGCGGCGGGGCCGCTTCTCCCCCTCGTCATGTCCGTTCCACCGAGCCGCCCGGGGGACGGCTGCCGGAGGAAGACGGCAGGGGAGAACCCCGGCGAGAAGGACCATGAACCGCGGGAGCGGCTCGTCCGGAGCGGCGTCGGCGCATTCGCCGTCCGCCGCCTCATCTCCTTCTCCGTGACCGGCGGACAAAGCGGAACGGCGGGTGGGCCCGGTCCGGGCCCACCCGCCGTCTTCGTCCTGCCGCTTACTTCTTCGGCAGCCAGGCCTTCCAGGTGGCCTCGTTGTCCTTGACCCACTTCTCGGCCGCGGCCTCCGGGGACATCTTCTGGTCCGCGATCATCAGCGCGACCTCGTTCTGCTGCTCGGCGCTCCACTTGAAGTTCTTGAGGAACTCGGCCGCGTCGCCGCCGTCCTTGGCGAAGTCGGCGTTCAGGTACTTCTGCAGCGAGGTCTGGGCGTAACCGCACTCGACCTTCTTCGGGTCGGCGTCGCAGCCCTCCTTGTACTCGGGCAGCTTGACCTCGACCAGCTCGACCTCGGCGTTCAGCCACTGCGGCGTCCACCAGTAGGTGATGAACGGCTTCTCAGCCTTGTAGCTCTCCTTGATCTGGGTGATCTGGGCGGCCTCGGAGCCGGCGTAGACCGTCTTGAGGTCCAGCTTCAGGTTCTTGATGATCGCGTCGTCGTTGGTGGTGTACGACGGCGAGCCCTCCAGCAGCTGGCCCTTGTCGCCGCTCTCCGCGGTCTTGAACAGGTCGCTGTACTTGTTGAGGTTCTTCCAGTCCGTGATGTCCGGGTGCTTGTCCACCAGGTACTTCGGCACGAACCAGCCGATGTGGCCGACCACGCCGAGGTCGCCGCCCGCGACGACGGACTTCTTGTCCTCGGTGTACAGCTTGATCTTGTCCGGCGCGCCGCCCCAGTCCTCCAGGACGGCGTCGACCTTGCCGCTGTTCAGACCGTCGATGGCGACCGACTCGTCGAGCTGGGTGAGCTCGACCTTGGTGTCGAGCTCCTTCTCCAGGAGGTGCTTGGCGACGGCCGCGTTGGCCTCGGCGCCGACCCAGGAGGGCACCGCGATGGTGACCGTGCTGGAGCCCTTGCCGGAACCGGAGCCGGAGTCGGAGCCGGTCTTGGCGGCGCCGCAGGCGGTCAGGCCGGTGACGCCGAGGATCACGGCGGCGGCGGTGGCGGTGCGGAGCAGGTTCTTTCTGGTGGTGTTCATGTGAGGGTGTCTCTTTTCCGAGGGGGCAGGGGGGCCTGCGGAACGGGGGGACAGGGGGATGGGGGGGTGGTCGTCCGGCCGGTGGGCCTAGTGCGTGGTGCCGAGCTTCTTGCCGGTGCGCTGGGTGGTGCGGTCCAGGACGAGGCCCAGCAGCACGATGGCCACGCCCGCGCTCAGACCGACGCCGAGCTGGCTCTTCTGGAGGCCGTACACGACGTCGTAACCGAGCGCGCCGGAGCCGACGAAACCGCCGACGATGACCATGGCGAGCACCAGCACGACGCCCTGGTTGAGGGCGAGCATCAGTGCGGGACGGGCCAGCGGCAGCTGCACCTGGCGGATCTGCTGGAAGGTGGAGGCGCCCATGGAGCGGGCGGCCTCCAGCGTCGCGCCGTCGACCTGGCGCAGGCCCTGCACGGTGATCCGCACGACGGCGGGCAGCGCGTACAGCACGGCCGCGGCGACGGCGGCGGCCCGGCCCACGTTGAACAGGGCGACCACCGGGATCAGGTAGATGAACTGCGGCAGGGTCTGCATGGTGTCCAGGACCGGTCGCAGCAGCCGTTCCAGCAGCGGCACCCGGGCCGCCGCCACACCGATCGCGAACCCGAGGGCGAGAGTGACCACGACACCCGCGATCGCCTGGGACAGGGTGTCCAGGGAGTGGCCCCACAGGGAGCCGTCGGTCACAGCTATCACACCGACACCGGCCATCGCCAGGGCCGCCGTGCACATCGCGCCCCAGCCGCCCGCGAGCAGCGCGAGCGCGGCGACCAGCAGGACCAGCAGCCACCACGGCATGGCGGTCAGGCCGTCCCGGAGCGGGTTGAGCACCCATACGGTGAAGCCGTCGGCCCAGGCACGGGTGCCGCCCACGACCGGTACGTCCTCGGCCAGGTGGCCGGTGAACCAGTTCACGGCGTCGTTCACGGGCGGGGCGATGTCCAGCACCCAGGCCTCGGGCCACTCCGCGATCAGCGTCAGCCAGCCGGCCACGCTCAGCGCCACGCCCGAGACGGCCGTGACGATCCAGGCACGGTAGCCGTGCAGCCAGGAGGAACCGGCCGGGGCAGCGCCCTCGCCGAGCCGCTCACCGGCGGCGGAGGTCACCCGGTCCAGCCAGACGGCCAGCAGCACGATCGGGATGCCCGCGGCGAGGGCCCCGCCGACGTCGACGGTGGACAGCGCACGGAACACCTCCTCACCGAGGCCGCCCGCACCGATCACCGAGGCGATGGTGACCATGGACAGCGCCATCATGATCGTCTGGTTGAGGCCGAGCAGGATCTCCTTGCGGGCCAGCGGAAGCCGGGCCGTCAGCAGCCGCTGGGCCGGGCTGGTGCCCAGGGAGGTGGCGGCCTCCATGACGCCCGGGTCGGCGCCGCGCAGGCCGAGCGCGGTGAGCCGGGCCATCGGCGGGGCCGCGTAGATGATCGTGGCGATCAGCGCGGACGGCACACCGATGTCGAACAGCAGCACCAGCGGCAGCAGGTAGGCGAACGCCGGCATGATCTGCATGGTGTCGAGGACGGGCCGCAGGACCCGCTCGAAGCGGTCCGACAGGCCCGCGCCCAGTCCCAGCAGCGCGCCGATGACCGCCGCCACGGAGACGGCGACCGCCATGAGGGCGAGTGTCTCCATGGTTGCCTGCCACATGCCGAGCACCCCGCACACCGCGAACGCGGCGGCGGTGACCCCGGCGAGCTTCAGCCCGCGCCTGTCGCGCAGTCCGCCGACCCGCCAGGACAGCAGCACGGCGGTCACGGTCACCGGGAACCAGCCGAGGCCCTCCAGCAGACCGGTCATCCAGGTGACCGATCCGTCCGACCAGTTGCTCAGATGCAGCAGGAAGTAGAGGAACACCGGGTTGGTGTCCCGGTTGTTCACGACCCAGCTGTACACGTCGTCCAGGGGCTCCTGGACGTCGAAGGTCAGGGCGGAAGGCCAGGTGCCGCTGCCCCACAGCACGGCGGCGAGCGGAACGAGGACGACCGCGGCGACGCCCAGCGGCAGCAGGCGGCGGACCACCGGGCGGCTCAGCAGGGCCCGCCATCCGGCGTTCCCCGGGGCGTCGGCGCTCCCGGACCGGCCGCCGTCCCCGGCGTCGTCCTTGGCGAGGGCGACCGGAGTCGGGGCGGACGCGGTGGACGCGCCGTCCGTGTCCTTCAGCACCGCGGCCTCCTCCGAATCCGGTCCCGGTCTCTTGCGTGCGGGGGTGGGCGTCGTCGCGGTCATGCCGCCGCCCTCCCCTGGGGGACACCCGCAACGACCGACAGCAGCCCCTGCGGGTCGACGACACCGAGGCACTCGCCGTCCTCGACGACGCAGGCGGGCTCACCGCTGCGGGCGACGGTCTCGATGGCGGTGGCCACGACCGTGTCCGGGGCGAGGGCGCCCGGGTGCGCGGAGCCGCCGCAGTCGCCGGGGGTCATGGCGGTGCGGACCGTCATGACCTGCTCGCGCGGCACGTCGCGGACGAAGTCCCGGACGTAGTCGTCGGCGGGGGCGCCCACGATCTCCTCGGGAGTGCCGAGCTGCACCACCTCGCCGTCCCGCATCAGGGCGATCCGGTCACCGACGCGCAGGGCCTCGCTGAGGTCGTGGGTGATGAAGACCATCGTGCGGCCCTCCTCCCGGTGCAGGCGGATGACCTCCTCCTGCATGTCCCGCCGGATCAGCGGGTCGAGGGCGCTGAACGGCTCGTCGAAGAGGAGCACCTCGGGGTCGGACGCCAGCGCACGGGCGAGGCCGACGCGCTGCTGCTGGCCGCCGGAGAGCTGGCCGGGGCGGCGCTGCTCCAGGCCCTTGAGGCCGACCTTCTCGACCATCTCGGAGGCCCGGGCGCGGCGTTCGGCCTTGCCCATGCCCTGGATCTCCAGGCCGTAGGCGACGTTGTCCAGCACCGTGCGGTGCGGCAGCAGGCCGAAGTGCTGGAACACCATGGCGGCGCGGTGGCGGCGCAGCTCGCGGAGCCGGTTCTTGTCCATGGCGAGGACGTCCTCGCCGTCGATCTCCAGCGTGCCGGAGGTGGGCTCGATGAGCCGGGTCAGGCAGCGCACGAGGGTGGACTTGCCGGAGCCGGACAGGCCCATGACGACGAAGACCTCGCCCTTGCGGACGTCGAAGGAGACGTCCCGCACGGCCGCGGTGCAGCCGGTCTTCGCGCGCAGCTCGGCCTGGGACAGGCCGGTGAGGCTCTGGTCGCCGGGGACGCGGTCGGCCTTGGAGCCGAAGACCTTCCAGAGGTTGCGGACGCCGAAGACGGGAGCCGTACCGGCGTCCTTGCGTATGTTCGCGGGAGTGCTCGAAGCGTTCGTACTCATCAGGCGTCACCACCCAGCAGTTCGGCGGCCTTCTCCCCGGCCATCAGCACCGCGATCATCGGGTTGACGGAGGGAATGGTCGGGAAGACGGAGGCGTCGACGACGCGGATGCCCTCCAGTCCGCGGACCCTCAGCTCGGGGTCCACGACGGCCGTCTCGTCGTCGGCGGCGCCCATCTTGCAGGTGCCGGACGGGTGGTAGACGGTGTGGTGCGCCTTGCGGAGCAGCTCGCTCAGCTCCTCGTCGTCGGTGACGTCCGGGCCGGGGAAGACCTCGCGCTCGAGCCAGCCCGCGAAGGGCTCGGTCCTGGCGATCTGCCGGGCGATCTTGACGCCGTCGACGAGGGTCTGGGCGTCGTAGCCGTCCTCGTCGGTGAAGTAGCGGAAGTCGAGGGCGGGCTTGGCCTCCGGGTCGGCGGAGGTCAGGTAGAGCCGTCCGCGGGCCCGGGACTTGGGGATGTTCGGGGTCATCGACACACCGTGTTCGGGCCGTTCGTAGCCCAGCCGCTCGGGGTTGTCGGTGAAGGGGATCTGGTAGAAGTGGAACATCAGGTCGGGCAGGTCCTGCCCGGTGTCCCGGCGGACGAACAGCGCGGCGTCGGAGTCCATCGCGGAGTTCTCCGGCAGCGGCCGGTTCGTCTCCCAGACGATCACCGACTCGGGGTGGTCCTGGAGGTTCTCCCCGACACCCGGCAGGTCGTGGACGACCGGGATGCCGAGGCCTTCGAGGTCCTGCTTCGGGCCGATGCCGGACAGCATCAGCAGCCGCGGCGAGTCGACGGCGCCGGCGCAGACGACCACCTCGCGGCGGGCGCTGATCAGCTTCTCCGCCCCGTCCTTGGTCCGCACCCGCACACCGGTGGCGCGCTTGCCGTCCATCTCCAGCCGGTACGCCCAGGTCTCCAGCAGCAGCGTCAGGTTCGGGCGGTCACCGGCCTCCATGTGGGGGTGGAGGTAGGCGACGGAGGCCGAGGAGCGCTTGTTGTTCTCCGGGTGGTAGGCCAGGTCGAGGAAGCCGACCCCCTCGTTGAAGGGCCTGTCGTTGAACCCGATGACCTCGGGGACACCGGTGGCCTTCCTGGTCGCCTCGATCCAGTCCTTGGCGATGGCGTTCTGGTCCTTGTCGGCCACCCGCACGATGTTGTTGCGCAGCCGGGCGTAGTACGCCTCCATCTGCACGGAGCCCCAGCCGGTGGCGCCCGCGGCCTCCCACTCGTCCCAGTCGGCGGGAAGCGGCTTGAAGGAGATCAGGGTGTTGTGCGAGGAGCAGCCGCCGAGCACCTTGGCGCGACTGTGCAGGATGTGCGAGTTGCCCATGGGCTGCTCGACGGTCGTGTACTCGTAGTCGAGGTCGCCGCCGAGGAGACCGAGCCAGCGACGCAGGGTGAGGACGTCCTCGCGGTCGATGTCGGTGGGGCCGCCCTCGATGACCGCGACGGTGACGTCGGCGTTCTCGCTGAGGCGGGAGGCGATGACGGAGCCCGCGGTGCCGCCTCCGACGATGACGTAGTCGAAGTCGGTGGTGTCGTCCTGGGCGGGGGTGGCGGGGTTCTGAGGGGTCTGGGTGTTCATGAGGGTCTTCCTGCGTCCGTGTGTCGTGGTGCGCTGCCGGGCCGGGCAGGGGTCCGGTGGGGTCCGGGCTGGGGCTCAGCCCTTGAACCAGCGCACCGGACGCGGGGCGAGGTTCTGGTAGACGTGCTTGCTCTCGCGGTACTCGGCCAGGCCGGCGGGACCCAGCTCGCGGCCGATACCGCTCTTGCCGAATCCGCCCCACTCCGCCTGCGGCAGATAGGGGTGGAAGTCGTTGATCCAGACGGTGCCGTGGCGCAGCCGAGCGGCCACCCGCCGGGCACGGCCCGGGTCGGCGGACCAGACGGCTCCGGCGAGTCCGTACTCGGTGTCGTTGGCCAGTTCGACGGCCTCGTCCTCGGTACGGAAGGTCTCGACGGTCAGGACCGGGCCGAAGACCTCCTCGCGGATGACCCGCATGCGGCGGTCGCAGCGGTCGAGGACGGTCGGACGGTAGAAGTAGCCGTCCTTGAGTTCCGGTTCCGAGGGGCGCTCGCCGCCGGCGCGCAGGACCGCGCCTTCCGCGAGGGCGGAGGCGACGAAGTCCTCGGTGCGGGCCAGCTGCTGGGCGGAGACCATCGGGCCGACCTCGACGTCCGGGTCGGTTCCCCGGCCGATGCGGATCTTCTCGGCGCGCCGGGCGATCTCGGCCACGAAGCGCTCGCGCAGCGACTCCTCGACGATCAGCCGGGAACCGGCCGAGCAGACCTGGCCGCTGTGGATGAACGCGGCGTTCAGCGCCTGGTCCACGGCCGTGTCGAAGCCCTCGGGGGTGGAGCAGGCGTCCGCGAACACCACGTTGGGGTTCTTGCCGCCCAGCTCCAGTGCGACCTTCTTGACGCTGTCGGCCGCGGCGCGCATCACCTTCGTACCGCTGACCAGGCCGCCGGTGAAGGAGACCAGGTCGACGTCGGGGTGGTCCGCGAACCGGGCGCCGACGGGGTCGCCGGGGCCGGTGACGATGTTGGCGACACCGGCCGGGAGCCCGGCCTCGACCAGCAGCCGGACGAGGGCCACGGTGGAGAGCGGGGTGATCTCGCTCGGCTTGATGACGAAGGTGTTGCCCGCGGCGAGCGCCGGGGCGATCTTCCAGCTGGCCTGGAGCAGCGGGTAGTTCCAGGGGGTGATGAGGGCGCAGACGCCCACGGGCTCGTGGACGACCACGCTGTGGATGTCCGGGTCACCCGCGTCGACGACCCGGCCGCCGCTCTCGTTCATGACGAGGTCGGCGAAGTAGCGGAAGGCGTCGGTCACGCAGTCGACGTCGACACGGCCTTCCTCCAGGGTCTTGCCCGCGTCGCGGCTCTCCAGGAGCCCCAGCTCCTCGCGGTCGCGCTGCAGCAGGTCCGCGACTCGGCGCAGCAGGGCGGCCCGCTCGGCCACCGGTGTGCGCGGCCACTCCCCCTGGCCGTTGTCGAATGCCTTGCGTGCGGCGGCGATCGCGGCGTCGGCGTCCTCGGCACCGCCCTCAGCCACGACGGCGAGCGTCGTGGCGTCGGTGGGGTCGAGGATCTCTCGGGTGTCGCCGGAGGTGGCCGTTCGCCACTCTCCGTCGACATGAATGGTTGTTTTTTCCTGTTCCGACACTTCGCGTGTTGCCTTCCGTACCGGGTGCGGTCAGAACCGGCCTTGACCGGCGACCCGGGCGCCTGCCCGAGGGAGGCGAAAGCATGCGCGAAAGTGGCGCGGATCACCCTTGCACGGATACGGCCTCGTCGTGCAGGTCGTCTTCGGGCGCGTCTTCCACACGAAGGCAGGCGATCCACCGGGGCATCATCGCGTGCACGGCGAAGGCGGTGAGCGAGACAGGGAAGAGGACGTCCGAGAACTCGACACCCCCGAGCCAGTTCGCCGCCCCGGTCGCGACGGCGAAGCCGAGGAGCGCACCCCCCGTGAAGCGGTGCCCGAGGGCTCGGGCCCGGTCGCGCTCGGCGCGCTGCCGCTCGTCGAGCATGTGGGCGCGCAGTTCGAACAGGCCACGCGTGGCGCCGTTGATCACCCCCATGGCCAGGCACCACGGGGCCAGCAGGCCCAGCAGCACGAAAGCGGGCCACAGCGCGTCGCCCCGGACGGTGGCCAGCAGCGCCGCGAGGTAGCCGCCGGTCAGCACGACGTGCGCGGCCACCCAGGCGCGGCGGCGGGCGGCGGTGGCGTGGAGGGAGGCCCCCTCGGCCCGGTTCATCAGCGCGTACATGCGGCGGTCGTGGCGGGTGGCGGCGGTCGTGACGGTCATTCCTGACTCCCCTGGTCCCCGTAGATCTCTGTCGTGAGCGGCTGGAACGGCTCCAGGGAGAACAGCGCCTCCACGGGGAGCCGGAAGTGGGCGGCCAGCTTCAGCGCGAGGTCGAGGCTGGGGTTGTACTGACCGCGCTCGATGTAGCCGATGGTCTGGTAATGGACACCGACGGCGGCGGCGAGCGCCTGCCGGGAGACTTTCCGTTCGGCACGCACCATCGCCAGCCTGTTGTGCACCTGCTCGCTCATGTATAAGAAGTACTACATTCGATCATGGGTTGGCAACGAAAAACCCCGCTCCCGGCGGCGGTGCCGACCGGGAGCGGGGTTTTCGCAAAAACGGAAGCCAGGCGTCAGATGAGCCCGAGGCCGCGGACGGCGTCGCGCTCCTCCTCCAGCTCCTTCACCGAGGCGTCGATGCGGGTGCGGGAGAACTCGTTGATGTCCAGGCCCTGGACGATCTCGTACTTGCCGTCCTTGCAGGTGACGGGGAAGGAGGAGATCAGGCCCTCCGGGACGCCGTAGGAGCCGTCCGACGGAATGCCCATGGAGGTCCAGTCGCCCTCGGCGGTGCCGTTGACCCAGGTGTGGACGTGGTCGATGGCGGCGTTCGCGGCGGAGGCGGCGGAGGACGCGCCACGGGCCTCGATGATCGCGGCGCCGCGCTTGGCGACGGTCGGGATGAAGGTGTCGGACAGCCACTTCTCGTCGTCGACGACCTCGGCGGCGTTCTTGCCGGCGATGGTGGCGTGGAAGATGTCCGGGTACTGGGTGGCGGAGTGGTTGCCCCAGATGGTGAGCCGCTGGATGTCGGAGACGGCGGCGCCGGTCCTGGCGGCGAGCTGCGAGATCGCACGGTTGTGGTCGAGGCGGGTCATCGCGGTGAAGCGCTCGGCCGGGACGTCCGGGGCGGCGGCCTGGGCGATCAGGGCGTTGGTGTTGGCCGGGTTGCCGACGACCAGGACGCGGATGTCGTCCGCCGCGTGGTCGTTGATGGCCTTGCCCTGCGGCTTGAAGATGCCGCCGTTGGCCTCCAGCAGGTCGCCGCGCTCCATGCCCTTGGTGCGGGGGCGGGCGCCGACGAGCAGGGCGACGTTGGCGCCGTCGAAGGCGACGTTCGGGTCGTCGGTGATCTCGATGCCGCGCAGCAGCGGGAAGGCGCAGTCGTCGAGCTCCATGGCAGTGCCCTCGGCGGCCTTGAGGCCCTGCGGGATCTCCAGGAGACGGAGCTTGACCGGCACGTCGGCGCCGAGCAGGTGGCCGGAGGCGATGCGGAAGAGCAGCGCGTAACCGATCTGGCCGGCCGCGCCGGTCACGGTGACATTCACGGGAGTGCGGGTCATGGCGGTCTCCGTAAGAAGCTGGCGGTGAGCGGTCTCTCGACGTGAAGAGATCCGTCGGTCAGGCTATCCGACCCACCCCCTGTCCAACCCCCACCCCCTTGTGTCCCACCTCACCCGAACGAGGGATGGGGCCCGGCCGGCGGGTGCGTTTGCGGAGGGGGCGCGGAGTCAGCTGAGGGGTGTACAGGTACGGGGGCCCTGCTGGAGGGTGGCGCAGGCCTGGACCCCGCGGGCGTCGGGCGCCTCGACCATGAGGGTGTAGGTGTGGTCCCTGCCCGCGCGGACCGCCCGTTCGTGGCTGGTGGCGGGCGCGCCCGGAACGACGACCTCGACCGTGTCGCCCGGCGACGCCCCCGTCACCCGCGCCCACGCCGACCGGCACGTCTCGCTGTACCGGACCTCCACGCGCGCGGTGCCCACCGTCCGGGACGCCGCGGTCGTGGCGTACGGGCTGCCGCAGCCCATGGTCTCCGGATCCCGCCCCGCGCACTCCGCGCCGAAGCATCCGACCCCCGGCGGCAGTCGGGGCGCGGACGCGCTCGGGGACGGTGTCCGCGCCGACGGCGTGGACACCGTCGGCGCGGACGCCGACGCGGACGGCGTGCCCGGCGCGCCCGCCGCGCTTCCCTTCCCGCCACCGCCCAGGTCCGTCAGCAGCACCGCCGCGGCCACCACGAGCAGCGCACCCAGCGCACCCGCGAGGAACATCACGACCATGCGCCCGCCCCGCCCGGGCGCGGGCCCGGGGGCCACGGCGGATGCGGCAGGCGCGGAGGGCCGGTCGGGGCCGGGGCCGCCCCGGTCCGGACGGGCCCTGAGCGCCGCGCGGGCCTCCTCGATGCGCAGCGCCTCCATCGTCGGGTCCCGCCTCATCTCCGCCCGGCTCCAGGCCCGTTCGGCCAGCTCCCACAGGGTCAGCAGGTGCACCGGGCTCGTGCCGGTCACCTCCGCCAGTGCGGTGACCGCGCCCTGCGGGGCGAGCAGCCTGCCGTTCAGGTACCGCTCCCACGACGTCCTGCTGTACCCGGTCCGGTCCGCCAGCACCGCCAGACTCAGCCCGCTGCGGTCCACCAGCGCGCGCAGCTGCCCCGCGAACTCCCGCACCTGCGGGTCGAGTTCCTCCGGCAGCGTCTTCCAACGCGGCATCGTCCGCTCCCCCTGTCCTGCTCCCCCAGTGCCTGTCCGCCGTCAGGATGACAGCTCCGGCGAACGGTTTCCCACTCGTGGCCGAGCGCTCACACCGTTCCGGAACTGTCACTTCCGTGCCACAGCGCGCGCATACCCCTTGATCGGATTTGGCGCGTCCATGACGCTGTTCTCAGCGAACGGTGCCCGTCCTGACTCGGGGGAGGGGACGGGCGCCGTCTCGCGTGCCGGCCGCCCTAACGGACGGTGAAGTGGACCAGTTCCTTGAGGAACGGGATCTTCAGCCATGGGTCCGGCTGGCTCATGAGCGCGAACAGCACGATGGCCACACCGAACGTGCTGTAGGTGATGACGTCGGTGAACCGGGAGCGCACCGCCAGCATCCCCGCCGACGGCAGGACCCGCCGCAGCGCCGCACCCGTGAACAGCGCCGCACCGATGAGCAGCGCGCCGATCCGGGGCGCCTGGGGGAACGGCTCGAAACCGACGATCAGCAACCCGAGCGCGGTGAGCCCGAGCACCGTGAGCATCGGCCACTGCCGCGCGGGCGCGGGAGCACTGCCGGGCGCGGCCCTGCCACCGCCCTCGGGCCGGGCGGTGCCCTGAGTGACCCCCACGGCGGAACGGCCGTCGTCCGGACCACCGGCGACGGCCGTGGCCGCCGCACCGGCGTCACGGCCGGCACCCGCACCCGTAGCGGCATCCGCATCCGCATCCGAGACGTCACGCGCATCCGCACCCGCGACCCCACCGCCCTCAGCCGCCCGTCCGCCGCCCGCCGGGCCGGAAGCGGCATCCGCCTCCGCGCCCGCCGGACCGGAACCCGCCGGAGGCGACGCCTTCTCGGACGTGTCATTCGCCCGTACGCCCATGGCCCGGTCCTTCCCGGTTCAGTTCGCCGCGGCGCGCTCGGCCGCCTCGACGACGTTGACCAGCAGCTGCGCGCGGGTCATCGGGCCCACGCCGCCCGGGTTCGGGGCGACCCAGCCCGCCACCTCACGCACCCCGGGATGGACGTCGCCCACGACCTTGCCGCTCTCGTCACGGCTGACGCCCACGTCGAGCACGGCCGCGCCCGGCTTGATGTCCTCGGGCTTGATCAGGTGCGGCACGCCCGCCGCGGCGACCACGATGTCGGCCTGCCTCAGATGCGCGGAGAGGTCCCGCGTACCGGTGTGGCACTGCGTCACCGTCGCGTTCTCGGAGCGCCGGGTGAGCAGCAGCGGCATCGGCCGGCCGATGGTGACCCCGCGCCCCACGACCACGACGTGGGCGCCCGCGATCTCCACGCCGTGCCGCCGCAGCAGCGCGACGATCCCGGCGGGCGTGCAGGGGAGCGGGGCGGGGACACCCAGCACCAGGCGCCCCAGGTTCGTCGGGTGCAACCCGTCCGCGTCCTTGGCCGGGTCCATCAGCTCCAGCACCCGGTTGGTGTCGATGCCCTTGGGCAGCGGCAGCTGCACGATGTAACCGGTGCAGGCCGGATCCTCGTTGAGTTCGCGGACGACCGCCTCGATCTCCTCCTGGGTCGCGGTCGCGGGCAGCTCCCGCTGGATCGACGCGATACCCACCTGCGCGCAGTCGCGGTGCTTGCCCGCCACGTACTTCTGGCTGCCGACGTCCTCACCGACGAGCAGCGTGCCGAGCCCCGGTGTGACACCCCTCGCCTTCAGGTCCGCCACACGGACGGTCAGATCGGACTTGATCGCGGCTGCGGTGGCCTTGCCATCGAGAATCTGGGCGCTCATACCGCCATCCTCCCGGATAGACCCCGTCCCCTTCCAATTCGCGTCCCGAATCGTGCGACGCGGATTGCATGCGCACAACAATCAGGGAATCGACTGGACAAACAACCATTCGGGCTATCACGATGAGCGGCGCAATGCCGCGGGCAGTGCCGGGGGGACATGGCCGCTGACACACGTGTGAGACACGTTCAGGATGCACACGTTCCTCCGCGCGGGCCGCGCGTCCCGCATACCCCACGGAGGAGTCCGCCATGAGCTTCGGCGACCCGAACAACCCCTACGGCGCCCAGCAGCAGCCGCAGCAGCCCGGTTACGGCTACCCGCAGGCCCCCGCGCCCGGCCCGTACGGCGCTCCCGGCTACGCGGCCCAGGCCATGCCGATGCCCAGCTCGGTCAAGACGGGCCGCATCATGGTGTGGGTCATCGTCGCTCTGCAGGCCATCTTCTCGGTCTACGCGCTGGCGACGCTCGGCGAGGTCGACAAGGCCGTCGAGGAGGCCAGCCGCGGCACCACCGGCGTGGGCTCGGACGAGGTCGAGCTGGCCGCCAGCATAGGCAAGGGCGTCGTGATCATGTTCGTCGTCTTCGCCGTGATCTTCGCGATTCTCGGCCTGATCATCGCCCTGAAGTACGTGAACGGCACCAACACGGTGCGGACCTGCGCCATCGTGTGGGCGGCGTTCGCGATCGTGGGCGGTCTGTTCCAGATGCCGATCGGTATCGCGACGATCGTGCTTGCGATCCTGCTGATCGTCTTCGCGGCGAAGGGCGACAGCAAGGCCTGGTTCAACCGCCCGCGCGCATAGACAACGCGCTGCGGCGCGTGGTACGCCGTACACCGGGCCCGGGGCGTGGGCCGTCACCTCTTGTGGCGGCACCAGGCCCCGGGCCTTCTGCATACGCTGACGGGGCCCGGCGCAAGCCGGTTCGCGAGGCGGCACCCGGCGCGGCGGTGACGGCGGCAGCGGCGCCCGGACGGCGGCACGGGACAGTCGTGGCCATGCCGTACCCCCGTGGAGCGCGTCCGGTTCGGAACGCCTGGGACACCAGGAACAACCGCGCCCCGAACGGGACTCGCACCCGCAAGGGGACGGCCCGCCGCCGGGCCGCCGGACACGACGGCGCCGGAGCCCCTCACGGGAGAGGGACCCCGGCGCCGTACGGTCGCCTCGGCGGCGGCAGTGTCAGTGGAAGAAGTGCCGCGTACCCGTGAAGTACATCGTCACGCCCGCCTTCTTCGCGGCCTCGACCACCTGCTCGTCACGCACCGAACCACCCGGCTGCACCACGGCCTTGACGCCCGCCGCCGTCAGGATCTCCAGGCCGTCCGGGAACGGGAAGAACGCGTCCGACGCGGCGTACGCGCCGCGCGCCCGCTCCTCACCGGCCCTCTCGACGGCCAGCTTCGCGGAGTCGACGCGGTTGACCTGGCCCATGCCGACGCCGACGCTGGCGCCCTCCTTGGCGAGCAGGATCGCGTTGGACTTGACGGCCCGGCAGGCCTTCCACGCGAACGCCAGCTCGGCCAGCTCGTCCTGCGGCAGTGCCTCGCCCGCGGCGAGGGTCCAGGTCGACGGGTCGTCGCCGTCGGCCTGGAGACGGTCGGTGACCTGGAGGAGCGCACCGCCGTCGATCGGCTTCAGCTCCACCGGTGCGGACGGCGCCTCCGGGCAGCGCAGCACACGGATGTTCTTCTTGCGGGCCAGGATCTCGACCGCGCCGTCCTCGTAATCCGGCGCGACGACGACCTCGGTGAAGATCTCCGCGACCTGCTCGGCCATCGCGGCGGACACCGGGCGGTTGACGGCGATCACGCCGCCGAACGCCGACAGCGGGTCGCAGGCGTGCGCCCTGCGGTGGGCCTCCGCCACGTCCGCGCCGACGGCGATCCCGCACGGGTTGGCGTGCTTGATGATCGCGACGCAGGGCTCGGCGTGGTCGTACGCGGCGCGGCGCGCGGCCTCGGTGTCCGTGTAGTTGTTGAAGGACATCTCCTTGCCGTGCAGCTGCTCCGCCTCGGCCAGGCCGCCCTTGCCGTTCACGTACAGCGCGGCGTCCTGGTGGGGGTTCTCGCCGTACCGCAGGACGTTCTTCCGGGCGTACGTGCCGCCCATGAAGTCGGGGAAGGCGCTCTCGTCGGCGGGGGCGTAGGAGGAGGCGAACCAGGAGGCGACGGCCACGTCGTACGCGGCGGTGTGCTGGAACGCCTCGGCGGCCAGCCGCTTGCGGGCGGCCAGGTCGAACCCGCCGGCCTGGACGGCGGCGAGGACGTCGGCGTACCGGGCGGGGGAGGTGACCACGGCGACCGACGGATGGTTCTTGGCGGCGGCGCGGACCATCGACGGGCCGCCGATGTCGATCTGCTCGACGCACTCGTCGGGTCCGGCGCCGGAGGCGACGGTCGCCTCGAACGGGTAGAGGTTCACCACCACGAGGTCGAACGGCTCCACGCCGAGCTCCGCGAGCTGCTCGCGGTGGGCGTCCAGGCGCAGGTCGGCCAGGATTCCGGCGTGCACGCGCGGGTGCAGGGTCTTGACCCGGCCGTCCAGGCACTCGGGGAAGCCGGTCAGCTCCTCCACCTTGGTGACCGGTACACCGGCTGCGGCGATCTTCGAGGCCGTGGAGCCCGTGGAGACCAGCTCGACGCCCGCCTCGTGCAGCCCGCGGGCCAGCTCCTCCAGCCCCGTCTTGTCGTAGACGCTGATCAACGCGCGACGGATGGGCTTATTCACCGACATGAACCTTTCGTCCCTCAATGCGGTAGCCGTGCCGGGCCAGACGCCCCACGACATCGACGAGCAGCCTGCGCTCGACGTCCTTGATGCGCTCATGGAGAGCGGCTTCGTCGTCCGTGTCCCGGACCTCGACCACGCCCTGAGCGATGATCGGGCCGGTGTCGACGCCGTCGTCGACGAAGTGGACGGTGCATCCGGTGACCTTCGCGCCGTACGCGAGCGCGTCCCGCACTCCGTGGGCACCGGGAAAACTGGGCAGCAGAGCCGGATGGGTGTTGACCGTCCGGCCGCCGAAGCGGGCGAGGAACTCCTTGCCGACGATCTTCATGAAACCGGCGGAGACGACGAGGTCGGGCTCGTACGAGGCGGTCGCCTCGGCGAGGGCCCGGTCCCACTCCTCGCGCGTCGCGTGGTCCTTCACCCGGCACACGAAAGTCGGCACCCCGGCGCGCTCGGCCCGCTCCAGACCGGCGATGCCCGCACGGTCGGCGCCCACGGCGACGACCCGGACCTGCTGCCCGTACCCGTCCGGGTCGGCGGCGATCGCGTCGAGCAGCGCCTGGAGGTTCGTTCCGGAGCCGGAGACCAGGACGACGAGGCGGGCGGGGGCGGCGGCAGCCACGGGGGACTCTTTTCGCTGTTCCGTACGGCTTTGTGTGGTCGTACAAACGCGTCGCACCCTCGGATACGGGGAACTCTACGAACGAGCCGACCGTCAGCAACGATACCGGCACGGCGGCCCTCCCCCACGGGACGGGGGCGGACCCGGGCGGTAGCGTCTGGGGCGGAGCCGTCCCCGACGACGGACGGACACGACAACACAAGACCGCGGGGCGGACGTTGCACCGGCCGCCCGGGTCTGAGGGGAAGACGTTCACCACATGCCGGACCGACGCCGCCGCACGGCCATCCATCTCCTGCCGCGGGAACGCCAGTCCACGGACGACAGCAATCCGTTCGCGCCGCCGCCGGAGGGCCGGCCGGACCAGCCCTGGCAGCCGCGGCACCCCTCCGGGGGCGGGGACGAGAACGGCGAGGACCGGGACGGCTCCGGGGCGCCCGGCGGCCAGTGGAGCCCGCGCCAGCCGGGGCGCTCCTCCGGCGGCTTCGGCGGAGGCGGGGCCGGGGGCGGTGGCGGTCAGGGCGACGGCCAGGGCGGCCCGGGCCGCGAGGGCCCGCAGCTGCGCTGGGACCCGAGGGACCCGGCCCAGCGGCGCGCCCGCTACGCACTGCTCGGCGGCATGTGGGGGTTCTTCTTCGCGGTCTTCCAGTTCATGGAGCTGGCCCTGCTGCTGGGCGCGCTGTCGCTGTACTGGGGTGTGAGCGCGCTGCGCGCGAGGAGCGGCAGCGGCTCCGCCGAGCCCGCACCCTCCGGTGAGGCCGCCTCCGGGGCGGCGCGCTCCCAGGTGACGGCCGCGGTGAGCGGCATCATCACGGCGTCGCTGGCGCTGCTGATCGTCGCGTCGATGTTCACGCTGAAGCTCGTGTACCACGACTTCTACTCGTGCGTGGAGGACGCTCTGACGAAGGACGGAGCAGTCGCCTGCAACGAACGGCTCCCCGAGCCGCTGCGGGACCTCATCGGCTTCAAGGAGCCCACGCCGGGCCAGTGGAACGGCAGCCTGCAGAACTGACCCCGAGGCTTCTCCCCGTCTCGCCGCTCCTTCCCCGGCCGGGGGCGACGCACCCGGGTGCCGGAGGTGCCGGGCCCCGGCCGCTGCGGCACCTCCGGCGGGCCCCCCGGAGGCCGCCGTCAGGCACCGGGCGGTCACGCCTCGGCCCGGCGGCACACCAGTCCCGGCATGTACCGGTCGGCCCGGCCCCGGGAGGAACCGTCTCCCGGGCACTTCGACCCGCCCGGCCTCCCGGGGGCAGCGGCCCCGGCCCGGAGGTCCGGGTGCCGCACGGGCTCGCGCCAGGCCTGCCCGGCACCTGAGGACGACGCCGCTCAGGCGCGACGACGGTCGGCCCGGGCCGGTGCGCCCCGCCGGTGCGGCGGGGCCGCGGACCGAGTGAGGCCGGGAAGGGCGGGCGGGGAGGAACCGCCGGCCCGCCTCAGGAGACGGCCGGACCGGCGTCGCCGCCGCGTCCGGACCCGGACACGTCCTCCTCCCACACGGCAGGCAGCGCGCCGTACTCCTGTGGCGCGCCCGCCTCCTCCGCCTCCGGCCGGAGTGCCTCAGGCCCTGGAGTCCCCGAGTCCACCGGTTCGCCACCGGGTACGGCCCCGGCCGCCCCGCCCCGCCCGCGTGCCCGCCACCCCCGGAACCTCGTGACCGTACGAGGCCGCCACTCCCGCAGGCCCCGCAGCCTCGCCCGCCACCCCGACGCCCGCTCGGCCGCCGCGGCCGCCTCCCCCCGCATCCGCCACCCGCGGACCCCCAGGCCCGCCGCCAGCCCCAGCACCGCCACCCACACCGCCGCCGCCAGGCCTGTCTGCCACCAGAGGGGGCCGAACGCGGCGAGACGGTTCGCTCCCAGGGGCCCCTCCGCGGCAGCCGACAGGGCGGCGACCGCGGCGCCCGTCAGGAGACCGGCCGACAGTGCCGCCCCCGCGGTGCCGCGCGCCGTCCACGCCCCGCCGCGCCGCGCATGAGGGTCCCCGCTGCCGGAGCGAAGCCGGGAGCCCGGGCGAGGAGGCGCCGCCGCCCCCGCCACCCGCCACCCCGCGACCAGCCCTGCGGCCACCGGCACCACCCCGGCCGCCCACGTCGTCCAGCCGCCCCGCCCCGCGCCCTCCGGCACCGCCGCCAGCAGCGGGAAGTCCGGTACCGCCGCCGCCCCGCTCACCCCCAGCGGGGTCACCGCCGCCCCCGTACCCAGCAGGAAACCGGGCCCCAGCCCGTACGCCGCACCCCACACCGCCGCGTTCGGCAGCAGCGCCACCACCAGGGCCAGCACCGCCGCCCGCCCCGCCCAGTCCCCCGACAGGCCCAGCAGCGACGCGCGCGCCTCCCCCGCGTGCCACGCCACCGCCACCGCCGCCACCAGCACACCGCCCCCGAGCAGCACCACCAGCGCCCCGCCTGCCGCCCGCGCCGCCGCCAGCGAACGCGACCGTGCCGGAGCCCGCCGCGCCCACTCCGGCACCCACGCGGGCACCGGCCCCACGGGCCGCCCGTGCGCCGTCCACGCCCCGGCCAGCGCCGCCGCGACCACCAGGCACGGCACGTGCAGCGCCGCGCTCAGAGGGTCGGCGGCCGGCCCGGCCCCGCCCCGTGCGTACGCCACCGCGACCGCCGCGACCGCCAGATAGCCCGCCGTCACGGTCATCACCACGCCGCCCGTGGAGGGACGCACCCGCCCGTCCCCCGGGTCCAGCGCGTCCCGCGAGGTCCGGTACACCAGCCACACCGGCAGCACGCTCAGCAGCAGCGGGACCAGGCCCATCGGCGCGGGAAGCCCGGACAGGGTGTCCATCCGCACCAGTTCCGTGCCGTGCGCCAGCAGCCAGAGGGCCGCTGCCACGCGCAGGGCGCCGCCGGGGCCGCTGTCCAGGTACGGGGAGCTGATCCATGCCAGGGTCGCCAGCACCGCGAGTGCGCCGAGGCCGAGCCCCGCCGCGATCACCCCGCGCACCAGGCACACGGCCGTGGCGGCGCCCGCGCTGCCGCCGTACACGACGGCGGGCGCCTCACCCGCCGGTTCCTCGGCCGTCGCCCGAGCCGCCTGCACCGTCTGATTCGTCACGTCAGCATGCTGCCAACGACACGCGCTGCAGCCATGTAACAGGCGGATGCCCGTTGTGTCGCTCAAGATACGTTTATGCACTTTTCAGCCGAGTGCCCCGCGCGCCCCGTGAACCCCGCACCCGCCTCGCCCCGCACACCCGCCGACGCGTTCGACGCGCTCTACGGGTACGCCGCCCCCGCCCTCGTACGGCAGGCGTATCTGCTGACCGGGCGCCCCGGGCTCGCGCGCGAATCCGTGGAGCGGGCCTTCCACCGGGCGTGGGAACGCTGGCCGGACGTCGCCGTCGACCGGGACCCGGCCGGCTGGGTGCGTGCGGCCACCCACGAGCACGCCCTGTCACCCTGGCACCGGCTGCGCCCCGGCCACCGGGAGGAGCCCCGGGTGGCGGACGACGACCCGGCCCTGCGCCTGGCCCTGCTCGCGCTCCCGCCCTCGTACCGTCGCACCCTCCTGCTCTTCGACGGCCTGCGCCTCGGCCTCGCGGAGACGGCCGCCGAGACGGAGGCCAGCACCCCGGCCGCCGGGCACCGGCTGCTGCACGCGCGCGAGGCGGTCGCGGCCCGGATCCCGGAGGCGGCCGACCCCGAGCGGCTGCAGGCGCGGCTCGCCGCCCTGCTCACAGCCCCGGACGCCAAGGGCGCCGAGGCCCTGCCGCCGCCCGTGACGGTCCGCGAAGGCGGCGAGCGGCGGGTGCGGCTCTGGGTGCGCGGCACCGTCACGCTCACCACGGTCATCGCGGCGGCGACCCTGTTCACGCTGGCCACCGCACCCACTCGCTACGAGCCGCCGGTCTCCCCCGGTCAGGCCGTGGCGGGCGTCCCCGCGCTGGGCGGCGGCCAGCAGCAGCTCAGCGCACGGGACAGGCAGCTGCGGGAACGGCTCGGCCGGGAGGCGGTGACGGGCCCGCCCCGGCTGGTTCCCGACGCCCGCTGAGTACGCGGACGGGCCCGCCCCCGGAAAGCCGGGGGGGCGGACCCGTTCACCTGCGGCCGCGGCCGGTCGGTCGCGGCCTTCGGGGCTGCGTTCAGCCGGCGAGAATGGCGCGCGCCAGCTTCGCCGTCTCGGTCGGGGTCTTGCCGACCTTGACACCCGCGGCCTCCAGGGCCTCCTTCTTCGCCTGGGCGGTGCCGGAGGAGCCGGAGACGATGGCGCCGGCGTGGCCCATGGTCTTGCCCTCGGGCGCGGTGAAGCCCGCGACGTAGCCGACGACCGGCTTGGTGACGTTGGCATTGATGAAGTCGGCCGCGCGCTCCTCGGCGTCGCCGCCGATCTCACCGATCATCACGATGAGGTCGGTCTCCGGGTCGGCCTCGAAGGCCTCCAGCGCGTCGATGTGGGTGGTGCCGATGACCGGGTCACCGCCGATGCCGACGCAGGAGGAGAAGCCGATGTCACGCAGCTCGTACATCATCTGGTACGTCAGCGTGCCGGACTTCGAGACCAGGCCGATACGGCCCGGCTTGGTGATGTCGCCCGGGATGATGCCCGCGTTGGAGGCACCCGGGGTGATCAGGCCGGGGCAGTTCGGGCCGATGATGCGGGTCTTGTTGCCCTTGGCCTTCGCGTACGCCCAGAAGGCGGCGGAGTCGTGCACCGCGATGCCCTCGGTGATGACGACCGCGAGCGGGATCTCGGCGTCGATGGCCTCGACGACCGCGGCCTTGGCGAAGGCCGGCGGCACGAAGAGGACGGAGACGTTGGCGCCCGTCTTCTCCATCGCCTCGGCCACGGAGCCGAAGACCGGGACCTCGGTGCCGTCGAAGTCGACGCTGGTGCCGGCCTTGCGCGGGTTCACGCCGCCGACGATGTTGGTGCCGTCAGCGAGCATGAGCTTGGTGTGCTTCATGCCGGTGGCGCCGGTCATGCCCTGGACGATGACCTTGCTGTCCTTGTCGAGGAAGATAGCCATGGTGTGTCTGTGACCTCGTCCCTATTACTTCGCAGCCGCGAGCTCGGCGGCCTTGTCGGCCGCGCCGTCCATGGTGTCCACGCGCTGCACCAGCGGGTGGTTCGCGTCCGACAGGATCTTCCGACCCAGCTCCGCGTTGTTGCCGTCGAGGCGCACGACCAGGGGCTTGGTGACGTCCTCGCCCTTGGACTTGAGCAGCTCCAGGGCCTGGACGATGCCGTTGGCGACCTCGTCGCAGGCGGTGATGCCACCGAACACGTTGACGAACACGGACTTGACGTCCGGGTCGCCGAGGATGATCTCCAGGCCGTTGGCCATGACCTCGGCGGAGGCGCCGCCGCCGATGTCGAGGAAGTTGGCGGGCTTCACGCCGCCGTGGGCCTCGCCCGCGTAGGCGACGACGTCCAGGGTCGACATGACCAGACCCGCGCCGTTGCCGATGATGCCGACCTCGCCGTCGAGCTTGACGTAGTTGAGGTTCTTGGCCTTGGCCGCGGCCTCGAGCGGGTTGGCCGCGGCCTTGTCCTCCAGGGCCTCGTGCCCGGGCTGACGGAAGTCGGCGTTCTCGTCCAGGGACACCTTGCCGTCGAGGGCGAGGACGTCACCGGAGGCGACCTTGGCCAGCGGGTTGACCTCGACGAGGAGGGCGTCCTCCGCGACGAAGGTCTTCCACAGGGTGACCATGACCTCGGCCACCTTCTCCGCGACCTCGGCGGGGAACTGCGCCTGGGCGACGATCTCGCGGGCCTTCTCGATGGAGACGCCCTCGTTGGCGTCCACCGGGACCTTGGCGAGCTTCTCGGGGGTCGTGGCGGCGACCTCCTCGATGTCCATGCCGCCCGCGACCGAGGCCATGGCCAGGAAGGTGCGGTTCGTACGGTCGAGGAGGTACGAGACGTAGTACTCCTCGATGATCTCCGGAGCCGTCTCGGCGATCATCACCTTGTGGACCGTGTGGCCCTTGATGTCCATGCCGAGGATGTCCGTCGCGCGGGCGACGGCCTCGTCCGGGGTGCCCGCCAGCTTCACGCCACCGGCCTTGCCACGGCCGCCGACCTTCACCTGCGCCTTGACGACCGACTTGCCGCCCAGACGCTCGGTTGCCTCGCGCGCCGCCTCAGGCGTGTCGATGACTTCACCGGCCAGCACCGGTACACCGTGCTTGGCGAAGAGGTCCCTCGCCTGGTACTCGAACAGGTCCACGCGCGTCCGTCCCTTTTCTGGTGATCGCGGTTCGTTGTCATGCGTGGGCGTGCCGCGCGCCTGCGGGATGCGGGCGGAGGGCAACGTGACTGCTCTGTCACTGAGGGAGGGCGTACACGGTGTCCGTGTGACGCGGCATGTCCGTCTCGCAGGTTATCGCCGTAGGACGTGGCGCCCTAAATCGCAGATCACACCAGAGCGGTGATACCTGTCACAGCGCGGAACCTCTAACGGGCGGCCCCGGAGGGTGTGAGGCCGCCCGTAGCCACGGATTTCGTATCCGATCCGGCGTGTGGCCGAAACGTCCGGGGTGACCGCCGTCACGGTGCCCTCGGCACCCGCGACCGCCCCGTCGGCGAGGGGCGCGGTGTCGGCCGTCGGGTACGCGGTCACGCCCGGCGCGGACGGCACGGCTCCGGCCGCGAGCGGGCCGGAACGGCGGGCCGCATCCCGCTCAGGCCGGCTCCGGCACCGGTATCGGCCGCTTCTCCAGGGCCGCCGCCATGACCTCCGGGAACAGATCGGGCGTACAGGCGAAGGCCGGAGCGCCCAGCGCGCCCAGCGCGGCGGCGTGCTCGCGGTCGTAGGCGGGCGCGCCCTCGTCGGACAGGGCGAGCAGGGACACGAACTGCACCCCGGCGGCCTTCATCGCCGCCACCCGCTTCAGCATCTCGTTGCGGATGCCTCCCTCGTACAGGTCGCTGATCAGCACCACGACCGTCTCGGCGGGCCGGGTGATCTGCGACTGGCAGTAGGCCAGCGCCCGGTTGATGTCCGTGCCGCCGCCGAGCTGCGTGCCGAACAGCACGTCCACCGGATCGTCCAGCCGGTCGGTCAGGTCCACCACGGACGTGTCGAAGACGACGAGCCGGGTCGCGATCGACCGCATGGAGGCGAGCACCGCGCCGAACACGGAGGCGTACACCACCGACGCGGCCATCGACCCCGACTGGTCGATGCACAGCACGACCTCCTTCTTCACCGCCTGCGAGGCTCGCCCGTATCCGATCAGCCGCTCCGGTACGACCGTGCCGTACTCCGGCAGGTAGTTCTTCAGGTTGGCGCGGATCGTCCGGTCCCAGTCGATGTCCCGGTGGCGCGGCCGGCTGATGCGGGCGCTGCGGTCGAGCGCGCCGGTGAGGGTGGCGCGGGTGCGGGTCGCGAGCCGCTTCTCCAGGTCCTCGACGACCTTGCGGACGACCGCGCGGGCGGTCTCCCTGGTGGTCTCCGGCATGGCCTTGTTGAGGGACAGAAGAGTGCCCACGAGATGGACGTCCGCCTCGACGGCCTCCAGCATCTCCGGTTCCGTCAGCAGGGATGCGAGCCCGAGCCGGTCGATGGCGTCCCGCTGCATCACCCGGACGACGGAACTCGGGAAGTAGGTACGGATGTCCCCGAGCCACCGGGCGACGTCCGGCGCGGAGCCCCCGAGCCCCGCCGAACGGTTCCCGCCGCCCCCGCGCCGCCCGGCGCCCGCAGCCGTCCCCCCGTACAGCGCGCCGAGCGTGCCGTCCATGGCGGCGTCGGCACCGGTCAGCCGGCAGCCTGTTCCGTCGGCCTCACCGCCCCCGAGCACCAGGCGCCACCGCCGCAGCCGCTCTTCCTCACGCGTCGAACCCGCCGCCGGACTCCCCGTGGTCACAGCCCCACCCCCACCAGTCTCGTCTCGTCGTCCTGCTCGCCTCCGAGCAGCAGCCGCAGCAGCGGCAGCACCCCGTCGGCACGGTCCGCGTCCAGTCCGGGCCCGAAGCCGGGCGCCCCGGCCTCGCTGAGCGCGGGCCCGCCGCCCCCGGCCGCGGGCCCGCGCCGCACCAGTTCGCCCAGCGTCCGCCGCACCCCGGAGCCGTAGGCCGAGAACGTGCGCCGCAGCAGCGGCAGCACATCGGTGAACGCCTCCGCCGGCACCCCCGTCAGCCAGGCGTCGACCAGCCCCAGCAGACGCTCGTCGTGGACGAGCAGCAGCCCGCCGGACCGGTCCCGGGTCCCGTCCGGCCCGGCCGCGCCGCCGACGAACCCCTCGATCCATGCCGCGGCGTCCGCGGGCTCCGCGCCGGGCGAGAGGGCGAGGCCCATGAGCCATGCGGCCTCCTCCTCGGGGAGGCGCCCGTCGTCCAGCAGCAGCCGTGCGGCACGGCCGCGTATGACCCCGGGGACGGTGTCCCGGGTGGCGAGGACGCCGAGGACGCCGCTCCACCGGGCGGTGACGTCCTCGGTGCCGGGCCGGGTGCCGGCCGTGGCCCGGGCCGCGGCTTCGGCTCCGGCTCCGGCTCCGGCTCCGGCTCCGGGGAGGAGGCGGATCGCGGTGTGCACGGCGTCGAGGTGGCCGCGCATCTCGTTCGCGCCGTCCGTGTCCAGCCCGGTGCAGGCAGGCGGCAGGCCGACACAGATACGCAGGGCGAGCCCGGTGGCGACCTCCGCGAGCGCGGCGGTGTCCGTGGCGCGTACGTCCCCGTATCTGAGGGAGCGGGCGAGGGCGGGCAGGGCCTGGGCGAGGCGCCCGACGTCCGTGTCGAGCGCGGCCCGGTCGGCGAGGGCCTTCATCACGCGCGGCAGGGCGTCGGGCAGTTCGGCCAGCAGACACTGCTCGGCCAGCGCGGTGATGTCCGTCAGGGCCTCCGCCGAGGCGGCCCGCGCCTCGGCCCTGCCGGTGGCCGCGCCCAGCACCGTGGTGCCCCAGACCCCGGCCTCCGCGACCCGCACGTGCAGCTCCGGGTCCCAGCGCAGCCGCCAGCTCTCCCGGAACGTCCCGGTGCCGCCGCCCCGCCCGGCCGCGGGCGCCCCCCAGTCGACGCCGAGGAGGCGCAACCGGTGCAGGAGACGGCTGCGCGCGGCGTCGGTCTCCTTCCGCAGGTCCAGGTCGAGCTCCCGGTCCAGCGCCTCGGGCCTGAGACGCAGACTCCGCTGGAGCCTGGCCAGGTCCCGTTGCAGCGGGACGGCGGGGGCGCCGTCCGGGACCTCGCCCAGGACGTCCCCGACGATCAGCCGGTCCTGCACGAGGTTGAGCGGCACGTCGGAGCCGTCGCACATCACCGCCCGTACCGCGTCGGTCGTCTCGGCCAGCCCCGGCAGCGGACGCCCGCGCATGGCGGCGAGCGTCCCGGCGAGCCGTACCGCCTCGATGACGTGCGCGGACGACACGGCGTAGTCCTCGGCCCGCAGCAGCCCGGCGACCCCGGTCATCCACCGCTCGACGGGCCGGTCCCGCGCGTCGAACAGGTGCCCGTACCAGCCGGGCGAGGTGATCCCGGCGCCGTACCCGGAGCGGCGGGCCAGCCGGCGGTGGGTCCACGGCACCCAGGTCGTCTCGGCCTTGACCTTGGGCAGGCCCTTGAGCAGGGCCCGGTCGGCGGTGGCGGTGGTCTTCGCCCGCAGGGCGGGCACATGCCAGGCACCGCAGACGACGGCCACGTCCTCGCCGTACTCCTTGCGGGCGGCCCGCAGCCGGAGCCGCATGTGGGCCTCGCGTACGGCCTCCCGTCCCCGGGCGGCGACGTCCGGCTGCCCGTCGGGCGCCTCCCGCAGCGCGCCCATGGCCTCCGCGACGGCCGCGAACGGCGCGAGCGGGTCCCCGTCGCCCGCCGCTCCCGCGCGGTGCTCGACCACGTCCTCCCACCAGCGCTCCGGGTCGTCGTACCCGGCGGTCCCCGCGAGTACGGCGAGAGGGTCGCGCCGCAGCCCGCGGGGCGAGTGCGCGGCCGTGGCCCCGTCGTCGCCGTCGCCGGTCTCGTCGTCGTCCTCGTCGTCGTCCCAGGTCGGGTCACCCATCATCGCGAGCGAGTGGGCGGCCGGCAGGTCGAAGAACCGCACGGCGGCGCCGTGCTCCAGAGCCCAGCGCACGGCGACCCACTCGGGCGAGAACGCGGCGAACGGCCAGAACGCGGCACGCCCCGGGTCGTCCACGGCATGGGCCAGCAGCGCGACCGGCGGGCGCATCCGCTCGTCGGCGGCGAGCGCGACCAGCGCGTCCCCCTCGGGCGGGCCCTCGACGAGCACCGCGCGCGGCCGGGCCGTGTCCAGCGCCGCCCGCACGGCCCGCGCGGACCCGGGCCCGTGGTGCCGCACCCCCAGCAGCAGCGCCCCGCCGGCGGCCGTCCGGGCGGCCGTCATGCCGACACCTCCCGGCAGGCTCGGTAGAAGTCCTTCCAGCCGTCCCGCTCGCGCACGACCGTCTCCAGGTACTCCTGCCAGATGACCCGGTCGGCCGCCGGGTCGCGGACGACCGCGCCCAGGATGCCCGCGGCGACGTCCCCGGGACGCAGCACCCCGTCCCCGAAGTGGGTGGCGAGAGCCAGCCCGTTGGTGACGACGGAGATGGCCTCGGCCGTGGAGAGCGTGCCGGAGGGCGACTTGAGCTTGGTGCGGCCGTCGGCGGTGACGCCGTCGCGCAGTTCGCGGAAGACGGTGACGACCCGGTGGATCTCGTCGCTGCCCTCGGGCGCGGCCGGCAGGTCGAGGGAGCGCCCGATCTGGTCGACGCGCCGCGCCACGATGTCCACCTCGGCCTCGGGTGTCTCCGGCAGCGGCAGCACGACCGTGTTGAAGCGGCGGCGCAGGGCGCTGGACAGGTCGTTGACGCCGCGGTCGCGGTCGTTCGCCGTGGCGATCAGGTTGAAGCCGCGGACGGCCTGGACCTCCTCGCCCAGTTCGGGGACCGGCAGGGTCTTCTCGGACAGGATCGTGATCAGGGTGTCCTGCACATCGGCGGGGATGCGGGTCAGCTCCTCGACGCGGGCGGTCATGCCGTCGGTCATGGCCCGCATGACGGGGCTGGGCACGAGGGCGTCGCGGCTGGGGCCGTGGGCAAGGAGCTGTGCGTAGTTCCACCCGTAGCGGATGGCCTCCTCGGGTGTGCCCGCGGTCCCCTGGACGAGCAGCGTGGAGTCGCCGCTGACGGCGGCGGCGAGGTGCTCGGAGACCCAGGTCTTCGCGGTGCCGGGCACCCCGAGGAGCAGCAGGGCGCGGTCGGTGGCGAGGGTCGTGACGGCGACCTCGACGATCCGGCGCGGGCCCACGTACTTGGGTGTGATCACTGTGCCGTCGGACAGGGTGCCGCCGAGCAGATAGGTGGCGACGGCCCACGGCGACAGCCTCCAGCGCTCCGGGCGCGGCCGGTCGTCGGCGGCGGCGAGCGCGGCCAGCTCGTGGGCGAACGCGTCCTCGGCGTGCGGCCGCAGGGCCTGCGCGGCGGCCTTCTCTCCGGCCCCGGCCGGGGCCTTCCCGTGGCTTCCGGGCATGGTCATGGAACTCCCCCTCCAGATCGTTCACATGCTCGATCGGTGTGGATTCCACGGTGCACCACGCCACTGACAGTCGGCCGTCGGTGCAGGTCGGAAGGGATTGTCAGTGGCAGGTCCTACGGTCGGGACCATGAATCAGCAGGGGGTGCGCTGGACGGCGGAACAGGTGCTGGACCTGGCTCCTGACGCCGCGTCACGCAAAGCGGGAGGCAGGCTCGGCGCGTCCGGGCCGTGGTCCGGTACGGGGTGCAGCGGCGAGGGCGTCGTCTGGGGCCTGTGCAAGGGCAGCGGCAGCACGCCGTACCGGACGGTCGTCGACACGGCGGGGCCGGCCTACAAGTGCAGTTGCCCGAGCCGGAAGTTCCCGTGCAAGCACGCACTGGGGCTGCTGCTCCTGTGGGCGGCGGACGAGGGAACCGTGCCGACCGGAGGGGACGCGCCGGACTGGGCCGAGCAGTGGCTGGAGGGCCGCCGGGCACAGGAGGCCGAGAAGGCGAAGGCCTCCGGAGGTTCCGGGGGCGGATCCGCCGCTCCGGCCGACGCGGAGGCCGCGCGGCGCCGGGCCGCGAACCGGGCGGCCCGGGTCACCGCCGGTGCGGAGGAACTGGAACAGCGGCTGGCGGACCTGCTGCGGGGCGGCCTCGCCGCGGCCGAGCAGGCGGGGTACGGGCTGTGGGAGGAGACGGCCCGCAGGATGGTCGACGCGCAGGCGCCGGGCCTCGCGGGCCGGGTGCGCGAGCTGGGCGCGATACCGGGCTCGGGCCCCGGCTGGCCGGTGCGGCTGCTGGAGGAGAGCGCACTGACCCATCTGCTGGACCGGGCGTGGCTGTCCGTGGACCGGCTCCCGGGCCCGCTGGCCGCGACGGTACGCACCCGGGTGGGTATCCCGGTCCCGGCGGAGGGCCCGGCGGTACGGGACCGGTGGCTGGTCCTGGCGCAGTACGACACGCCGGACAACAAGCTGACGGCACGTCGCATCTGGCTGTACGGGCAGGCGACGGGCCGCACGGCCCTGCTGCTGTCGTTCGGCGCGGCCGGGCGCGCCCCGCAACTGGCGCTGCCCGTGGGTGCGGTGCTCGACGCCGAGGTCACGCCGTATCCGGGCGCGGGCCGGCTGCGGGCCGAGCTGGGCCGGAGGTACGCGGCGCCCGTGGCGTCGGACACCCCTCCGCCGGGCGGCACGGCCGGTGACGCGCTCACCGCGTACGGCCTGGCGCTGCAGGAGGATCCGTGGCTGGACACGTGGCCGGTGACCGTGGGGGACGTCATACCGGTCCCGGCGGAAGGCGGCGGCTGGCAGCTGTCCGACGCGGACGGCGCATCGGCCCTGCCCCTCACCCACACGGCGACGTCCGGCCCGGGCCTGTGGCGCCTGGCGTCGGTCTCGGGCGGCGCACCGGTCACCGTCTTCGGCGAATGCGGCCACCGTGGCTTCACCCCCCTGGCCGTGTGGCCCCATGACGCCGCGGACACCCCGGGTCCGGTGGCCCTGACCTGAACGTCGGCACACACCGGGGAGGCGCCCCGCGGGCGCTGTTCCGCCGCGGCGGGGAGACGTGGCCGACTGCCCCGCTTCCGCCGGGCCGAGGCCCCGGCCCGGCAGCCGGCACCAGCACCGGCACCGCCGGCACGGACCACACCCGGACGGCGTCGCAGAAACGACACGGCGGCGAGCACCCCGCCCCGGCAGACCGGCACCACCGACGCCCCCGTCCTCCCGCACCACGACACCCGCACCCGGCGGCTCCGGTCCCGCCGGGGCGGAGCGCGCCGGCCCCGCGGACGGCAGCCGCCCCGCCGGAGCCGACCGCCCCGGCCCCTCTGAACGCCCGCCTCCCCCGCGCCCGCACCCTGACCGCCTGGAGCTGACATGACCACCACTCTGTGGGAAGACCTCGTGACCTCCGCGCTGCTCGGCACCGACCGGCGGCCCCCCGGCCCCGCCCTCGTCGCGGAGGGCGCCGACCCGCCCCTCGCCCTGCTCGACGCAGCCGCCCTGCACACCGTCCGCCGCCGCGCGGGCCTGCGC
>NZ_JADWYO010000007.1 GCF_022414595.1 Streptomyces sp. MUM 203J | reverse complement strand
CCAGAACAACATCAACTACGCTGACACCAGCCGCATAACCCGTGTCCAGGATTCGGGGTCAAGGCCCGATCACGTCGTACCGCGACGGGGGAACGACGGCGGCGCCGGTGTGGCACATGCTCGTCTCCCCTCGAAGTCGTAGGCCGTAGGCCGTGGATGCGCGTCCGGCCCGGTGGCCGGAGCACGGTGAGTGTACGAACCCCGCGGGCGCACCCGCACCCGCTTTTCACCCCTCAACGGCCGACCGGCGGCGGTACGTGCCGGGCAGCCGGACGAAGGAGCGGGAGAGCGCGTACTGCCGCCGTGGCCGACCGGCGGGCCCACCGTTCCGGGGCGATCGGTCTCGGCTGTCACCGGCCGGGCATGCCGTCGCCCCACCGGCGCACCGAACCGACGGGCCGTGTGGCACGGGACTTCCCGGACGACCGCCGCCGGGCCGGTCCGCGGCGCCACCGGATCCGGCCGGCACGGGACATGTCCGTCCATTCCCCCTCCGGTACACCGTGCCGGGGGAGAGGACGCAGCGTCTCGACGCCCACCCGGTCCTGGGGGCTCCTGGGCACGCTCCCGGCTGCCCGGTCCCGCGTCCGGTCTGCGGTGGCGACCGGGACGTCTTCGCCGCAGGTCCGCAAAGCCGTCCGGTCCGGGGCCGTCGTCCGTCCCGTGGAAACCGCTGCCGCCGACGAGCGGCAACACGCCGTCCCGCCCCTGTCGGGGCGGGACGGGGGCAGTCACGACGGCCCGGGCTCCGCTGTCATCTTCTGGGCGCCCGACGACCGAGGCGACACGCCCCGGTGTGGGAACGCCTTCGCATCACCCGGCGCACCGGGCGCTGTGTGTCGCGCGGATTCAGGAGCGGCGGCGGGGGCGGCCGTGGCGGCCCGAGCCGGACGGCTTGCGGGCGGAGCCGCCGGAGGCCTTGCGCGGGCTGCGACCGGTGGCCGAACCGGAGCCGGACTTGTGTGAGGCACCGGAGCCCTGCGTCTTCTTCCCGGCCTTCGGCTGCCGGGCCTCCGTCTCGGCCTCGGGTGCGCGGCGGCCCCGCGTGCTGTTGACCGTCCGGCCGCGCACGATCCCGATGAAGTCCTCCACCAGGTCCGTGGTCCGCGCCTCCGGCCAGGACAGGGCGACCCGCGACTGCGGCACATCGGTGACCGGCCGGTAGACGAGGTCCCGGCGGTGGTGCAGCCGGGCCAGCGACATGGGGACCACGAGCACCCCCACCCCGGCCGCGACCAGCTCGATCGCGTCGCCGGTGGTGGCAGGGCGCTCGATCGCGGGACGCCCCGGCGGGCGCTCCCAGTCGAGGGTGTCGTCGAGGGGATGGAACACGATCTCGTCGGCCAGATCCTCGGGGGACACCTGGTCCACCGCGGTCATCACATGGTCCTTGGGGATCACGACGACCGTCGTCTCGGTGTACAGGGGAATGGCGCTGAGGTCCGTACGGTCGAAGGGCAGCCGCACGAGACCGGCGTCGCACGCGTGCTCCCGCAGCAGGCCGGGAGCCTCGGCGGCGGACACCGGCACCAGCTCCAACGACACGTCCGGGTACCGCTCCTGCCAGACCCGCACCCACTTCGCGGGCACCACGCCCGGGACGTACGCGAGCCTGAAGGAGAGGGGAGCTTCCGTGCCTGTCACCCGGCCAGGTTACCCGGAGCGGCCCCGCGGTGGCCGCGGGGCCGCTCGGCGTCGTGCCGGTCCGTGTGTCAGCCGGAGACGGTGATCTGCTGGGCCGGGTCGGTGGTGTCGGTCACGGTGTACGTGGCCGTGAAGGCCGAACCGGTCGCGCTGGTCGGGCAGCCGAAGCCGCCGACGACCTTGATCGGGACCGTGGCGCCGGAGAAGGCCAGCGACGACGGCGCGCCGTTGTTCCAGGTCCCCGCGGCCACGGCGGGGCCGTTCGGCGCGGCGGTGACGGTGCAGCTCGCCAGCCCGGACGTCTGGACGACCAGCCCTCCGGCCGGCACGGTGAACGACGCGACGACGGGGGAGCCGTGCTGCATGGACACCGTCCATGCGCCGCTGGTGGTGACCGTGGCGCTGACCCCCCACATGCTGGTGGAGCAGGAGCTGAAGGTCGGCGCGGTGATGGAGCTGGTGACCGGACCGGACGGGTTGTGGTTGCCGGGCGCGGCCGGGACCGAACCGCCCGCGCTGGAGACGGAGCAGGTGACAGTGACGCTTCCGGCCTTGAAGGTGGCCTTGCCGCTGAGCGCGGCGGTGAAGCCGTGCCCGGCGGGCGTGACGGTGGTGGGGCCGGCGGCGGCCGGGGCGGACGGCGTGGGTGCGGCGGCGGACGCGGTGCCCGTGAGGGCCAGCGCTCCGGTCGCGGCCAGAGCGGACACTGAGGCCACGGTTCTGCGGGGGGACGTGATGCGGGTTGCCATGTCGTGCTCTCCTTCGGGGACGGTGTGGCGGGTCGCCACGGGATGCCGGGTGTGGGGGGCCCGAGGGCGGTGGCTCCGGGGTCCGGGCGCGCAGGTGCCCGGCGACGGAGAAGGAGGGGGAGGTGAGGGGTGCGGGCGCGTGTGGCCGGGCGAGCCCGGTCAGGAGTCCTCGGCCGTGGTGGTCACCGGCCGCCAGGCGAACATCGACGCGCCGCCCACGACGCCGAGCAGCGTGCCGATGAGGAACCCGCCCAGATTGGACATGACCAGGGCGGCGGCCGCGAGCAGGGTCGTCACCAGACCGGCCATCGACCGGTACTGGGGCGCCACCCATGCCGAGATGCCTAGCATGATCATGACAATCCCGAGCAGGACGGACGGGACGCCCGCGATGCCCTGATGGAGCATCACCTTGAGCGGCGCGAGCGGAATGGCGCAGATCTCCGCCCCTGCCAGGACGGTCACCAGTCCACCCCAGAACGGGCGGCTCCTGCGCCAGCGACGCCAGGCCAGGCGCGCTCGCGCGGTCTTCCCCGTGGGGCGGACCGCCGGTGGCACGGCCATGGCCGCGCCGTCGTCCTCCGTGACCGGTGACGTCATGTCAGAAGCATTCCTTCTTGCCCTTGGCGACCTTCATGTCCAGCCCGGACAGCTTGAACGTCCCGGCGTTCGTCGCCCAGGCCACCTGCCGCAGCTCGCTGATCTTCACGGTGTCCGCCTGCTGGCCGAACAGGTCCTGCATGCCCTGCGCGCCGTCGGGGCCCTTGTCCAGAGTCGACGCGTCGCGGCCGATCTCGATGTTCGTGAACTCGGCGTCGCCGGACAGCTGGGTGGCGTCCACGAAGAGGCCGGAGGCCTCGACCGGGGAGGACTTCCCCGCGGTGAGGTTGAGTGAGATGTCCCCGATCACCGGCAGCGTCGTGACCACCGACTGGCACAGGTTGCGGAGTTCGGCCTGCTTGATGGCGGTGACCGCGACCGGCAGCAGCTCGCCGCGTGCGTTGCCGTCGATGCTGCCGTACTGGGCGAAGCCCTCACCGGTGAGGCCGTCCGCCGAAACCTTGAACTGCTGTCCGGACACGGCGAATGAGGCGGCCAGTGCCCCGCTCGACAGCGCTATGCCGAGGGCGGCGGTGAGGCCGACGGCCGGAACGGACAGGGCGGCGAAGCGCATCCAGCTGATACGGCCGACGATCTCGCCGTCCGTACCCTTGTCGTGCGTGTCGACATCGGATCTCTTTCTCATGATAAATCCCCTTGTCATAACGAGATCACGTGACTGCTGATCAGGGAGCGCACTGAGAACCGAGAAGTGAGCGGCGAGGCGCCGAAGCGGTGTCCCGCACAGGTGTACTCGCGGGTGTTACCGACGGGTTGAATGTAAGAGTGCCAGTAGGCATTGGCAAGGTCGGCCGTCCACCCTTTTCGGCCCACTCCGCGTGGTGCCGCCACTCGCCCCTCCCGTGCCTCTCTTCTCCCGGCCGTCGCCGGGTGGATGGGGCACGCGCGTCGCTCCGCCCGGCACGCTCACGGGAGACGGTGCCATGTGACCGACCCCGGCCGCTGTCGGCTTCGTTGACCGCGTGTACCGCACCCGGGCCCCCTCCCGCCCCCAGGCCCCTGAGGCGCTGCGGTCCCGTCCCGGCCTGCGTCGAGCCGTACTTTCCGCCGGGGGAGCGGAGCCCGTACCGAAGGCGGCAGTTCCTTTCCCATGGCGGCCCGCTCGTCGAGGGCGCCCGCCCATATCCGCACGAACGCCGCTCGGTTGACGGTGGCACAGGGCGCCGAGGGGCGAGTACCGCTGTCCGGTCGACACACCGTCGATCCGCGCGGAGGCCTGATGGGACCTGCTGCCGGACACGGCCGTCCACCGGCCGAAGAGCGGCGTGGGCGTCCCCGTACGGCAGCGCTGACAGGACTTCTGGACGCCATGGGCCGAGACCTCACCACGGGGCCCGGGAACAGGGCTTGTCCTGTGCCGACACTCATCGGGCCCGGCTCAGGCCGTACGACCTGTGACCGGCTGAAAGGCGACCTCCACCCTGCCTTCCACTTGTGGAGATTGGTTGTCCGATACTTAAACATCCGCTCTACTGCTGTACGAACCGCGTACACAGGTGCGCGGCTGACAGGGAGGCTCGGATGACCACGGGGCACCGCAAGGCCCACGAAGAGCGCGGAGGCGGTCGACGTGGCCGCGACGACCGCACGGCTCGCGGGGCGCGCCGCGGAACCTCGGCGTCGTCGTCCCGTCGGCGCCGCCGAGAGGAGGCCGGGCGCCGCAGAAAGTCCGTCACCCTGGTGACCGTCGGTTTACTGCTGGCGGGCGTCTGCGCGACGGCGGCCACCGCCTGGTCCTGGCACACGGACAGGGACGCCGGGCCGAAGGTCGTCGCCCAGGAGGACGTGCCCGAGGCCAAGGACGGCTCCGGTCTCCTGCCGGAGGCGCCGGCCTCGCCCCGGGCGGGTGAACCGACCGTGTCCAGTACCTCCGCGGCGTCACCGTCCGCGTCGGGCAAGGGAGACAAGAGCGGCAAGGACGGGAAGGACCGCGGTGCCGCGGCGAAGGGCGACGGCAGTCCGGCCCCCGGCTCCGCCGCGCAGCAGCGCAGGACCGGTGGCCCACTGCCGTTCGACATGCCGGACCGGGCCGCGCTCCGGGCCAAGGGCAAGCTGGTCTTCGCCCACTACTTCACGCCGTACCCGCTGTCCCTGGACAACGCGAGCCCGGGCAGCGACTACTACGCGCGCAACTATCTGAACCCGCAGGGCGAGAGCGGCAAGCACAGTGCGTACGGCGGACTGCTGCGCGACCGTCCGATGCCGACGTCCCCGAAGCCGGGCGACTGGGAGCTGGCCAACCTCAAGCAGGAGGTCCGCACCGCGCGCGACGCCGGACTCGACGGGTTCACCCTGGACATGCTGTCGCTGTCCGGCAAGAACTGGGAGCGCAGCAAGGACCTGCTGGCCGCGGCGGGCTCGGTCGACTCCAGCTTCAAGATCATGCTGATGCCGGACATGTCGTCGCTGAGCGGTGTCGACCCGAAGGATCTCGCCGACGCCGTCGCGGAGCTGGGCAAGAGCCCCGCCGCCCACCGGCTCGGCGACGGCCGTCTCGTCGTGTCCCCGTTCAAGGCCGAGGCCAAGAGTGTCAGCTGGTGGACCGGTGTCCTCGACGACCTGCGCGACCGCCACGGCGTCCGGGTCGCCTTCGTGCCGCTGTTCATCGACTTCGGCGCCCACGGTGACGAGTTCATGAAGATCAGCTACGGCCTCTCCGACTGGGGCACCCGCAGCTACACCACCTCGGATGGCGGCTCGCGCGACGCGCAGCGCGCGCACAGCGCGGGCAAGATCTGGATGCAGCCCGTATCCATCCAGGACGCCCGGCCCAACCAGGGCATCTACGACGAGGCCGGCAACACCGCCAACCTCCGCAACACCTGGAACAGCGCCATCGAGAGCGGGGCCGACTGGGTGCAGCTGACCACCTGGAACGACTTCTCCGAAGGCACCCACTTCGCCCCGTCGCTCCACAACGGCCACAGCTACCTGGACCTGAGCTCGTACTACCTCACCCGTTTCAAGACCGGCTCGTGGCCGAAGATCGTGCGGGACACGCTGTATGTGTCCTCCCGCACCCAGTTCGCCGGCGCCGATCCGACCGGGAGCCAGACCAAGGTGATGTCGCTCCGCCAGAGCAGTGCCTCACCCCGCGACCAGGTGGAGGTCGTGGCCTTCCTGACCCGCCCGGCCACGGTCCGCACCACGGTCGGCTCCGCCACCACGAGCACCGACATGGCGGCCGGGGTGCACACCGCCCTCGCGCCGCTCCGTACCGGCTCCGTGTCCGCGCAGGCCGTGCGCGGCGGCAGCGCCGCCACCGTTGTGCGGCTGCCGTACCGGGTGCAGGGCAGCGTGGAGGTCCAGGACCTCCAGTACTACGCCGCCACCAGCGGACGCTGAGCCCGGCCCGCTCGCGGCTCAGCTCACAGGCCGTCGCGTCCGAGGTGGTGCGCCAGTACCCCCCGGACGCGGCGGCTGAAGGCAGTGGCGCCCGCCGTCAGGAAGACGAAGCTGTACAGGATCTGGACGATCGTCACCAGCCGGGCGGTCTGCCCCTGCGGCGTGATGTCGCCGTAGCCGACGGTCGCCAGAGTCACCACGGTGAAGTACAGGGCGTCCAGCCGGGTCTCCAGACCGACGAACTCGCCCGGCGCCCGGGCCAGAGCGTGGTAGCCGCCCGAGAAGACCAGGACCGACAGGCTCATCAGGAACGGGATCACCAGACCCGGCCTGGCGTCCCGCCGGTCTAGCAGCACCGCGCGGATCTGCCGGAGCAGCAGCAGGGCGAGGCCCGCCAGGAGCGTGATGAACACGGTCCAGCTGAGTGTGGGACGGTCCGGGCCCAGACGGTCCAGCGGGAGGCGGAAGTAGCCCGTCACCAGGACCGTGACGGCCGTTAGCCAGCCGGCCCACAGCCAGGCCGGGCGTACGTCCCGCGTCTTTCCCGGCAGGTCCCCGTCCGGGTGTCGCCGCCGCCTCACCGGTCGGTGCCCCACGCCCGGGACCGGTCTCTCGGCAGGTTCTCCACGGCGGCCTCCGTCAGATCCCACAACGCGTCCGGCACAAGCGCGCCCAGCGTCCGTCACCCTCACCTGTCCGCCAAGCAGCCCGGCCGCGCCCCCCGCCGAACGGCTCAGCCGCCGTCGTCACGACGGGGGATCCCCGCGAAGCGTCGCCCTCCGCGCACGCTGTCACTCCCACGGCCTACGATGACCGGCCATGAGCATGAGCGAGTCCGCGAGACGACCCCTGGTCGACGGGCGCTTCGAACTGGTCTCCCGGCTGGGGAGCGGCGGCATGGGCACCGTGTGGCGGGCCCGCGACATCGCACTCGATCGCGAGGTCGCCCTCAAGGAGGTCCGTCCGCCCGACCCCGCTCACGAGGAGGCCGCCCCCGGGCTCACCGCGCAGCTGCGCGAACGCGCCGTCCGGGAGGCCAGGGCGCTGGCGCGGCTCTCCAACCCGCACGTGGTGACGATCCACCACATCGTCGAGCCGCAGGACGGTTCGCACCCGTGGATCGTCATGGAGCTCGTCGAAGGATGCTCCGTGCAGGACCGGCTGGCACAGGGCCCCATGCCCGTGTCCGAGGTCCTGCGGCTCGGCCGCGGGGTGCTCTCCGCGCTCCGCGCCGCCCATGCCGTCGGCATCCACCACCGGGACGTCAAGCCCGCGAACGTCCTGCTCCGCCCGGACGGCGACGCCGTCCTCACCGACTTCGGCATCGCCGCGCTGCACGACCAGACCACCCGGCTCACCGCTACCGGCGACCTGATCGGCTCGCCCGAGTTCATCGCACCCGAGCGGATACGGGGCCAGGAGGGCAACCCGGCGTCCGACCTGTGGTCACTCGGGATGCTTCTGTACGTCGCGGCCGAGGGGCATCACCCGCTGCGCCGCGCCACCAACCTGGCCACCCTCGTGGCGGTCCTGGACGAGCCGATCCCCGAGCCCGTACGGTCCGGCGCGCTGGCCCCCGTCCTGACCCGCCTGCTCGTACGGGACCCGGCGCTGCGCCCCGACGGCTCGGAGCTGCGAGGACTCCTGAAGGCGGCGGAAGAGGCACCGGAGGCGCAGCCGGCACCGGCGGCACCGCCCGCGCCCGTCCCGGGGCCGCAGGTCTGGCCGCTGCCCGGCGGCTCGGCGGCCACGGTCCCGGACAGCGCCGCCGTCCCGTCGCCCGCGCCCGTCCCGGAGCCGCAGGTCCGGCCGTTGCCCGGCGGCTCGGCCGCCACGGTCCCCGACAGCTCTCCCGCCCCGCCGAACGGGACCTTCGGGCCTCCGGTGCCGCCGACCACGCGCCGCCGCCGTGGCCTTCCGATTCTCCTCGCCCTCGCGGCAGTCCTGACCGCGGGCACCTTCGCACTGGTGCGATGGCTGCCTGACGGAGGCACGGGAGGCGCGGACAGGGCCACTGAGAGCCCCGGTCTCGGCGCCCCGGCCGGGGGCGGCCAGGACACCCCTGCCTCCGGACCGCCCGCCACGCCCTCCGAGACCTCTCCGGGACCCGGGCAGTCACCCCAGGCGGCCGCCCCGGAGAAACCCCGCGGCAGCCTGCTCACCACCGCGAACGTCTGGACCGTCATCGACGCGTTCCGAGAGGTGAGCGGCACCACCCGGTTCAAGGAGCTGACGGTGTACGAGGAGTACGCGCTGGCCTCCATCCCCACCGAGCCGGGCGCCCGCACCTACGACCGCTTCGAGTTCCGTGACGGCACCGCCCGCCGCACGGGCGTGGGCGGCACCATCCGGCGCGACGATGCCGACGAGCAGCCTTTCGACGCCGCCGCGCTGGACTGGGACGCGCTCCCGGACCTGATGAAGCGCGGCGAACGCGAACTGGACGTGGAGAATCCGTCGACCCGCTATCTGATCGTCGGCCGCTGGACGTTCAACTCCGATCAGCCGACCCTCCGCTTCTACCTCAGCAACGAGTACCACGCCACCGGCTACCTCGCGGCTGACGGCAAGGGCAAGGTCGTCGCCACCTACCCGGCCACCTAAGCGGCCCAGAACGGTGGCTCCGGCGGCAGAGAAGCCCGTCCAAGGTGTCGCCCTTGAGCCGCGGGTGCGCGAAGGCGCCCCCGCGGCGTACGCCCCTTTGCCGCACTGTTCCTTGTGCTGCCCGTGCGCGAACTCCGCGCCGGGACCGCCGGGTGGTCGGCGGCCGTGCGTCGGGCAGCATCCTGTCCGGGCAGGGCGGCCCGATGCTGCTGATCTCCAGCTCGTGGAACGAGGCGAGGGTCCGGGAGACCGGCGCCCGGTACGGACCGATCGGCATCTGGTCCGCCTTCTCACCGGCGTACGGGCGGCCGGGTCCTCGATGTCCCCCGAGCCGCTCCGGGTGCCCTGGGCTCCCTGCCGGTTCGCGGGCTTGAGCGTGAAGCGCTCCCCCTTCGCGTCGACGACGTACCGCCCGAGGGACCCCGCACTCTCGACACTCCGCCGAGCGGGGGCCGGGGCGCCTCGACAGCCTGTGAGCTCCGGGGACGCCGACGGAACCGTCCTTGACGGTGCTCGGGCCGGGACGGTCTGATGGCGCCCACCCTCAGGAAGGACCACGCACGTGGACGCGAGCTTCGCCCTGCACATCCCGGACGCCGAGCTGGAACCCGAGCCGCTCGACGACGCCCAGATCCTCTCCGGCACGCCCGTCGTGACCGGGAAGCTGCTCTCGGTCTCGGACGACGGACGGCAGCTGCGCGGGATCTGGCAGATCACCCCGGGCGTGGTCACCGACGTCGAGGCGGACGAACTGTTCGTGGTGATCAGCGGCCGCGCCACCGTCGAGGTCGAGAACGGCCCCACCCTCCGGGTCGGGCCCGGTGACCTCGCCGTGCTGCGTGAGGGGGACCGTACGACGTGGACGGTCCACGAGACCCTGCGCAAGGCCTACGCCATCACCCTGCCCCGCTAGCCTCCCGCATCCGCCCCGGACGACCGCTTCGCATCGGCCGATTGGTATCCCTTACCGGTCATTTCCCGGAGCGTTCCCGAACAGCCGTCGCAGACGAAGTAGTTTCACCCTGTACATCAGGAGAGGACGCATCAACGGGACGCTGACGAACGCTTTTTGCGGCGTCCTGTTCCGCCCTGTGACCGAAGGGAAAGCGTATGCGACCGAGTACGTTGACCAGGACGCTCGTCAGTGTCACCGCGGCGGCGGTGCTGGCCGCCGGAAGCCTGGCCGGGGCCAGCACCGCTTTCGCGGTTCCCGCGCCGACGCCGCAGGCGGACACCCATTCCGAAACCGCCGCCCTCGCGGTGGTGAACCTCGGCCTGAGCGGCCAGCAGGCGACCTACGTCCAGTGCTGGCTGAAGGCGAACTGGCGCTACACGGGCCCGCTCGACGGCCTGTTGGGCACCAACAGCTGGAAGGCGTTCCAGCGCAACCTCAAGGCGCACTGGGGCTACACGGGGGCCGTCGACGGCATCGTCGGCAGCGGCACGGTCAAGGCCCTGCAACGGCTGCTCAAGCACAGCTGGGGCTACACCGGTGCGATCGACGGAATCGCCGGATCGGGAACCCAGGCCGCGTTCAAACGGTTCGCCGACGCCAGTCGCGGCTGGTGCTGAGGAAAACCGCTACGAACACATAGGCCTGTTCGGCAGGGCCTGACCTCGCACGGCGTCCGTTCGGCGCGGTGCCCGCCATGGCCGGACGTCGTGAGAACTGCGGTGGTGTCCGCGAACGGGGAGGGCCGGGCGGCCGTCAGCGCTCGGAGCCGGGCGGCACGATGCCGCCGCCGACCGCCCGCCTCCGCGGTGCCTCGCGGGAGCGGTACGCCCCCCCCCACATGGCCACGGCGGGCGGTCGGCTCCGGTGGGTGCCGCACGGGCCAGGACCACCTCGACCTGCGGAAACCGGCCCGGGGAAGGGATCAGTGAGCGGTCACCCCTCACCGATTCGTTCACGTGTTCGTATCGTCTTCTATTCTGGATCCATGACCGCACCGCGACCGGACATCCCCGGCCTCCAGGGCTCCCTGTTCGACCAGGGAGACGAGATCCGCCCCGGCCCGCTGGGCGGCATCCGGCGGACCGAACTGGCGGGCGGAGCGTGGGTCGACCACCTGTCCGGCTGGCTCCGCGGCGCCGACGCGCTGTTCGAAGACCTGGCCGCGCGGGTCCCCTGGCGCGCCGAGAAGCGCGTCATGTACGAGAACGTGGTCGCCGTCCCGCGCCTCCTCGCGTACTACCGCGAGGGCGTCCCCCTGCCGCACCCCGCACTCACCGAGGCCCGTGACGTGCTCAGCGCCCACTACGCGCCCGAACTGGGCGAACCCTTCGTCACCGCCGGGCTCTGCCTCTATCGCGACGGCCGGGACAGCGTGTCCTGGCACGGAGACCGGATCGGCCGCTCGGCCACGCACGACACGATGATCGCGATCCTCTCGGTGGGCGACCCGCGCGACCTGGACCTCCGCCCGCGCGGCGGCGGGGCCGTGGCCCTGCGGCTCCCGCTGGGGCACGGCGACCTCGTGGTGATGGGCGGTTCCTGCCAGCGCACCTGGGAGCACGCCGTCCCGAAGACCAGCCGAGCGGTCGGGCCCCGCATCAGTATCCAGTTCCGGCCCCGGGGCGTGGGCTGAAACCGATGGTGCGGGCATGGCGGGCCCCGTAGGGTCCCGCCATGACGATCATGGATGCGGCTGACATCGACCTGGCGATCCGCGACACCTCCGCCGCGCTGCGCGGCGTGACGGACCGGGACTGGTCCGTCCCGGCGGCCGGCCTGGAATGGAGCTGCCACAACACGGCCGTCCACATCGCTGACGACTTCCTCGGCTACGCCACGCAGCTGACCGGGCGCTCCGCCGACGGATACGTCCCCTTCGGCATCTCCGCCGAGCCGGGCACCTCCCCGGACGGCCTGGTCCGCGTCATCGAGGCCACCGGCAGGCTGTTCTCCGCGGCCGTCCTCACGACACCCCCCGCCGTACGCGCCTGGCACCCTTACGGCGACGCGGGCGCCGACGGCTTCGCGGCGATGGGCGTCGTGGAGGTGCTCGTCCACACCCATGACATCCTCACCGCCCTCGGCGAACCGGACTGGCAGCCCTCCGGGCACCTGTGCACGCGCGTGCTGGAGCGGCTCTTCCCGCACACCCCGCGCGGCGACGACCCGTGGCGGAGGCTGCTGTGGGCGACCGGACGGGGCGAACGCGACGGCCTGCCCCGGCTCGGCGCATGGCGCTGGTACGCCGACCCGATCCGCTCCGAACGGCTCGTCCTGTGCGAGGTCTCGCCCGCTGTCGCGGCGGACCTGTACGGCGGCGGCAGCGGCGGCTTCGCCTGGGCGGCGGAGGGTCCGCCGGAGGGGGCTCGGTTCGCCGCGGGCACGGCCGTGGAGGCGGGCGAGTCGGGCACGTACCGGCCCGGCTGGGGCACGTACGCCATCGTCCGCGCCGCAGATGGGCGCGCCCTGGGGGCCATCGGCTTCCACGCCGCCCCGGACGCCGACGGCTGCGCCGAGACCGGCTACGACATCGTGCGGACCGAGCGCGGCCACGGCTACGCCACCGAGGCCCTGCGAGCTCTGGCCGACTGGGCTTTCGCCCGCCCGGGGTTCAAGCGGCTGCGCGCCACCGTCGACCGTGGCAACGCCCCCTCCCACGCCGTCGTCCGCCGCGCGGGCTTCACCCCGGTCGGAGGCTCGGACGACGGCATCCGCTACGAACTCGCCCGCTCCTGACCGCGCCGGGAGGGGAGGGCCGGCGCAGGCGGGTGAGCCGTGTCTCAACCCGGCGGAGGCGCTTGTTTGTGCAACTAGTTGCATATGAGGATCGGCGGTGTCATGGCCGACGTACACGAGCCGGAAAGGCGGACCTCCATGGCCGACCCGCTGCTGTTCAACCCGCGCACCTACGACCCGGCGCACTTCGACCCCGAGACCCGCAGACTGCTGCGCGCCACCGTCGACTGGTTCGAGGAGCGCGGCAAGCGCCGGCTGATCGAGGACTACCGGTCCCGGGCCTGGCTGGCGGACTTCCTCGCCTTCGCCGCCGAGGAGGGGCTGTTCGAGACCTTCCTCACGCCGGCCGCCGACGCCGTGGGCAGCCCCGGCGGGCAGCGGGAGGGCCAGCGGGACAAGCGGTGGGACACCGCCCGGATCGCGGCCCTCAACGAGATCCTCGGCTTCTACGGGCTCGACTACTGGTACGCCTGGCAGGTCACCATCCTCGGCCTCGGCCCCGTCTGGCAGAGCGACAACGCCGAGGCCCGCGCCCGGGCCGCCCGGCTCCTCTCCGAGGGTGAGGTCTTCGCCTTCGGCCTGTCCGAGAAGACCCACGGCGCCGACATCTACTCGACCGACATGCTGCTGACGCCCGACGGCGACGGCGGCTTCCGGGCCACGGGCTCCAAGTACTACATCGGCAACGGCAACGCCGCCGGACTCGTCTCCGTCTTCGGCCGCCGCACCGACGTGGAGGGCCCCGACGGTTATGTCTTCTTCGCCGCCGACAGCCGCCACCCGGCATACCGCCTGGTCAAGAACGTCGTCGACTCCTCCAAGTACGTCAGCGAGTTCCGCCTGGAGGACTACCCGGTAGCCTCCGAGGACGTCCTGCACACCGGCCGTGCCGCCTTCGACGCCGCGCTGAACACCGTGAACGTCGGCAAGTTCAACCTGTGCACCGCCTCGATCGGCATCTGCGAGCACGCCATGTACGAGGCCGTCACCCACGCGCAGAACCGCGTTCTCTACGGCCGCCCCGTGACCGCCTTCCCGCATGTGCGGCGCGAGCTGACCGACGCGTACGTCCGTCTCGTCGGCATGAAGCTGTTCAGCGACCGCGCCGTCGACTACTTCCGCTCGGCCGGGCCCGACGACCGCCGCTATCTCCTCTTCAATCCGATGACCAAGATGAAGGTCACCACGGAGGGCGAGAAGGTCGTCGACCTGATGTGGGACGTCATCGCCGCCAAGGGCTTCGAGAAGGACAACTACTTCGCACAGGCGGCCGTCGAGATCCGCGGCCTGCCGAAGCTGGAGGGCACGGTCCACGTCAACCTCGCGCTGATTCTCAAGTTCATGCGCAACCACCTGCTGAACCCGGCCCCGTACGAGCCCGTCCCGACCCGCCTGGACGCGGCCGACGACACGTTCCTCTTCCAGCAGGGCCCGGCGCGCGGCCTGGGTTCCGTACGCTTCCACGACTGGCGCGACGCCTTCGACGCGTACACCCGTCTTCCGAACGTCGCCCGCTTCCGCGAACAGGCGGACGCGCTCTGCGAGTTCGTCGCCACCGCCGCCCCCGACGAGGAGCAGAGCCGCGACCTCGACCTGCTGCTCTCCGTCGGGCAGCTGTTCGCGCTCGTGGTGCACGGCCAGCTGATCCTGGAACAGGCGCGGCTGACCGGCCTCGACGAGGACGTCCTGGACGAGCTGTTCGCCGTCCTCGTGCGGGACTTCTCCGCGCACGCCGTCGAACTGTACGGCAAGGACTCCGCCACCGAGCGGCAGCAGGAATGGGCCCTGGGCGCGGTCCGCCGTCCCGCCGTCGACGAGGCACGCTCCGCGCGGGTCTGGTCCCGGGTCGAGGCGCTCTCCGGTGCGTACGAGATGGCGCCCTGATCCCCGTACCGTCACGGCCGTGGAGGACGCGCGCGTCACGGTCGTGAACAAGTGGTGCGCACAGGAGTCTTGACGCCGACAGCCGGGATCGCGATCCTCGGGATCCCGGCACGGCCCATCTGACGACCCATCAGTAGCGGCCGGTTCCACCTCGTGTCCGAGCCCGACCGAAGGTGTGATCATGACCAGACGCGCACCCGGTGCCCGACGCGCACCCGGCGGACGGCTCCCCACAGCCGTCCTCACGCTGCTCCTCGCCGTCACCGTCACCGCCCTCGGCGTGGGACCCGGCTCCTCCGCCGCGGTCGCCGGCGGCGGCTGGTGGAGCCCCGTGGACCGGCCGGTGCCGGACTCCCGGATCAACGTCACCGGCGAGCCCTTCAAGGGCACCGACGAGAACGGCGACGTCCGCGGATTCGTCGACGCCCACAACCACCTCATGTCCCACGAGGGCTTCGGCGGACGTCTGATCTGCGGCGCCGTGTTCTCCGCCCGGGGCGGTGCCGCCGAGGCGCTCAAGGACTGCCCCGAACACCACCCGGACGGGTCCCTGGCGCTGTTCGAGAACGTCACCGGCGGAGCCGACGGCCACCACGACCCCGTCGGCTGGCCCACCTTCCGGGACTGGCCGGCCCACGACTCGCTCAGCCACCAGCAGAACTACTACGCCTGGCTGGAGCGCGCCTGGCGCGGGGGGCAGCGGATCCTCGTCAACGACCTGGTGACCAACGGCCTGCTGTGCTCGGTCTACCCGTTCAAGGACCGCGGCTGCGACGAGATGGAGTCCATCCGGCTCCAGGCGCGCAAGACCTACGAACTCCAGGACTACGTCGACAGGATGTACGGCGGGCCCGGCAAGGGCTGGTTCCGGATCGTCACCGACAGCCGCCAGGCCCGCGAGGTCATCACCCAGGGAAAGCTCGCCGTCGTCCTCGGGGTGGAGACCTCCGAACCCTTCGGCTGCAAGCAGATCCTCGGCGTCCCCCAGTGCGACGAGGGCGACATCGACCGCGGACTGGACGAACTCCACGCGCTGGGCGTGCGCAGCATGTTCCTGTGCCACAAGTTCGACAACGCCCTGTGCGGGGTCCGGTTCGACGGGGGCGCCATCGGCACCGCGGTCAACGCGGGCCAGTTCCTGTCCACCGGCACGTTCTGGACCACGGAGCGGTGCACCGGTCCGCAGTCCGACAACCCCATCGGCATGACGGCGGCCTCCGAGGCGGCCGCGCTCCTGCCCGAGGGCGTGCGGCTCCCGTCGTACGCCGAGGAGGCGCGCTGCAACACCCGCGGCCTCAGCCGCCTGGGCGAGTACGCCCTGCGCGGCATGATGGAACGTCACATGATGCTGGAGATCGACCACATGAGCGTCAAGGCGGCGGGCCGCGCCCTCGACATCCTGGAGTCCGAAGCCTACCCGGGCGTACTCTCCAGCCACAGCTGGATGGACCCGCTGTGGACCGAACGGCTGTACCGCCTCGGCGGGTTCATCACCCAGTACGCCCACTCCGCGGAGGGCTTCGTCGCGGAGGCGCGGCGCACCGACGGGCCGCGCGACACCTACCGGGTCGGCTACGGTTACGGTACCGACATGAACGGTGTGGGCGGATGGCCCGGCCCGGTGGGCGAGGACGCGCCGAACGCGGTCCGCTACCCGTTCGTCAGCGCGGACGGCGGCGCGGTGCTCGACCGCCAGGTCACCGGGGAGCGGACCTGGGACCTCAACACCGACGGACTCGCCCACCACGGCCTCGTCCCGGACTGGATCGAGCAGATGCGGCTGAGCGGCGGACAGGACGTCCTCGACGACCTGGCCCGGGGCGCCCAGTCCTACCTCGACACGTGGAAGGCGAGCGAACACCACGAGGCCTCCCGGGACCTGGCCGCCGGGGCGCCGGCCACGGCCAGCTCGACCGAGTTCAACCCGTTCGTCAGCCACCGCCCCGCCAAGGCCGTCGACCGCGACCCGCGCACCCGCTGGGCGAGCCGGTGGAGCGACAGCCAGTGGATCCGGATCGACCTCGGCGCGGTCCGTACCGTCGGCCGCGTCACCCTGGACTGGGAGCGCGCGTACGCCAGGGAGTACCGCATCGAGGTGTCGGAGGACGGAGCCGACTGGCGCACCGTCTGGTCCACCGTCTCCGGTGACGGCGGCATCGACACGGCACGCTTCCCGGCCACCGGCGCACGCCACGTACGGGTGCACGGCGTCAAGCGGGCCACGGGCTACGGCTACTCGCTGTACGAGGTCGCGGTCTTCGGGAGGTGACCGGGCCGGGGCCGTCGTCACCGGTGGGACCGTCAGCCGTCCCCGGCGGCCGACTGGGCGGCCTCCATGTACGCCGACCACACCCGCAGCGGCAGCGCCTCGCCCTCGCCCGGCGCTGCCGCGGCGTCCGCGTCCAGCGGCAGCAGCCCGCCGCTTTCGGGGTCGCTGCGGAACGCGGTGACCGCCGTCGACAGTTCCCCGCCGTAGCCGACGAACCACGCCGCCGGGATACGGTCCCCGCCGTCCGTGCGTCCGGCCGCGACCGGGCCCAGCCTGCGCAGAGTGCCGGCGTCGACGGCGTCCACGGCCACATCCCGGAGCGCCCCGGTGAGCTCCCGGGCCACCTCCGGGTCCAGCACCTGCCGGGCGGCCGGGCGCTCCAGGCCCGGAACCTCCTCACCCCGGTACGTCACCGAGGCCACCGAGTACGGAGCCGTGCGGCGGCCGTCGGCGGCGAACGTGCCGTACGCCCCGGCCATCCGGATGGCGCTCGGCGTGGACGTGCCGAGCGCGAACGACGGGTCCAGCGCGGCCAGGCTCCGCGGCAGCAGCCCGGCGGCGACCGCGACATCGCGCACCCGCTGCGGCCCGACGTCCTCGCCAAGGCGCCGGAAGACGTCCTGGTCGCCCCGGACCAGCGCCCGCCGCAGCGCGAGCACACCGGCGCGGGACGTCTCCGCGCCCCCGTCCGGGAATCCGGCCGCGGCTCCGTCCCGCAGCCCGGCCGCAGGGCCGCCGAGCGCCCCGGCCCCGACCGGTGGCCGTCCCTCGTCCAGTGCGGTGCCGTTCTTGAGCGCGGCCGCCAGGACGAAGGGCTTGAACGCCGACCCCACCGGCACCCCCGCCGTGTCGGCGTTGCTGGCGAAGTGCCGGGTCGCATCGGGCCCGCCGTACAGCGCCAGCACCGCGCCGTCCCCCGTCCTGACGGACGCCGCCCCGAACTGGACGCCCCCGTCCGCCGGACCGCGGGACGCGTCCGGCGACCCGGCAGCGACCCCCTCCACCGCCCGCCGCAGCCGCTCCACCGCGGCCCGGTCGAAGGTCGTACGGACGTGGTAGCCGCCCCGCCCCAGGGCCTCGGGTGTCAGCTCCGTACGGTTCTGAAGGTCCTTGTTGGCCGCGTCGACCAGATAACCGACCTGCCCGGCCAGCCCGTTGGCCACCTTCCGGGGCCGGGGTTCGGGGAAGGCGGAGTACCTCGCCCGCTCCTCGCGCGTCATGAGCCCCAGCTCCACCTGCCGGTCCAGGACGTACCGCCACCGGGCCTCCGCCCTGCGGTGGTGCGCCTCACCGAGCGCCGGGTCGTGCAGATCGCCGTTCTTGAGCAGGGCGACCAGCAGCGCGCTCTGGGACGGGTCGAGCCGCCGGGCGTCCGTGCCGTAGTACGCCACGGCCGCCGCCTGGACGCCGTAGGCGTTCCGGCCGAACCAGCTGGTGTTCAGATACCCCTGCAGGATCTGCTCCTTGGACTGCGTCCGGGAGAGCTTGACCGCCAGGCACAGCTCACGGAGCTTGCGTTCGACGGTCTGGTCCTGCGTGAGGAAGGTGTTCTTCACATACTGCTGCGTGATCGTGGAACCCCCCTGGAGTTCCCCGCCCCGAGCCATCGCGACCACCGACCGCGCCAGCCCGCGGACGGAGAACCCCGGATCGCTGCGGAAGGTGGCGTTCTCCGCCGCGATCGCCGCGTTCTGGAGGGAGACCGGTACCTCCGACAGCGGGACGCTCTGACGGTTGACCTGACCCACGCTCACCATCTGGGTGCCGTCGGCCCAGTAGTAGACCGTGGCCTCCGCCCGTGCGTCGGCGTTCGGGTCCGGGATCGGTGTCGTCATGTAGATCCACCCGACGAGCCCGGCCACTCCGCAGAACCCGAGAAACACAAGAGCGAGTAACTGCCGCCACGACGGCAGGAAACGGGCCGGTCCGCGACGCCCCCGGCGCGGGTAGTCGACGCGGACGCGCAGCAGACCGATCACGAGGGAGGGCTCTCCTTCTTCCGGCGACAGCAGGTCCACCTCTCGTACGGGAGGGGACGCCCGGCCGTTCACCGCCCCATGAGGCGGCGGCCGAACCGGCAATCCCACGTTCCCCAGCGCCCTGGTCCAGGACCCCGCTGTGACATTCTCACGGAATGGTTCCCGTGTGGTACTCGGTCGGAGCGAGTGCCTTCTCATCGGCCCGGCGGCCGGATTAAGATTGCTCCGCGTGCCGGTCGGCTTGCGGCTTGTGACGCAGGGTGCTGGTGTTCGACGTCCGGTTTCGCATTCCGTCATCGCGTCCGTCATTGAGGGAAATGGGTGACCCAATGCCTCCTCGGCTCGTCGGCCATCAAGGATCTCTGGCTGGACAGCAGTTCCCGATCGGTACGACGCCGACAACTCTGGGCCGCAACGGCGAGAACAGTGTGGTGATATCCGGCGGAAACGTCTCGCGCTTTCACGCCGAAGTGCGCCGCGAGGGTCACGGATTCGTTCTGTACGACCGTGGAAGCAGCAATGGGACACGAGTCAACGGAACCCGGGTCACCTCGCATGAACTGCAGCCCGGCGACCTCATCGCGATCGGTTCCGAGACGTTCCGCTTCGAGGCGGCCGACGCGATGGAGACCATTCTCGACTTCTCCGTCCTGCGACCGCTCGGCACCTCCGGGACGGCCCCGGCGGCAGGCCCGGTGCTGAGCGTCACCGTTTCGGGCGGCGGCCCCGTCGGCCTGAGCCTGGCGCTGCTCCTCGAAGACCTCATGGGCGACCGCGTGGCCATCACCGTGTACGACGGCCGGTGGACCCAGGACGGGGCCCGGGTCGTCTGGAAGAGCGAAGGGCAGGGAAACGTCCGCCGGCAGCAGGTCGTCACCGTGCAGAGCCGCCAGTACCTGCACCTCCCCCAGGAGGTGCAGGAACGACTGTTCCGCGGCGACGCGTACTCCGAGATGTGGCCGGTCGGACCCGACTCGATCCGCGGATGCAACCCGCGGAACCTCCGGATCGCCTACATCGAGGACACCCTCCTGGAACTGGCCAACGAGAAGCCCGGCCGAATCCGGCTGGTTCCCGCCGCGTTCGAACCGGAGGAGCAGCAGGAGAACGTGGCGAAGGAACATGTGCTGGCCATCTGCGAGGGCGGCCGTTCCCGCACGCGTGAACACTTCGCCGACAAGTTCGGAAGCGCCGACAAGTCCATCTATTCGCTGCATGGCCGGCATGTTCAGGACGTCGTCCTGGGACTGCGCGTCAAATCCTCCCTCACTGATCCCATGACCGTCCTGCTGACCGTGGCCCAGAACCGATTCCTCCTCAATTCCCTGCGCGGCCGGGGATTCCTGAACATGCGGCTCACCGACGAAGAGGCCACGGAGGTCATCGGTATCGATCCGGTCCGGCACGTATTCGAGGAGTGCATCGCTTCCCGCCCCTGCGTCATGGGGCGGGACGGCCACGGCGACTTCCAGTGCGCGACACACAGCACCCTCTTCCTGCCCGCCATGGTCAGGGGGTCGGCCCTGTGGAAGCGGGTGCTGGAAGGGCTCACGCTGTTCGGCGTCCCGGAACAGGAACTGAGCGCGGTCACCGCGTTCCGGCTCGACATGGTGCAGCGGCCCAGGTTCACCACCCGGCTCCACTCGGCCACCCCGGACACCCCGGGAACGTACGGCTTCCTGCTCGGTGACGCCGCCAACGCCATCCACTTCTGGCCGGGCCGCGGACTCAACAGCGGGCTGGGCTCCGCCATCTCCCTGGCCCGCTCCCTCAACGGCGCCTGGAAGGGCCGCCCGTTCCGCGACGCGGACTTCGCCCGCCACGAAGCGGCCATGTCCATGCTCCAGTACCGGCACAAGAGCCGTGCCTGGAACGCGATGATCACCACCGACGAGGGCGGCGTCAGCCGCCCCATCAAGGAGAAGATCGCCCAGAGCATAGAGGAGTCGGAGGCGAGGGCGTCGGAGGGGAGGGAACCGGACCGGAACGCCGACCTGGACGCCTTCATGGAACGGCTGCGCGGGGTCCGTGACCGCCTGGCGCCCCGTGTCCCCGGCATGCCCGACGACCAGACGCTCCGGGACCACCTGGAGACCCTCCGGTCCGACACCCTCCGCACCCTGCTGGACAGCGGGCCATGGGACACACTGATCGTCGGGGGCGAGGAGGTCGACATCGACATCTTCTACCGACCGGACTCCCCTTCCGCCTCCGGCCCGGCCGAGACCACCCGCGCCGCCTCGTGACCGCGACGGCGCACAGGCGACGGTGACGGTCTCGCCGCACGGCGTGCGGCGAGACCACGAGGCGGTCCGCCTCCTTCCGCGTGCCGTGCATCATGAAGGAGGCGTGCCAAACCGGTCGACCCGTAGGCGCGGGGCCGCTCAGGCGGGACGCCCGGAGCCCCCGGCCCCGGGCCCCCGGGCCGGAGGTTCTGCGTGCGGGGCGCTGAACCCGGAGGGCGCGAACCGTTCGTCCCCGGTTCGACGTGGTCCGCCACGGACGACGGACCCGGTCCGGCCACGACCTGCTCGGCCACTCTCACGAGGAGGAGCCCCGTCGGACCGCCCCCCGCGCCGCCAGAGAAGCGGCCGTGCCCGAGGGCAGCAGCGGCGCCCCGCGCCAGATCGGCTGCGGACTGCCGGACCGGCCGTCGGTGACCGCCGGGACGTCCCGGCGGCGCCCCCGCCCGGAGGCGGCGTTCGCCCCGGGGCGGGAGAGGGAGCCAACACGCCCCGTCGCAACCCCTCGGAGACACTTGGGGATGCCCCTCGTGCACCTATCGTGAGCCGATGGAACCTGTTCCCAGGTGGGCTCTGCTCTCGTCGGGAGCCGCGCCGGTCCTGCTGTCCGGAGGCTGGACGGTCGCCGCGCTCCTCGAAGGGCCCGCCTACGACCCCGTCACGCAGACCATCAGCGTCCTGGCGGCCCACGGGGCGGCGGGTTTCTGGGTGATGTCCACAGCGCTGTTCGCCTTGGGCGTCTGCCACCTGCTGACCGCCTGGGGCCTGCGTCCGGCGGCCCCGGCCGGGCGGATGGCCCTGGCCGCCGGCGGCGCTTCGGCACTGGTCGTGGCCTTCCTCCCCACTCCGAGCAGCGGTGGTTCGCTGCGTCACGGCTCGGTCGCCGCAGTGGGCTTCACCCTCCTCGCGGTGTGGCCCCTCCTGGCCGCTGTCCGAGGCAGGGGCATCCCCTGGGGCCTCCGCCCCGTCCCCGCCCTCGCCGCGACCACCGCGATGTGCGCCGCCGCGGCCTGGTTCCTGTACGAAACCCACCAGCGGGGCGCCGCGGGCGTCGCGGAACGCCTTGTCACCTGCCTCCAGTCCCTCTGGCCCTTCGTCGTCGCCGCCTCCTGCCGCCGCGGCCGCGTGAAGGACGGGACTGCCGGCTGAGGCCTCCCGTGCCCCGGCGGGCCGACGGCCGACCGGCCGGGGCACGGCACTCAGCGCAGGTCGAAGCGGTCGAGGGTCATCACCTTGTCCCAGGCCGACACGAAGTCGCGGACGAACTTCGCCGCCGCGTCCCGGGACGCGTAGACCTCCGACACGGCGCGGAGCTGGGAGTGGGAGCCGAAGATGAGGTCGACGGCGGTGGCGGTCCACCTGACCTCGCCCGTGGAGCGGTTCCGGCCCTCGTACACGTTCTCGTCCGAGGCCGACGGCTTCCACTCCGTGCCCATGTCGAGCAGGTTGACGAAGAAGTCGTTGGTCAGGGACTCGGGGCGGTGGGTGAGAACGCCGTGCGGGACGTGTCCGAAGCCGGTGTTCAGCGCCCTCATGCCACCGACGAGGACCGTCATCTCGGGGGCGGTCAGGGTCAGCAGGTTGGCGCGGTCCAGGAGGAGGGTCTCAGGCGAGAGCTTCTCTCCCGCGCGGAGATAGTTGCGGAACGCGTCCGCCCTGGGTTCCAGCACGGCGAACGAGTCCGCGTCGGTCTGCTCCTGTGAGGCGTCCGTGCGTCCCGGCGCGAACGGGACGGTGATGTCGTGTCCGGCGTTCCTCGCGGCCTGCTCGACGGCCGCGCATCCGCCCAGGACGATCAGGTCCGCGAGGGAGACCTTCTTCCCGCCGGTCTGCGAGCTGTTGAAGTCCTGCTGGATCTGTTCGAGGGTCCGTACCGTCTCGGCCACCTCGGGCAGGTCGTTGACCTCCCAGTCCTTCTGCGGCGCGAGCCGGATCCGTGCCCCGTTGGCCCCGCCCCGCTTGTCCGTGCCCCGGAAGCTCGCCGCCGACGCCCAGGCGGTGGTCACCAGCTCGGGGACGGATGCTCCGGAGGCGAGGATCCTGGCCTTGAGCGTGTCGATGTCGGCGTCCGCGACCAGTTCGTGATCGACGTCGGGTACCGGGTCCTGCCACAGCTGCGGCTCGGGAACCCACGGGCCGAGGTAGCGGGAGACCGGCCCCATGTCGCGGTGAAGGAGCTTGTACCACGCCTTGGCGAACGCCGACGCGAGCTGGTCCGGGTTCTCGTGGAAGCGCTTCGCGATCGGCCCGTACACCGGGTCCGCCTTCAGGGCGAGGTCCGTCGTCAGCATCATGGGCGCATGCCGCTTCGACGGGTCGTGCGCGTCGGGCACCGTCCCCTGGGCCGACGGATCCGTCGGAGTCCACTGCTGCGCTCCGGCCGGGCTGGTCGTCAGCTCCCAGTCGTACCGGAACAGTGTCTCCAGGTACTGGTTGTTCCACTTCGTCGGCTCGGGGGTCCACGCGCCCTCCAGGCCGCTGGTGAGCGTATCGGCGCCCTTGCCGCTTCCGTGCGTGTTCCGCCAGCCGAGCCCCTGTTGCTCGACGGGGGCGGCCTCGGGTTCCGGGCCGATGTAGCTCGGGTCGACCGCACCGTGGCACTTGCCGAACGTGTGGCCGCCGACGATGAGCGCGACGGTCTCCTCGTCGTCCATCGCCATACGCCCGAATGTCTCGCGAATGTCCCGGGCGGCGGCGACCGGGTCCGGGTTGCCGTTGGGACCTTCGGGATTGACGTAGATCAGTCCCATCTGCACGGCGCCGAAAGGAGTGGCGAGTTCTCTGTCGCCGCTGTAGCGCTCGTCCCCGAGCCAGGTGTCCTCGGGGCCCCAGAAGATCTCCTCGGGTTCCCAGATGTCCTCTCGCCCGAATCCGAACCCGAATGTCCTGAGGCCCATCGATTCGATCGCGCAGTTGCCCGCGAAGACCAGCAGGTCGGCCCAGGAGATCTTCCGGCCGTACTTCTGTTTGACGGGCCAGAGTAGTCGGCGTGCCTTGTCGAGGCTGGCGTTGTCCGGCCAGCTGTTGAGAGGGGCGAAACGCTGGGCTCCCCTGCCGCCGCCACCCCTGCCGTCCGCGATGCGGTACGTTCCCGCCGCGTGCCAGCTCATCCGGATGAAGAGCGGCCCGTAATGGCCGTAGTCCGCGGGCCACCAGTCCTGGGACGCCGTCATCACCTCGAACAGATCCTGCTTCAGGGCGTCGAGGTCGATCGTCGAGAACTCCGCCGCGTAGTCGAAGTCCTCGTCCATCGGATTGGAGCGGGGCGAATGCTGGTGGAGAACCTGGAGGTCCAGCTGATTCGGCCACCAGTCCCGGTTGGTCCTGGGACGAGTCTGCGTGGGAGTCGGGGAAGAGATCGCCGGGTTCTCACTTTCGCTGCGGGACACGTCCGTCCTTCTTCCTGTCGCGGTGTTTCCCTCTGCTGACTGCCGTATGGTCGCGCACCGCGGACCGCGCTGCGGCCTGAACACGCAGAGCAAGGCGGAGAGAACACGCGGAGCGAAATCGCGTGCGGGAAGGTCAGAGCCCGACGACCCCTGATTTCGCCGAAAGTTCGTACACCAGGGTGACCGTACGGTGCCCACCCGGTGCGAGGACCACCTCCCAGCGAGCGATGCCCTCGGCGTCGACCACGGCGGGCGGCGGGGAGCACGCCTCCTTGCGCAGGCGCACCTCCACCGCCGAGACCTCGGAGACCGGGATCCGTTCCCGCAGCACGACCGCCCGTCCGCCGTCCTCCCCGGGGCCGGAGAACCGTGACAGGTGCAGCCGCACGGTGCGGGTGACGACCGTCCGCTGGGTGAGCCCCGCCGACTCGCGGGTCTCCTCGGTCTCCCGGACCACCCGGTGGTCGTCGCAGCTGCCGAAGGCGAGGTCGACCGGGGCGCCGGGCGGGGTGAAGTCCAGCGTGCCGCGACCGCTGAACCCGCTGTCGCGGACGAGGTCCACCGGCCCGGCGAGCAGCGCGTGGCCCGACCGGTTGTCGAACCGCACCACCCTGGTGACCAGTGGTGACAGTTCGGGCGAACAGCTGTACTCGCTGCTCGCCGCCGCGGTGAAGGCGGAGAGCGGCACACGGTGGGCGCGGCCGTCCGCGGGCACGGAGACAGACGTGGGGGAGTGCAGCACCCGTACCTCACCGCCGTCGTCCACCCCCGGCAGACCGGGCACCGGGACCGGACCGAGGACCCCGATCTCCTCCTCGCGCACTTCCACGTCGGTCGTACGGCGCTCCACGGCGGAGCGGTTCCGGAGCGTCAGCCGGTCCTCGCCCAGCCGGGGCGGCTCGGCGGCCGACGCCGACCGGGCCGTGGACAGGGTCAGCCGTACATCCGACCAGTCCTCGCCGGTTCGCTGCCAGACCACCGCGTCGGTCTCCAGCCTGAGAGAGTCCCGGTCGAGCACGGCACGGTACGCGGGCCGCCACAGCGCGCACGGGGTGAGGTGGCTCAGACGCAGCCGGACCGGCCCGGCGACCGCGGTCTCCACGGTCAGCTCGACGATGCCGGTCAGCTCGGCGGGCTCCTCCTCGGCGAGGGCGAGCGCCCGCTTCGCCTCTCCGAGTTCGACGGCGAGGGCGGCCAGACGGGACTCCACTGTACGGAGCTGTTCGGCGTACGTGTCGCGTTCCTGGTCCACGCGGTCCAGCTCGCGGGTCCAGCGGCGGCCGTCCGCCTCCCCGGATCCGGCGCCCTCACCGATCTCCCGCAGCAGATCGACGGCGAGGCGGGCCAGCAGGCCGAGGCGTGAGCGCAGCCGGTCACGCCGCTGCTCCACGGCGTTCCGCTCCGCTTCGAGCCTGTGGACGCGGCGGCGCAGCGCGGAGTCGCCGTCGGCGTCCGGCAGGGGCCCTCGGGGGGTCCAGCTGCGGACGATCCGCACATCCAGCACGGTCGCCGGGTGATCGGCGGTCAGCTCGGCGTCCAGCGTACGGTCGACGGCCAGCGCGCTGACCGGACCGAGCCGCAGCCGCCGGACCCCGGCCTCCAGGTCGAGCACGGCGGCCCGCTCGACGAGAGCACGGTCCTCCAGGCAGGTGACCGCGGTGACGGGCAGGGCGATCGGCTCCGGGACCAGGGAGGCGGTGGAGTCCGTGGAGACCGAGGCGTCGGGGGACATGGTGGGTGTCAGCTCCTGCGGTTGCCGCCGACCAGGGTCTTTCCGGCCGGGATGCGGATCTCGTAGCCGCCGTCGAGGGCTGCGGTGCCGCCGGGGGACAGCTCCACCCGCCAGACGCGCGTGCCGGGGGCGTGGTGCTCCGGCCCCGTGCCGCCCTCGGGCGCCGTCCAGTCGGCTCGCTCCTCGATCCGGACATCCGTCTCCGAGCTGACCGGAACCCGCTCGCGGACCTCGACGGTGACGGGGCTCGCGAGCCGGTTCACCAGCTCGACATGGACGCGGTGGTCGAGCACGGTGGTGCTGTTGCGCAGCCCCGACGTCGACTCGTGCACCGTCGTACGGCGGGTGACCCGGACGGCCTCGGCAGGCCCGAGCCCGACCCGGCGGACGCCGCCGGGGGCGAGCGTGGGCAGCGCGGCGGTCACCAGGAAGTCGTCGTCGACCGTGACCTCCACCGGGCCGGCGAGCAGCGCCTGGTCGGTGGCGTTGGAGAGCACCAGGGCCGCGTACACCGTCTGCTCCACGGACGGCACACAGAGGTACTCGGTGCGCAGACCGACCGGGATCTCGGCCACGGTGACGGTGTGCCAGATGCCGTCCGACGGGATGTCGGCGCGCGCGGAGGCGTCGAAGCGGTGGTCGAAGGAACCCGCCGACTCACGGGGCCGCACGGCATGCCCGGGCAGCGGCAGCGCGACCACCGCCTCGGCGCGGCGACGGTACTCGGCCGCGACCGGATCGGACGGTGAGCCGGGGAACAGGCGGCCCCTGCGACCGGCCTGCTCGTCCGGCCCACGGAGGGTGAGGGCGGCGTAGTCCAGCTCGGCACCGCTCGGCCGCGGCGGACCGGCCGGGACGGGCGGAGCTGGCGCCGAAGACGCGGCCCGTGCGTACGCGGGTCCAGAGGGCGGCGGTGACCCTGCCCGGCCGGGAGCCCCGGGTGCCATGGAGGGGCGAGCCGCGCCCGGCCCGCCACCGGTACCGGGCCTGCCCTTGGACCGTGGCGCCCCCGGCTGCCCGGGGCCGGACGCCCGGCCGGCGAAGCCCTCCGGGGCGGGACCGCCTCCGGGCTCCGCGGGCACGGCGGGCGGCCCCCCGTAGCCCTGCGGCGCCGGCGGCGGAACGGGATCCGGCGCGAAGCCGCCCGTCACAGCCCTGGACCCCCCTCCACCCCTGGATGCGAAGCCGCCCGCCCCGGGTGCGGCGCCCGTGGCCGGGCGGGGCCCCGCCCCGTCGTACCCGGCGAACAGGTCGGCGAGCCCCGCCGGAGGCTCACGCCAGCCGGAGGGCGCGGCCGTCGGCTGGCGGCGCCCGATCCGTGCCGAGCGGAGCCTCGGCAGGTCCGTACGGCGCCGCAGGTCGGCGGTGGCCAGGGCGATGCGTACACCGGCCCAGTCCTCGCCGGTACGCTGCGCCACCGACGCGCGCAGCACCAGGCGGCCGGTGCCGTCGCCCTGACGGTGGATCAGGCGGTAGGCCGGCGCCCAGACCGCGCCAGGCACCCCGTACTCCACCTCCACCTCCACCTCGGCGTCACCGGCACCGTCGAGGGTCAGGACCGCGCACACCGTGGCGTCCACATGCGCCGACGGCGCGTCGGTGGACGCGCGGTCGAGCCGGTCCGCCGCGACGGCCAGCTCGTGCTCGGCACACTGCAGCGCCTCCTCCAGCTCGACGAGGCGGGCGTGCAGCGCCGTCAGCCGGGCGTCGACGAAGTCGGCCAGCTCCAGCCACGCGTCGGCCGGGGTGCGGCGGTACGGTTCCCCGCGCCTGCGCGCGGGCGGGACCGGGCGCAGCGCGCCGACCTCCTCGACCAGGCTCAGCTGCCGGTCCCGGCGGCCCTCCGCCGCCGCGCAGGCGTCGCGCAGCCGCTCGACCTCGCGCCGCAGCGCGTCAGGCGTACCGGCGCCGACCGGCTCGGCCTCCACCTCCACCCGGGCCTCGGTGACCCGCACGCCGGGGGCGCCCAGGACCCGGGCCCGCACGGAGGCCGGGTCCAGCACACGGGGCAGCCCCGTCACCCGCACCCGGCCGTGCTGAGGCACGCCGCCGCGGGCCAGTCGGCGACATACCGCGCCCTGTGCGTACACCACGACCGAATCGAGGACCGACTCCCACCGCTGAGCCGCCGCAGCCGACATATGTCCCGCCCCCCAACCGCGTCCGTACCGAGCGAAGCCTACGCCCGGATACGCCGTCAGGTCGCGCGTCCGTGTGCACGGCAGCCGGCCGGCGCCGCACACGGCCGCGCCGTCCGCAGGAGACGTGTGTCGTGCACGGCTACTGCTGCTGATCCCCGATCCCTCGCTCAGGGGGACACCACCCGGAGGTCCAGAGCCGGGACCCGCCGCCGCGCAGCCGCCTCAGGAAGGAGAGCACCCCCGCCGATCCGGTCGCCCACGCGGTGCCGCCCTCCACCAGAGAGGGTCCCGGGACCACCGGCCTTCGGTCGGACCCCCCGCAGCGCGTCAGGATGTGACGTGCGATCCGGTGGGCCTGATGGAGGTATGTCCGCCGCGGGTCCGGCACCGACCCGGCCATGTCCAGCAGGAACTCCCCGGCACCCGCCAGACCACAGCACTGGGTGGGCAGCGGCACACGGGGAGCGATCTCCACCGACACCTGTGCCAGAAGCCGGGCCGCCTCCACGCAGTCCGGCTCCTCCGGGCCCTCCACCCGGGCCAGCGAACCGCCGATGCCGGCGAAGCCCTGACACCACGAGACGCACATGGGCCGTGCGCGCGGCGTACGGGCGGCGGCGACCAGGGGCGGGAGAGCCGCCAGGACCTGTGCGCGGTGCGCGCGCCCCACGGACGCGAGGCGGGCGTTGCCGGTCACCGCCGCGCACGAGGCCAGGAACGCCGCGGTTCCGGCCTTCCCGTGCCCGAAACCGAAGCGGGTGTCGATGCCGGCGTCACGGCGGTCGGGGAACGGGCCGGGGTCCGCCGGACGGTAGCGGCCGGTCGCGATCCGCTCGCCACAGCGCTCCGCGGCCGTCGCGAACCGCCTTTCCCCGGTGAGCCGGTACAGGATCAGATGGCCCGTACCGATACCGGCGAGCCCGTGGATGTGGTCCTCCAGGTCGTCGTCCCGGGGGCCGGCCACCGTGCGGTCGGCGAGTTCGAGCCCGGCCGTCAGGAGGCCGCCGTCGTCCAGCGCGCGGCCCGCGGCGGCGAGGAAGACCGCGGTGCCCATGCTGCCGAAGTACAGGCCGCGCGGACGGTCCACGGCCGGGTCGTGCCGGGCTGTCCACCACGCGATACCGGTGACCGCCTCGGGCACCCCGGGCACGCCGAGATGGTGGAGCAGTTCCGTGCCGATCCCGGCGCTGCCCTGGTACACGTTGGTGCAGCGCGGCGCGTGGTCCTCGCTCCGCAGGAGCGCCCGGGTGGTGTCCACCAGTTCCCGTACGCAGTGCAGTGCGGCGTCGTCGAGCACGTCCGCCGCGACGAGCGGGCCGTGCGCGTGGGGCGGAGGCCGGCCCGGCGAGGCCGACGCGTGCGGTGCGATGCGGGACGGGCCGGTGCGCCGCGTGGGCGGGACCGTCCAGGAACCCGGGCCGCCGCGGAGCGCCGCGGCCGCTTCCCTGCGCGTCCCGGGGTCGGTGTCCAGAAGCGCGGAGACGATGCCGGCCATGGGACCCGCCGCCGGGCCGAGTGCGTCGGCCAGCAGCCGCCGGGTCCTGGAGATGTTGCCGTCGACGTCCTCGTGGATGCAGACGGGGTCGATGCCCACAGCGGCGTGGAACAGCGTGGCGCCCAGGGAGAAGTAGTCGTCCTCGGGAACTGCCTCGGCGCCCCCGGACTGTCCGGGAGCCGCATAGCCGGGCGTCCAGCCGTGGTACTGCCGGTCGCGGAAGCGGCTGATCTCGAAGTCGACCAGACTGAGGGCGCCGGACTCCCCGAGGACGATGTTCTTCGGGGCCAGGTCGCGGACGACGACTCCCCGTCCGTGGACGGCGTCGAGCAGTGTGAGGATGCCGGACGCGAGCATGGGGAGCGAGCGCCCGCCCGGCGTCGGAGCCGGGTCGTACGTCCCCGAAGCGTCGACATCCAGGGCGAGGTTGGTCCCGCCCACGTCGGTCGTCACCAGGAACTCGCTGTCGGAGTGGGCGAAGTGGTCGACGTACTGCGGGACACCGGCGACTCCGGCGAGGGCCTCGAGGATCCGCCGCTCATGGCGCAGCCGGTCCGTGGCGTCCGCTCCGTCGTCGCCCTCGCTGACGTAGGTGTACGCCTGCTTGATGACGACGCGCCGTCCGGTGCGTGTCTCCCGGGCCCGGCACACGATGCCCCGCGCGGTACGCGCCAGGCCTGCCGTCACACGGTAGCGGCCGCCCAGCAGCGGCTCGGCACACTCCCCTCCGGCCATCAGGACGGCTGGGGGACCGGGGGCCGGTGTCTCCCGGAAAGGGTCGCGGACCCAGTCGGGTGCGGTGTAGCGGGGGCCGGCGACTCCGCTGACCAGCGTACCGTCGGGGGCGACCAGAGCGGGTTCGACGTCCCCGTTCTCCAGGGCGCGGAACCGGGGTGCGAACGGGCCGTATCGGTAGAACACGGGGCTGCCGCGGCGCAGCAGTCGGTCGCTCCTGATCCGCGGTCCCTCGAATCCCGCAAGGACACGGGCCAGCTCTTCGGCTGTCTCCCGTATCGAGTCCTGCGGTGGGTAGACGGTGACGGCCTTGCCGACGGAACCCGGAGCGGACCTGACGGAATTGATGTCCCGCAGGACGTCAATGCTGCGCACCGCTTTGAAATGGCAGCGGAACGCCACCAGGACAGGTAAGGCGTGCTCCAGGGTCGTCACCAGAGTGGCGGGCCGGGCGGACAGGTGGAGTTTCCATCCCTGGGAGATCCGAATAGGGTTCTCGTGACGTGCGTGGACCCAGATCGCAGTGCTGGAGACCTGGTACGGGTGTCCGGAGAGCGCTGTGGCCAAGCGGGACTCCAAAGGGTCGGCCGACCCCGGCAGGAGCGCCGGGGCGGCCGGACCCGCCGCGTGGTGTCCCTCGACGGGCCGACGCGGACCGTTCGCGCGGAGATCCATCACGAACTGCAGAACGTCGTGTGCTGGTGCACGCAGGTCCGCGGGGACGGTCCGCAGTCCCACGACAGGGCGTGGCAGGTGGTGCGGCCTCCCATGTCCGCGTGATCGTAAGGGGCATCGGCGAACAGGGCGTCGTCGAGCAGATCGATCGCGTTCTCGTCGATTTCACTGACCATGCGCGGTTGCAGAACGGCAGGCATGAGAATCCCCATTCTTGTCGTTTGCTGTGCGCCGCCCGGCGGCGGCGAGTCGGCGTCAGCCTAGGCGACGGAAGACGGCGAAGAAAGGTATCTCCTGGGATTGGGGGAAGCAGCAACCACCGTTGTTCAAGGTGGTCTTGGGAAAGCTACGCAGAGCTGTCCCCGGGGAGGCGTTTCCGGATTGAACGGGGCCCTCACGGGTGAGGAAGCCCTTCGCTGACGGGCAGTTGGTGCGAGAGCGGAGGAGGAGGCCGGGCGGGCAGTGGAGGGCCCGGCGTAAGGAGGAAGGCGGAGGCCCCGGCCCTGCCCCTGGCCCGGTCGTCGGCCGACGGCCCGGTCCGGGTGAGGCTGTCGGAAGCCGGACGCCGCGGACGCCCGCGATCGATGCCGAGGGCGACGGCGTCCTGCGGCGCGCGCGGCCGTTGACCGTGTGCGTCGGGGCGGGCGGCCGGATTCCGCGGCTGAGGTGCTCGGCCTCGGGTTCGGGGCGGTGGTGTAGGCGGCGGCAGCCGGCGCGCCGGGACGCGCTCGATGGTCCGGCGAAGGCGGCCCGGCCGCGGGGAGGTCTCGACGTCCCTGTGTGCGTCGCGGAGCCCGCCGTCATCGTCTCAGGTGGGCATGCCCGTCGCCGTTGTCTGCGTGGAGCTGTCCGGACAGGCGTCGCCGTCGGGCCGGAGGGAGCAGGTCGGAGGCGTGCCCTTCACCAGAGGAACGAGTCCCCGGCTGAGGTGCGGGTTCGCCCCCCCGGAATCCGGCGGACGGCGGCAGCCTCGTCCGCTCACCGGCCACGTGGGTCCTTGTACCGTACGTACCCGAGCCGACAGGATGCGGTCCTGTCAGGTCCCCTCAGGGCCCGCTCGTTCACCGAGCCGACCGCGCAGCGGGGCCGGTCCAACTCGCCACGGGCGCCGAGCCCGTCGAGGACCGGGTGGTGGAGCACGGTTCGCGCGCGGCGCTCCGCTGTCCGACTCTGGGGGTGCGGTGCACGGTGAGCGGTCGGGACGTGGAGGCGACATGGCGGGCGACAAGAAGGCGGCGAAGCTGCCTCGCCAGGTGTACGAGAGGGAACTGCTGCGCCTGCAGACGGAGCTGGTGAAGCTCCAGGAGTGGGTACGGGCCGAGGGCACCCGGCTGGTCGTCGTGTTCGAAGGGCGGGACGCGGCGGGCAAGGGCAGCACCATCAAGCGGGTCACGGAGTACCTCAACCCTCGGGTGGCACGGATCGTGGCGCTGCCCAAGCCGACCGAGCGTGAGCGCACACAGTGGTACTTCCAGCGCTACGCCGAGCACCTGCCGGCCGCCGGGGAGATCGTTCTGTTCGACCGCTCCTGGTACAACCGGGCCGGCGTGGAGTACGTGATGGGCTTCTGCACCAAGGAGGAGCACCAGCTCTTCCTGCGGCAATGCCCGATCTTCGAGCGCATGCTGGTGGAGGACGGGATCCTGCTGCGCAAGTACTGGTTCTCGGTGAGCGACCACGAGCAGCAGGAGCGGTTCCGGCGCCGTCTGGACGATCCGCGGCGCCGCTGGAAACTGTCGCCCATGGACCTGGAGTCGATCACCCGCTGGGAGGCGTACTCCCGGGCCAAGGACGCGATGCTGGTCCACACCGACATCGCCGAGGCCCCGTGGCTCGTCGTGGAGAGCGACGACAAGCGGCGGGCCCGGCTGAACATGATCGCCCACCTGCTGGCCTCCGTGCCGTACCACGAGGTGTCCCCGCCGGTCCTCGAACTCCCGTCGCGCCCGCCTTCGACCGGCTACCAGCGTCCGCCGCGTGATCTGCAGACATATGTTCCCGATCATGCGGCGAGCCTCTGAACGGCCGCCCGCCCGCCCGGCAGGGCCGGTGACGCCGGGCTCCGCGGCCGCGGCACCCGGCGGACGTGGCCCCGGAGCCCGAGCCCGGGACCGCTGCGGGTGGAATCCCCGGTGCCCGCGAGGCACGCTGTACGCATGCGGTCGCTTTTCCGCTCCGCTCAGCCACAGGGAGCGGGCGGTCACAGCAGGGTCCTGTTCAGGCTGGCCCAGTCCGTGCCGTTCCTGGTCATACTGCTCGGGCTCGGGATCGAGCTGTCACCCGTGCACGCCGTGTACACAGGCCCGCTGCTCACCGCGATGCCGGCCCTGGCCTCGCTCACGATGGGGGCCGGAGGGATCCTGTCGGCGGCCGTGGGGGCGCTGTCTGTCACCGCGATCAGCGCCACCCTGCACCACTCCTGGGGTGAGGGGCAGGCATCCAGCAACATCCTGGGCCTCCTCGTGGTGACCGTCGCGAGTGTCGTCACCAGTAACGCCGTGCACAGCCGTCGGCAGAGCGAACTCGACCAGGTCCGCCGCATCGCGGTGGCGGCACAGGAGTCCATCCTGCGGCCCGTGTCGGGGCGGCTCGGCCAGGTCCGCACGGCCAGCATGTACCTCGCGGCCGAGAAGGGCGCACAGATCGGCGGGGACCTCTACGAGGCCCTGTGGACCCCCTACGGCGTCCGGATGATCGTCGGGGACGTCCGGGGCAAGGGGCTTCCCGCGGTGCGTGCCGCCGCCGCCGTACTGGGGGCGTTCAGGGAGGCCGTGCACTACGAGGACGAACTGGCCGAGGTCATGGACCACTGCGCGGCGGCGTTCCGCCGGGAGGACGCCGTGGCGCGGGCGACCACCCCGGCCGACGACGAGGAGAACTTCGTCACCGCGTTGCTGGCCCAGGTCTCGGACGATCACCTGATCCGGGTCGTCAACCGCGGACACTCGCCTCCGCTGCTGCTGCGCAAGGGCCAGGCCCGGGAACTGCTGCCCGCCGACCCTCTGCCGCCCCTGGGGCTCGAGGACCTCATCACCGGACCCACCGCCGTCGTCGAGAGCTACCCGTTCGAGCCCGGTGACCGGCTGTTGCTGCACACGGACGGCGTGATCGAGGCCCGCGACGCCGACGACAGGTTCTTCCCCCTGTCCGAGGCGGCCGCATCGGTACGGGACGCCTGCACGCCTCAGGAATTCCTGGAAGAGGTGCACCTGAGACTGATCCGCCACACTGCGGGTCGCCTGGCGGACGACGTGGCGATGCTCGTCGTCGACCGCCCGGAGCGTGACCTGGACGGACGAGGAGACGCCGCCGGTGACGGCGGGGCGGAATGACCGCCCCCGGCCGCGCTCCGGTACCCGGAGGCGGGTACCGCCGTTCCGGGGCCGGACGGCGGCTCGCCGGGCCGGCGCGTCGTGCGGGTGGTGCACCGCCCACGTCCCGGCAGTGCGTCCGCTGACCCGGGGCGCCGCAGCGACCGTCGGGCGGCCCCGGCCGAGGCAGTGCCGCACGCACCCCACCCGGTGATCCCGGCGCGGCGACGAGGCGGGCACATCCGCGACGAACGCCGCCGAATCACCTCGTAGCGTTCCAGCCCCCGGCCCGTACCCGTGCGGACACCCGTCAACGGGCGGATCCCCCGACGTGACGGGCGGATGTCCGGTGGTCGCACCCACGCGACGCAGGGGGCACGCGGGCCGAGTCCGGACGGCCGCGGAGCGCCGGGGTCCGCTCGGCCCTCACGGAGCGGTCCGGCTTCGTGAGGGCCGAGCGGAGAAGGAGAAGGATCTCATCGGCCCGGCCGGCTCCCCTTCCGGCACGAGGCCGTCGAGGGACCGCATCATGCGGTCGTGCCCCGCCGCTGGAGCGCCGTGCGGGCTCGCCGCCGGCCACCGGGCCCGCCCGCCGGGGCCCACCGCCGGGTCAGCCCTTGCCGGACTCGGGCGCGAGACGGGGCAGCCTGCGGTCGAGCGGACGCGGCAGCCACCAGGCCATGCGCCCCAACAGCGCCATCGTCGCGGGTACGAGGACCATGCGGACGATTGTCGCGTCCAGCACGATCGCGGTCGCCAGACCCAGGCCCATCATCTTGACCAGGGGCGACGGGTTGGCGACGAAGCCGAGGAAGACCACCGTCATGATCAGTGCCGCTGAGGTGATCACACGGCCGGTGGCCGCCATGCCGCGCGCCACCGACTCTCTGGTGTCGCCCGTGGCGTCGTACTCCTCACGGACGCGCGAGAGCAGGAACACCTCGTAGTCCATGGACAGGCCGAACAGGACGGCGAAGAAGATGGTCGGCAGCGGCGAGGCGATCGGGAGCGTCTCCTCCAGACTGAACACGGCGCCGAGCCACCCCCACTGGAAGACGGCCACCACCACGCCGTACGCCCCCGCGATGGACAGCAGGTTCACCGCGACGGCCTTCAGCGGCAGTGTGACGGAACGGAACACCACCATCAGCAGCAGGAACGACGCCGTCAGGATGGCCGCGATGAACACCGGCAGAGTATCGGCGAGTTGCCGGGTGAGGTCGTCGGTCATGGCGGTCAGACCGGATACGGCGACGTTCTCGGGCAGCAGGTCACGGACCCGCGCGAGTGTCCGGGAGGTCTCGGCGTCGGCGGGGGCGGTGGTGGGCAGCGTGGGCAGGACGACGGTGTCACCGGCCGCGGAGGTCTGTGGCGCACCGACCGCGGCGATGCCGGGATCCGAGGCGATGCGCTCGGCCAGCGCCGGGATGTCCGCGGCCTCGGCACCGGGTCGCCTCAGGTCGGCGACCATCAGCAGCGGGGCGTTGAACCCGGGGCCGAAGCCCTCGGCGAGCAGGTCGTAGGCACGGCGGTGCGTCGTTTGCGTGGAGTCGGTGCCGGCGTCGGGAAACCCGGTCTCCATCCGGAGCGCGGGGGCGGCGAGGGCGAGCAGCACCGCCGACGAGGCGAGCAGGTAGCGCCACGGCCGCCCGGACACACGGTGGGCGAAGCGGGACCACACCGTGTCCTCGTGACTCCTCGCCGGGCGGGGGCTGCGGCCGCGCGGGCGTCCCCAGCGGATGTTCCGGTGGACACGGTCGCCCAGCAGCGACAGCAGGGCCGGCAGCAGTGTGAGCGCGGTGGCCACGGCGAAGAGAACCACCAGGGCGGTACTCAGCCCGATCGAGGTCAGGAATCCCAGGCCGGTGAGCGCGAGAGCTCCCATCGCCACGACGACGGTGCCACCGGCGAACAGGACGGCCGCACCCGAGGCCCCCATGGCGTTCGAAAGCGCGGTGGCGTTGTCCTGGCCGGAGGCACGGTTCTCACGGTGCCGGGCCACGACGAACAGGGCGTAGTCGATCCCGATGCCCAAGCCGATCATCGCGCCGATCGTGGGAGCGGCGGTGGACACGTTCATCGCGTTCGCCAGCAGCATGATGCCGCCCAGGCCCGCGGCCACGGCCACCAGGGCCAGCGCGATCGGCACCAGTGCGGTCACGATCGTGCCGAACGCGGCCACCAGGATGACCAGAGCGGCCAGCAGGCCCGCCGCCTCCGCTCCCGACGTCTGCGTGTCCGCGTTGATGAACACGGCGTCCCCGCCCAGCTCGGCGGTGACGCCGTCCCCGCGTGCGGGTTCTATCGCCTCGGTGAGGGCCCCGATGTCCGCCGGCCCCACGTCCGTCGACGTCACGGCGAAGGTGATCCGGGCGTAGCCGATACGGCCGTCGGACGAGACCGTGCCGGCGGTGAAGGGGTCGGTCGCCGCGGTCACGTGCTCCACGGCGGAGATCCGGGCGACCGCGGCCTCCACCGAGGACCGGTACCGCTCCAGCCGCTGTCCTTCCGGCGCGGCGAAGACCGCCATGGCGCTGCCGCCGGACGCTTCGGGGAAGCGCTCTTCGAGGAGTTCCATCGCCTTCTCGCTCTGGCTGCCGGGCGCGACCAGGTCGTCGACCAGAGCGCCTCCGACCGTGCCGGCGGACGACAACACCAGCAGAAGAGAGACCGCCCAGGAGGCGATCGTGACCCAGGGGCGGCGAGTGCTCGCGTCGCCGATGCGGCGCGTGAACCGGTTCATGGCTGTGTGGGCTCCCGTGAGAGGGCGTGATCCGCCGCCGGTCCGCGAAGCGTCGGAGGCGGGGAGGGGTGGGTGGATCCATCGTCGTTCCGGGAGCCCGCCCCGTCCCCCGGCGCCGGACGGGTTCGTGACCCCCACGCGGGACGGGGCGACGAGGGCGGCGCCTCCCCCTGGAGGAGGGAGGCGCCGTCCGCCCACAGGCGGGTGACCACGCCTGCGGCCGGGACCTACGATGGCCTGCCCGGCGCCGCCGACGGCTGACGACCCGATGGCCCGGCGCTCGAACCCTTTGACGGAGCGAGGATGAACGGCACGGACCCGCACGGCGGTGAGAGCGTGGCATCACGGGCGCCGACCCGTGACGTGCCGAAGAGGTTTCGCGGGCCCTTCACCCGCTGGCCGCGGGGCGCGGACGCCGTCCTCGCGGCCGTCATGCTCCTGCTCACGGTGTTGGTGGAGGAGAGTCCCGGCGAGGCGCTCGTCCTCCGCCCGGTCGCCGCGGTGCCCGCGCCGGTGCTGGTGCTGTTCGCCGTCGCCGGCGGGGCGCTGTACCTGCGCCGCCGCGCACCGCTCGTGACCCTGTCCCTGGTGATCGCCGCGTGGAGTCCGACTCTGGGGGGCACCTACGCCACGGCCGGCGGGTGCGTGATCGTGGCGCTCTACAGCACCGGGCGGTATGCGGCCGACACCCGGCGCGGCCGCGCCGGCACGGCGGTGGGCGTGGCCGCGGCCATCGCCGCGGTCGTGATCGACGGCCTGTTGCAGTCGACCCCGTGGGGGGACATCGGCGTCGGGATCGTGGTCATGGCCGCGGCCTGGTACATCGGCCGACGTGTGCGGATGCGTGCGGAGCGCGCCGCCCGGATCCGCCGGGAGCAGGTCGCCGAGGCACGCCGCATCGTCGCCGAGGAGCGCACCCACATCGCCCGCGAGCTCCACGACGTGGTCGCACACCGGGTGAGCATGATGACGGTGCAGGCCGGTGCGGCCCGGATGGTGGCCGCAGACGATCCCCAGGGGGCCCTCGAAGCGATGGTCGCGGTGGAGGAGGCCGGGCGCCAGGCACTGGACGAGCTGCGTCACCTGCTGGGGGTGCTGCGTCCGAGCGCCGACCGCGACGGGCTCGGCCCCCAGCCCGGGCTGGCCGACCTCGGAAGGCTCGTCGCGCAGGTCCGTGAGGCCGGTCTGGACGTCTCGGTCACGGGCGGCCTCGGGGATCCCCTTCCGGCCCGCGTGGAGCTCTCGGTGTACCGCATAGTCCAGGAGGCGCTGACCAACGTGCTGAAACACAGCGGACCGGGGACGTGTACGGACGTGCACGTCCGCCGCGAACCGTCCGGCGGCAGGATCACCGTCGAAGTCCTCGACGACGGCCGCGGGGCGGGTGCCGTCCGGTCCGCCGCGGCATCCGGCCGCCCGGCGACGGCCGGCCACGGGATCGTCGGCATGCGGGAGCGGGCACTGCTGCTGGGCGGAAGCCTCGATGCCGGGCCGCGGCCCGACGGCGGCTTCCGCGTGGTCGCCCGGCTTCCTCTCGGAGGGGAGCCGGAGTGAGCATCCGCGTCGTCGTGGCGGACGATCAGGCGCTGGTACGCAGGGGTTTCTCGATGATCCTGCGGGTATCCCCCGACATCGAGGTGGTGGCCGAGGCCGGGACGGGCCTCGAGGCGATCGAGGCGGCACATCTGCACCGCCCGGACGTCGTCTTGATGGACATCCGGATGCCCGCGATGGACGGCCTGGAGGCGACGTCCAGGATCCTGGAGAAGGCCGACTGGGAGGTACGGGTCCTGATCCTCACCACCTTCGACCCGGACGAGTACGTCTACCGGGCTCTCCGTGCCGGCGCCGCCGCCTTCATCCTCAAGGACACACCTCCCGAGCAACTCGCCACCGCGGTGAGGACCGTGGCCGAGGGCGGGGCACTGCTCGCGCCGTCCATCACCCGGCGCCTCATCGGCCGGTTCGCCGACGGCCGCACCGTCAACCACGCGGTCGCGGGCCGCCTGGAACGGCTCACCGAGCGGGAGCGCGAGATCGTGGTGGCGGTCGCTCGCGGCGCCAACAACGCTGAGATCGCGGAGCAGTTCTTCATCGGGCCCGCCACCGTCAAGTCACATGTGTCGAGCATCCTCGCCAAGCTCGGTCTCCGCGACCGGACACAAGTCGTGATCTTCGCGTACGAGAGCGGACTCGTCGCGGTGGGCGACCACGACGTCGGACACTGAGACCGCCCCGAACCGCGCGGCCCGGCGGGCACGCCGGCCTGAGCGCCACCTCCGAGGCCGTCACACCGGGCGCCCGCTTCGGCCCGGCGGTTCCCCGGGGCCGTGACCCGGTCGGCCGACGTCCTGTCATGTGCGGCGCACCTGCCCACCCGCCGGCGCTGTTCGGTGCCGCCTTCTCGACCCGAACGACCGAGCCTTCGCGAGGTGGGGCCGCTCAGGGGCGCCGGGTACGGCTGCCAGGTGGCTGCCCGCCGCCGGGTGCGGGGGCGCGGCAGGGGGAGACGGCGTCGGGGATGACCGCGGCCCGGTCGAAGGCCGAGCGGTCCCGGGACAGTCCGCGCACGGATGCCAGGCCTGGAGGGTGGTCCGCCGACCGGCCGCCCGGGATCCCCGCACGTCCGGGCCGGGAGTGCGGACGACACAGGCGGCCTCGTGGCCGAGGGGCACGCAGCCGCTCTTGCGCAGGGCGTCCACGGGTGATGAACGGGCTGTTGCCGCCGTCGGTCGGCTGAGGGTGTACGGGCGGGACTGTCCGGCGGGCGTCGTGCACGCGCTCACGGCGTGAACCTCCCTCAGGCGTGGAGGTCCGCCGAGGGCACGCGGTCTGCCGGGTGACCATGCGGCCCCGCCGCGCCGCTCGGTGCGGCCCTCGTACAGCGGATCGGGACGGGGACGTCCAAGGGGCGCGTCGAGTTGAGTCAAGTGATCGTGTCGTTCAACACAATCGATGGACATTGTCGAGTGACAATGTCGCTTGTACGTTGACGGGTACCGACCGACGCGGAACGAAAGGCACGTCCATGACCCAGCCGCCCGTCATCACGGCCCAGCCGGTACCCGAGCGCCCGGCCCTGCCCCTGATCGGTCACGCCCTCATGCTCCCCAAGGGCTTCGGCGCGACCGTCCACATGATGAAGGAGGTCAAGGAACTCGGGCCGCTCTACCGGATCCGGGTCTTCGGGAACGAGGTCGTGGTCGTGGGCGGCCTGGACCTGGTGGCGGAGCTGTCGGACGAGACCCGCTTCCGCAAGAACGTGCACCCCGACCTGGTGGAGCTCCGCCGATTCGCCGGGGACGGCCTGTTCACCGCCTTCAACCACGAGACGAACTGGCAGAAGGCGCACGACATCCTCATGCCGGCGTTCTCCCTGGGCGCGATGCGCGACTACCACGCGACGATGCTGCGGGCCGCCCGCTCCCTGATCGGCAAGTGGGACCGGGCAGCAGGCCGCCATGAGGTGGACGTCCCCGAGGACATGACGCGCCTGACCTTCGACACCATCGGGCTGTGCGGCTTCGGCCACGACTTCGAGTCGTTCCGCCGGGACGAACTGCACCCGTTCGTGGAGGCCATGACACGGGCCCTGGCGTTCACCCAGGCCAAGGCCGAGTCCATCCCCGGCTCTGAGCGGTTCAGGTCCAAGCGGTCCGAGCAGTTCCGCCAGGACGTCCAGGTGATGAACGACCTCGTCGACGAGGTCATCCGGCAGCGCAGGCGGTCCGGCGACACCAGCACCCGCGATCTGCTCGGCCGGATGCTGCACACCACGGACACACGGACGGGCCGGCCGCTGGACGACGTCAACATCCGCAACCAGGTCATCACGTTCCTCATCGCGGGACACGAGACGACGGGCGGCGCCCTCTCCTTCGCCCTGTACCACCTGACCAAGCACCCGGAAGTGCTCGCGCGGGCGCAGGCCGAGGTCGACGCCCTGTGGGGGGACGAGGAGTCACCCGGCCCCGACTACGGCGACATCGGCAAGCTCACCTACATCCGCCAGGTGCTCAACGAGAGTCTTCGGCTGTGGCCGACCGCGCCCGGCTACGCCGTGGAGCCCCTCCAGGACACGGTGATCGGCGGCAGATACGCCGTCCGCAAGGGCGAGACGCTGATGGTTCTCACCCCCGCCCTGCACCGCGACCCCGCCTGGGGCGAGAACGTCGAGCTGTTCGACCCGGAGCGCTTCGCCCGGGAACAGGAGGCGAAGCGCTCCGTCCACCTCTTCAAGCCGTTCGGCAACGGCGAGCGCGCTTGCATCGGCCGTCAGTTCGCCCTCCACGAGGCCACGCTGCTGCTCGGGCTCCTGGTCCACCGCTACCGGCTGATCGACCACGGCGACTACCGGCTGAGGGTCAAGCAGACGCTCACCCTCAAGCCCGACGCCTTCACGCTCAAGCTCGCCCGGCGCACCACCGAGGAGCGCCGTGGGCCCGTGGTGGCGGTGAGCGGGACGGGCGCGGGGTGTGGCGTGGGCACGGCCCGGCGGGCCTCCGGCACCACACTGACCCTGCTGTACGGTTCCAGCCTCGGCACCTGCGCCGGTATCGCCCGCGACCTGGCCGCCGAGGGCGACGAGTACGGATTCGCTCCGTCCGTGGCCCCCCTCGACGACCTCACCGGCAGGCTGGCCTCCACCGGTGGGCCTCTGGTTGTCGTGGCCGCCTCCTACAACGGACGCCCCACCGACGACGCCGCGCAGTTCGTCGCCTGGCTGGAGACACTGGAGCCCGGCGCGCTCGCAGGCCTGCCGTACGCGGTCCTCGGTGTCGGGGACCGCAACTGGGCCGCCACCTACCAGCGCGTCCCCAGCCTCATCGACGAGCGCCTCGCGGCGGCCGGTGCCGTCCCCCTGCTCGCCCGGGGTGCCGCCGACGCGTCCGGCGACTTCGCCGGCATGGTGGACCGCTGGACCGCCGACCTGTGGACCGTCCTGCTGGAGCGCTACGGCGACGCCGGGGCTGGGGCCCCGGCCCCGGAACCCGACGAGAGCCCGGGCCTCTACGAGTTGGAGGACGCCACCGAGTCGGTCGTCGACGGCCTCGCAGCCCGGCACGGTGTCCGGCCTATGGAGGTGCTCGACGCGTACGAGCTGGTCGACACGGACCACGAACTCGGCCGTTCCAAGCGCTTCCTGCGCCTCCGGCTGCCCGAGGGCGTCACATACCGCACGGCCGACCACCTGGCGGTCCTGCCCAGCAACCCGGAGGCCCTCGTCCGGCGGGTCGCCGGCCGATTCGGACTCGACCTGGACCGCACGGTCCGGCTGCGCGCGCGCCGCCGCAGCCGCGGTGCCCTGCCCGTCGACCGGCCGCTGACCCTGCGCCGCCTGCTCACCGACTTCGTGGAGCTCCAGGACCCCGCCACCCCCGAGCAGGTCGCCTTGCTCGCCGAGCACACCGCCTGCCCGCCGGAGAAGCAGCCCCTGGCCGCCCTCGCCGCCGCCGGGCCCGGGGAATTCCGCGAGCGCGTGACCTCACGGGGCCACAGCCTCCTGGACCTGCTGGAGAAGCACCGCGCCTGCGAGCTGCCCTTCGAGTCCTTCCTGGAGCTGCTGCCGGTTCTGCGCCCCCGCCACTACTCGATCTCGTCCTCTGCCGAGGCGTCGCCGGGCGAGGTGGATCTGATGGTGTCGCTGCTCGTCGCGCCCCACCGGGCCGGCGAGGGCACCTTCCGCGGCATCGCCTCGGACTACGTCCAGCGTGTGAAGGCCGGGGACACCGTCCGGGCCCGGGTGCTGCCGTGCAGCGAGTCCTTCCGCCTCCCCGAGGACCCGTCCGTACCGCTGATCCTGGTGAGCGCGGGCACGGGCCTGGCGCCCTTCCGCGGAGCTGTTCTCGAGCGGCACCACACCGGCGCGACGGGCACTGTGCTGTGCTACTTCGGCTGCGACCACCCGGACGTCGACTACCTCCACCGCGATGAGCTGGAGGCGGCCGAGTCCGCCGGGGCCGTCAGCATGCGCCCCGCATTCATGCACGCACCCGAGGACGGGGCCCGCTTCGTCCAGGATCGCATCGCCCGGGAAGGCGACGAGGTGTGGGCCGCGCTGGAGGCCGGCGGCAAGGTCTATGTCTGCGGGGACGGGCGCCGGATGGCGCCCGCGGTGCGCGAGGCGTTCACGGCGGTCTACCGCGAACGGACCGGCGCGGACGAGAGGCGGGCGGCCGAATGGATGTCCGGCCTCGTCGAGTCCGGCCGGTACGCCGAGGACGTCTGGTCCGGCTGAACCCGGATTCGGCCACGGGCGCCCGGCCGCCCGTGGCCGTCAGTGGTCCGTGGCGTCCGCGAGGTCCAGCCTGCCGCCGGCCAGTGCGACGGTCGCGGCCGTCAGGGCCCGCAGGCCCGTGCTCTCGGCGGGCTCCTGCGGAGCGTAGAGGCGCTGCATCGTCAGGCCGTCGAAGCCGGAGAGGAAGAACCGGGCGACCAGGTCCGCGGGCTGGGCGAGCGTGTACCCGGTGCGGGACGCGGTCTCGGTCAGGATGCGTTCCGTGACCTCGTTGACCTGTCGGTAGTGCGCCGTACGCGCCTCGCTCAGACCGGGGGTGCGCAGGGCGAGCATGGCCAGCTCGGTGAGGAGCTGGTAGCCGCTCGTCTCCTCCTCGACGGTGCGCCAGAGGGCTCCGGCCAGCGCGGTGATCGTCTCCTCGAAGCCCGCGTCCTGTGGAGCCGCCCGCTCGACCCGCGCGATCAGGTCCCCGGTGAGCTGCTCCATGACCGCCCGGTACAGGCCTTCCTTGGTGCCGAAGGTGTAGTGCACCGTCGCCTGGGCGACACCCAGCTCCGCGGCGATGGCACGCGTACTGCCCGCGGCGACACCCTCCCGCGTCATCAGGGCGATGGCCGCTTTGATCAGCTGGGGACGGCGCTCGGCCGCGGAAACGTGAGCCATGCGGCGACTATACCGACTGAGTCGTTGGACCAAGTCGGTGAGCGGATCCCGGCGGGACGGTGCGCCTGCCCCCTGCTCCGGCCGGCCCCGCGCCCGCAGCCGACCGGCGCCGTCCATGGGGGAGGCCCGTTCCCGAGGCGCAGGCCCGCTCCCGCGGGCATCACGGCCTCCCGAACCGGGAAGCCGGCCACTCGGCGACTCCGCCGCACCCTCCGGCTGCCCGGCACACATGGCCGCGCGTACGGCTCGTCGAGGGTGCGGCCGGTCCGGGAACCCCGGACCTCGGTGCTCGCCGCGCCGCGGGACGGATCGATACGGACGGGGCGAGCCGAGTGCGCTGACCGGCGGGGGCCGGGGGCCGGAGCCCCGAGACCCAGCAGCACAGGAACGGCGCCTGATCGCCGGGGTGCGATACGCGGATCGCAGGCGGGCGGGCCGGAAGCGGGCCGGGCCGGCCGCCCCCGCACCGACGCGGGAGCGATGTCCCGGATCGCAGGAGATGCCAGCGGACGTGACCGGGACCGGCCACGGGCCCGCGCGGCGACCGCCGGGCACCTCACACGGTGTCAGACACCCCGGCCGGGCTGCTTCGCTCCCTTCCGGACGGCAGACCTGCCCTCCGTTCCCCCGCGGCCGGTCTCTCGGCCTGCTGCCCGCACCTCTCTCCGTCCGGGTGTCATTCGGGGCGGCTGAAGCGGTGGGTGGCCCAGAGCAGGGCCATGGTGCCGCAGGCCAGGAGAAGGCCCCCTTCCAGGAGCAGGGGAGGCTGCCGGCCGGCCCACTCGATGCCCGCCGTGGCTGCCTGGTCCGGTACCCGCAGCCCGATGCAGCGGCGGAGCAGGTCCACTCCGTAGGCGAGCGGGTTGGCGGCGGCCAACGTGTGGGCCCAGCCCGGCAGGTTCTGGATCGGGAAGAAGCCGCCGGAGAGGAAGAGCAGCGGCATCATCACGAGGCCGAGCAACATGTGGAAGATCTCGGGCCGGTTGAGGGTGACGGCGAGGGCGAGGGAGAGTGCCGTGATGGTGAAGGAGGCCAGGATCATACCGGTGAGTAGGAGCACCAGGAGGAGCGGGTCGTACGGCAGGCCGACAGCGCCGGCCAGGCAGAGCAGGACGGCGCCCTGGACCGTGGAGACGAGGGTGCCGCCGGCACAGTTGCCGAGGAGCAGGGTGGACCGGCGGACCGGAGCCATCAGGAGTTCGCGCAGATAGCCGCTCTGACGGTCGGTGATCAGGCGGATGCCGACCATGACGGCCGGTGTCTGGACCGTCATCATCAGCATGCCGGGGTAAAGGTAGGTCTGGTACCCGACACCCAGCGAGGAGTTCGGGATGAGGGCCGCCAGACCGCCGCCCAGGACGAAGAGGTAGAGCACCGGCTGGAGCAGCATCAGTGCCGTGTGGGTGGGATGGGCGGACAGTCGCAGCAGGTCGCGGTGGACCAGGCCGTTGACCGCCCGCAGTTCACGGCGCAGCCGGAGCCTCGGCCCTCGGCCGGAGCCGCCCAGGGCGCCGACGGCATCAGGGCCCGTCGGGGTGTCCGAGGCCCGGAGAGCTGATGTGGTCATGCGCCCTCCGGGGACATCGCGGCGGTTCCGCCGGGAACCGGGGTGGACGGTGGCTGAGCGGGCTGGGGGACGTGGATGCTGCGGCCGGTGTGGTGGAAGAAGACGTCGTCGAGGGTCGGCGCGGTCGAGGACGCGGCGTCGACCGCGATCCCGTGGGCTTCCAGGGCCGCGCACAGGCGGGGGATCCAGGTGCTGCCGTTCGGCAGCCGCAGGCTGATTCCCTCGGCGTCCAGGACGACCGGGACGTCCGGCGGCGCGATCCTCCGCACGGCCACCAGCGCCGCGGCGTCGTCGCTGGTGCGCAGGGCCACACGGTCGTCTCCGATGGCGGCCTTCAGCGCGAGGGGCGTGCCCTGTGTGACGAGCCGGCCGTGGTCGATGATGCCGAGGCGGTCGCAGTTCTCCGCCTCCTCCAGGTAGTGGGTGGTGACGAAGAGCGTGTTGCCGTGCCGGTCGCGCAGTGTGCGCAGGTGGTCCCAGACCTGGGCGCGGGCGTGCGGGTCGAGTCCGGTGGTCGGTTCGTCGAGGAACAGGATCCGGGGTGCGTGCAGCAGGCCTCGGGCGAGTTCCAGGCGGCGTCGCATACCTCCGGACAGCGCGCGTACCGGGGAGCGTCGCCGATCGGTCAGTCCGACCATCTCGAGTGTCTCTGTGGTGCGGAGGCGGGCGTGGCGGCGACGCAGTCCGTAGAGGCGAGCGTGGATGTGCAGATTCTGTTCGGCCGTCAGGTCCGGGTCCAGAGCGCTGTGCTGGAAGAGCATCCCGACCAGTCTTCGTACCTGAGCCGCCTCGGTGAGCACATCGGCGCCCGCCACCGTGGCCTGTCCGGCGGTGGGGCGGGCCAGGGCGCACAGCAGCGCGAGGGTGGTGGACTTCCCCGCTCCGTTCGGGCCCAGGAAGGCGAAGCTCTCGCCTTGGAGCACGTCCAGGTCCAGGCCGCGAACGGCATGGGTGGTGCTGCCGTCCGGGCCCGCGTAGCTCTTGACCAGACCGCGGGTCCTGATGGCGTATCGCGGCGGCTGGGCGGCCCGTGCGGCCTGCGGACTCGTCAGAGCGGGCGTCAAGGTGGCTGCTTGGGGGCGAGTCTCATCCCCTGCGTGCGGGTGCATGGTCGGGTCCTCGTCTCCGCGGGTGTCCTGTGCAGTCCTGTCGGCCGTGGCGATCTGGCTCCTGCCGGTGGCCGCCAGGTGGCGGCCACCGGCAGGAGGGTCTCGGTCAGGCGCAGCTGATGCCGACGCAGACGGTGTTGAGCAGCGTCAGCAGGCCGATGCACTCACAGGTCGCGGCGAACGGGGCTCCGTCGACGCCGACCGGGTCGGTCTCCGGAAGGGCGTGCAGGTGAGCCAGCAGTTCGAGGTCGCGGTTCTCCATGACTTTCTCCTTCTCTGCGAGGTTTGCGACGGGGGTTCCCGTCGCTCAGCCCGGCTCGTGGATCATCCAGAGCCGGGAGTCTTCGTGGCGGGTCCGCAGGAGGAACGCCAGGATTCCTGCGGCCCCGTCGCTCCAGCTCGTCGAGACGTCCCCGTACTCGTTGGGGAAGACGACGTGGCCGGCGCGGTGGGTTCGTTCGGAGACGACGAGGCGGGCCAGGTCCTCGGCCATCGCGCGGTACGCGGGGTCCCCGGTGGCGTCGGCCATGTCGAGGAGGAAGTCACCGTTTCCCGCCAGCCCGTGACACTGGGCGAGGCCGGCCCGGGACGCGCGTTCCACGACGGCGTGTGTGGCGCCGCGGGCGAGTTCGCCGTACCGCTTGTCCCCCGTCTTCTGCCAGAGGCGGACGAGGAAGGAGCCGATGCCCGCCGAACCGTGGCACCAGTACGGGGCCGTCGGCACGTCCGTGGCCTGGGCCGGCCACTGGGCCGCTCGGCCGACTGTCACGGCGTGGGCCACCAGGTGCTCGCCGGCTGCCTTGGCCAGCTCCGCGTGTTCGGAGCGGTTGGAGATGGCCGCGGCGGCGAGGAGGAAGCAGCCGATGCCCGATGTTCCGTGGGCGAAGCCCAGATAGCGTTTGCCAGCCTCCTCGGCAACGGCTTCGGCGGGAACCGGCCAACTCACGCCGACCGGCTCGGGTTGCGCGGCGGCGGCCAGCCGGTCGGCCGCCGCGATGACCCGTTCGGCCAGGCGCGGGTCGCCGGTTCGGTGCCACAGGTGGGCGGCGGCGAGTCCGCTGCCGGCGGAACCGTGGGTGATGTCGTGGCTGGGCGTCGGCTCCAGCGGAGCCAGCGCCAGGGCCAGCGCATGGCTGGTGAGCGCGCGGTCGTCGATGGCGCGTCCGGCTTCGTACAGTGCCCAGGCGGTGCCGCCGCCGCCGAAGTGCAGCCCCGGACGGATGGAGCGGGTGTCGGTACGGTCGGCGATCCAGTGACCCGCGGTGGAGATGAGGCCCGGGAGGCGGGCGTCGCCGGTCAGCTCGAAGTACCGTGCCAGGACCGCCAGAACACCGGCCGCGCCCTGCTGCACCGTGCAGGGGTCGGTCTCACCCGCCATCGTGGACACGGGCCACAGCCGCCGGTCGTCCAAGGGGGTCATCGAATCGACCAGGTGATTGACCATTCCGGCCATGGCGGTGTCCGTCCCGGGGCGCGGTCCGTCCGTCCTGGCAGGCCGGGCAGCGGGGCCTGCGGTCCTGTCCGAGCCCTCCGTGAGGAGTGCCTCACGTGCCCTGGCGGGTTCCCAGCGCTCGTCGGGATCGTCCCGCATCAGCCTGAGGATCACCTTCGCCAGGCCGTCCGGCAGACGGAGCGGTTCTGCGCACGCGGCCAGCCACTCCATGAGCCGCTCCTCCGCAGGCCGGGTGGGCGGCTCCTCGGGCAGGAAGTGGGGCACCTTCCCCGCGAGGACGAAGCACACCGTGGCACCGAGGCTGTAGTAGTCGGCGGTCCGGGAGACAGGCGCGTCCACCAGGCGCTCGGGAGCGCTGAAGCCGGGGGTCCCCACGCGCGTCGGCAGTGCGATGTCGCCCTCCAGGACGGCGAGTTCCAGGTCGATGAGACGCAGTTCGCCGTCCGGGCGGACCATGACGTTGCCGGGGGTGAAGTCCCTCAGTACGCAGCCGTGCGCGTGGGCCGCCGCGACCAGGTCCACCAGACGTCCTGCCTGGGCCAGCGCGTCGACGCGGTACCGCTCACCGCCGACGTCCCGGAAGCGCTCGGCGACCCAGGTGCGCAGGGGCACGCCCGGCACCTCCTCCTGGACGAGGAACAGGTGGCCGCCCGTCTCGAACATCGCGACCGGCTCCGGAGCCAGTCCGGTGCCCTTGAGCCTCTCCAGGGTTCTGGCCTCGGCGCGCAGCCAGTCGCGGACGTCGGCGCCGGAAGCGTCGGCCTCGACGTGCGGCCGGGCCTCCTTGAGCACCACGGGTGCGCCTGTGACGGTGTCCGTCCCCCGGTAGACGCCGCCTTTGTTCGTGTGCCGGATGGCCTCCCGTACCGAGAACCGGCCGCCGAGCAGCACCGGGCCGCTCGCCGCCTTCTTCTGCTGTGGCGGAAGCGGGACCGAGGCGGGAAAGGGGCTGACGGCCCAGGAGGGCGGGGAATACTGACCGGTGCGCTTGTCCTCCACGGGATTGCCGTCGGGGTCCTCGATGAACCACACCAGCAGCCCCTGGTCCGACAGGCGCCGCCGGCCGACGAAGGCACCGTAACGGTAGTGCACCAGGCTGCGCGCGGCGTAGGGCTGGTCGGAGAGGATACGGGGTCCGGCCAGCCCGGACGTCTCCTTGTGCAGTTCCAGGGCTATTCGGGCAGCCGCCTCGTCGGAGGACGGGTACACGGTGATGAACTTGCCCGAATTTCCCCGCGGAGTGGCACGGGAGTTGAGAGCGCTCACTTGTTCGATGGATCGCACGAATTTGAACGCCGAGTCCTCGCACAGCAGTACGCCCAGGGATTTCGCGAGGACCTCCGGGGCGGAGGCGGCTGTCGCGGACACGTGTAGCTTCCATCCTTGTTCGCGCCGCGTTCCGTTCCGCCGGGTGAGGCGGTACCACATGTCGTCTGCGCCGGCGGTCCACAGCGCGCCCGTACCCGTGGCTTGCAGTGAACGGTGGAGCAGGTCTTCCAGATCGACTTCGGTTGCGTGGCCCGTCACGGGAGCCCCTTTCGACAGGGAGAACCGGCAGCGGAATATTCCTCCGGTCATTGAACGTACAGTGCTCGGTCGGTGGAGGTCGCCCGGTTCAGCGAGCGCACCGAGTGTTTCAGGTGCCCGAAGTTGGCTACCAGCGCAGAGGGTCGCTCAGTGGGCGCGAACCGGCGTAGGCGGATCCGTCGGGTTCCCGGGGGGATGGGCGAAGCGGTGTCCAGGATGGACGTCTGTGGCGAGCCGCACCCGCGGCCAGAATCATTCCTACCGCATTCGGGAATGATGGCCGTCGCTTCGAGAAGCGAATTTCTGTTCTACTCGGTTCGAACGGTGGGACTGCGCGTGTAGAGCGGTTGTGCAGCCGGTGTGGATTCATTCCGATCCCGGCTGGTGATGTACATCCTTCCTCCTTTTCGAGCCTTGGTAAAGATTCTGATCGCGCCGCAATTCTGATCAGTGAACGGATGGGCTGCCGTTCGTCGATGGATTCGTGATCAGCTATCTGAGCTGCCCTATTCCGGCAGGTCGTGCAATTAGTGGATCTTCCGTCCGGATTTGATGTTGACTCGAAATAATGGACCGTCTGTTCGGCCTGCTGATTCCGGGCGCGCTGGTCCCGTCCCAGGGAGCGAACCGGCTGCCTGCGGATGAGCTGCTGGCCGGTCCGCCGGATGCGGCTCGGCGCATTGCTCGACGAGTGCCGGGTCCGCCTCGACGCCGTGCGGGGCTCCGGGGGCCGGTGCGCGGTCCGCTCAGGGCGTGGTGCCCGTGGGGCTCGAACCGGGTCGGCGCGGGAGCTGCACCGCATCGTCGAAGCGGCGGCTCGTGTTGATGCCTCGCGGCCGGCGACGCCTCGCTCGTGCAGTTCACCGGCGGAATGCTCCAGGCGGAGCGCGGTCCCCTCGGCTATCAGGAGGGTGCCGTCGCTGCGGCGCGGGACGAGCCGTGGGCGAGCCCCCCGGGCGGAGCCGGTACCGGGCCCGGGAGGGGGCGGTGCCGCGGAGGCGTGTGCCGGTGACGGCGCGGGTGTCCGGGGTGGGGCAGGCGTCGGCCTGCCCGCGGGCGAACTCGTCTCCGTGCCGGGGCCGGACGCCTCCTGGTATGGGGCCGCGGCGAGGGTGCGGGTCCGCGCGGGACGCGGTCCGAGCGCATCCGCGGGCCGGGGCACGCCGCACCGGCGGACCCTTCAGCAGAGAGGCGGGGTGGGGTGCGTCGTATGCGGGATCCGCGATGGCGACGACGTCCAAGACCGGCGTACTCGCAAAGGTGCTCGGCGAATCACAAAGGCCCCCGGCACCGTGATCCACCCGCCAATCGGTCGGAGGCGCGCCTCGAACGGGTGAGGTGCGGGCTCCGTCGTGCCACTCCCCGGCCCGTGGTGCCCGAGGATCGCAGGCGGCCGGTGGGCCGGGGTGCCCGGAGCCGCACCGTCCGCCGCAACCCGGAAGGGGCCGCCCGTGCGCATCCTGCTCGTCGCCAGCAGCTTCAACAGCCTCACCCAGCGCGTCCTGGCCGAGCTGCGCGACCTGGGGCACGGCGTTCCCGTGGAGGTCACCCCGGACGGGGCCGCCGTGCGTGAGGCCGTGGCGCGCCACGCGCCCGACCTGGTCGTCGCCCCCATGCTGAAGGCTGTCGTACCCCGGGACGTGTGGACGGCGCATCGCTGCCTCATCGTGCACCCGGGGCCCGTGGGGGACCGGGGGCCGACCTCGCTGGACCACGCGCTCCACGAGGGGGCCGACGAGTGGGGCGTCACCGTCCTCCAGGCCGACGAGGAGATGGACGCGGGCGACGTCTGGGCCTCCGCCGGCTTCCGCGTTCCGGAAGTCGGCAAGAGCGATCTGTACCGCAACGAGCTGTCCGACGCGGCCGTCGCCGCTGTGCTGCTCGCCGTCGAGAGGGTCGCCGCCGGGGCGACACCGGCTCCGCAGACCGGCGAGATCCGCGCCCGTCCCGCTCTCCGTCAGGAGGCGCGCCGGATCATGTGGCGCAAGGACAGCACCGAGACCGTGCTGCGCACCCTGCGCGCCGCCGACTCGCAGCCCGGTGTGCGCGACCAGCTGCTCGGCGCCGAGTGGTTCCTGCACGGCGGCCACGCGGAGGACGGGCTGCGCGGGAGGGCCGGTGAACTGCTCGCCACCCGGGCGGGCGCGATCTGCCGCGCCACGGTGGACGGCGCGGTGTGGATCCCCGAGCTCCGCGCCCGCACCGGCCCCGGCCGGCCCCGTGCCTGCAAGCTCCCGGCCACCCTGGCCCTCGCTGGCCGGCTGCCGGAGCTCCCCGAGCTCCCGGCACCCGTACAAAGCGGACAGCGGGCGGATCCCGGTCGGCGCACCTGGTCCGACATCCGGTACCGCGAGCAGGGACCGGTCGGCATCCTGTCGTTCACGTTCCCAGGCGGGGCCATGAGCACCGGCCAGTGCCGCCGCCTGCTGGACGCGTACGAGGCCGCTCGTACGCGCCCCACATCCGTCCTGGTGCTCGGCGGACAGCGCGACTTCTTCTCCAACGGCATCCATCTGGGCGTCATCGAGGCCGCCGCCGACCCGGCGGCCGAGTCCTGGGCCAACATCAACGCCATGAACGACCTGGTCGAGGCGGTCCTCACCACGACCGACCGGCTCGTGGTCAGCGCGGTCGGGGGCAACGCCGCCGCCGGAGGGGTGATGCTCGCCCTGGCCGCCGACGAGGTGTGGTGCCGGTCCGGTTCGGTGCTCAATCCGCACTACCGGCACATGGGTCTGTACGGATCGGAGTACTGGACCCGTACGCTGCCCGGGAGAGTGGGCCGGGACCTGGCCGAGCGGCTCACCGAGGAGGCCCGGCCGGTGTCCGCGGCGGCCTCGCTCGGCATGGGGCTGATCGACCGGGTCGTGGACTGCGGACCCGCGGAGTTCGCCGCCGAGGTCACCCGGATGGCCCTCCGCCTGGCATCCCGTCACGGTCTGCAGCCGCGCATCGCGGCGAAGAAGGCGGAGCACGAGCGCCGCGAGTCCGTCGCTCCCCTTGCCGCCCACCGTGCGCAGGAGCTCTCCCGGATGCGGCGGGTCTTCGACGATCCCGCCGCGAGCTATCACGCACTGCGCCGGTCCTTCGCCCGGAAGGAGGCTCCCCCGGCGGTGTCCCCCCACGGCCCGGGTGCGGGCGCGGGCGAATCGGCGGACTGTTGAGCAAGACCCAGGTCTGAAATGAGGCCTTTGCCCCACTCCTCCTCAGGAGGCGACTCATGAGCGCAGTAAAGCCGGCTCCGGTCGAGGACCAGGACGCCGCACCCGGCAGCGAAGAGAAGCCGATCCACATCCTCTGGATCAACGCCGGGCTGAGCTGCGACGGCGACTCGGTGGCCCTGACCGCGGCGATGCAGCCCAGCATCGAGGAGATCGCCCTCGCGGGGCTGCCGGGGCTGCCCCGGATCGCGGTCCACTGGCCGCTGATCGACTTCGAGTGCGGGCCGGTAGGCGGCGCCGACACGTTCATCGAGTGGTTCTTCAAGGGGGAGCGGGGTGAGATCGACCCGTTCGTGCTGGTCGTCGAGGGATCGATCCCGAACGAGGCCATCAAGCAGGAGGGCTACTGGAGCGGCTTCGGCACCGACCCGGAGTCCGGCCAGCCCATCACCACGAGCGAGTGGGTCGACCGGCTGGCGCCCAAGGCGCTCGCGGTGGTTGCGATCGGCACGTGCGCCACGTACGGCGGCATCCACGCCATGGCGGGGAACCCGACCGGCGCGATGGGTCTCCCGGACTATCTGGGCTGGGACTGGAAGTCGCACGCCGGCATCCCGGTCGTGTGCGTGCCCGGCTGCCCCATCCAGCCGGACAACTTCGCGGAGACGCTGACCTATCTGCTCTACCAGGCGGCGGGCTCCGCGCCCATGATCCCGCTCGACGACAAGCTCCGTCCGACCTGGCTGTTCGGGGCGACCGTGCACGAGGGCTGCGACCGCGCGGGCTACTACGAGCAGGGACAGTTCGCCTCGACGTACGACTCGCCCACCTGCCTGGTCAAGCTGGGCTGCTGGGGACCGGTCGTCAAATGCAACGTCCCCAAGCGCGGCTGGATCAACGGCGTCGGCGGCTGCCCGAACGTCGGCGGCATCTGCATCGCCTGCACCATGCCCGGGTTCCCGGACAAGTTCATGCCGTTCATGGACGAACCACCCGGTGCCAAGGTCTCCGTGTCCGCCAGCGGTGTGTACGGCTCGGTGATCCGTCGGCTCCGGGGCATGACCGCCAGGACCGCGGACAAGGAACCGAGGTGGCGGCACACCGGTGAGCGGGTCACCACCGGATACCGGCCGCCCTGGTGAACGTCACGCCCCCCTCCCGTACGACTCCCACTGTTCGCGAAGTCGAAGAGCTCACGAAGGGCACCGCAACGACCATGGCATCTCCGGCGAAGACGACGGGTGACGGCTCCGGACTGGTGGAGATGGCCTGGGACCCCATCACCCGGATCGTGGGCAGCCTCGGCATCCACACGAAGATCGATTTCAAGCAGAAGCGCGTCGCGGAGTGCTACAGCACGTCCTCCGTCTTCCGCGGCTACAGCGTCTTCATGCGAGGCAAGGACCCCCGCGACGCGCACTTCATCACCAGCCGCATCTGCGGCATCTGCGGTGACAACCACGCCACCTGTTCCGTGTACGCGCAGAACATGGCGTACGGCGTGAAGCCCCCGCACCTCGGTGAGTGGGTCATCAACCTCGGCGAGTCCGCCGAGTACATGTTCGACCACAACATCTTCCAGGAGAACCTGGTCGGGGTCGACTACTGCGAGAAGATGGTCCGCGAGACCAACCCCGGGGTCCTGGAGCTCGCCGAGCGCACCGAGGCGCCGCACGCCGCCGAGCACGGCTACCGCACCATCGCCGACATCATGCGTTCCCTGAACCCCCTCGAGGGCGAGTTCTACCGCGAGGCGCTGCAGGTCAGCCGCTACACCCGGGAGATGTTCTGCCTGATGGAGGGGCGCCACGTCCACCCTTCCACGCTCTATCCCGGCGGCGTCGGCACGGTCGCCTCCGTGCAGCTCTTCACCGACTACATGAGCCGCCTCATGCGCTATGTCGAGTTCATGAAGCGCGTCGTCCCGCTCCACGACGACCTCTTCGACTTCTTCTACGATGCCCTGCCCGGCTATGAGGAGGTCGGCCGCCGCCGCGTGCTGCTCGGCTGCTGGGGCGCGCTCAACGACCCCGAGCACTGCGACTTCACCTACGCCAACATGACCGACTGGGGCCGGCGGATGTTCGTCACCCCCGGCGTCGTCGTCGACGGCGAGCTGGTGACCAACGACCTCACCGAGATCAACCTCGGCATCCGCATCCTGCTCGGCAGCTCGTACTACGAGGACTGGCAGGGGCAGGAGCAGTTCGTCACCCACGACCCGCTGGGCAACCCGGTCGACCCGCGCCACCCGTGGAACCAGCACACCATCCCGGCCCCGCAGAAGCGGGACTTCGACGACAAGTACAGCTGGGTCATGTCCCCGCGCTGGTTCGACGGCAAGGACCACCTGGCACTGGACACCGGCGGCGGTCCCCTCGCGCGCCTGTGGTCCACCGCGCTCTCCGGCCTCGTCGACATCGGCTACGTCAAGGCCACCGGGCACAGCGTGGTCATCAACCTCCCCCGCACGATGACCAGGCCGGAGACCACCTTCGAGTGGAAGATCCCGAAGTGGAGCAACGCCCTGGAGCGCAACCGCGCCCGGACCTACTTCCAGGCGTACGCGGCCGCCGTCGCTCTGCACTGCGCCGAGAAGGGCCTGGAGGAGGTCCGCGCCGGACGCACCCAGACCTGGGAGAAGTTCGAGGTGCCGGACGAGTCGATCGGTGTCGGCTTCACCGAGGCCGTACGGGGTGTCCTCTCGCACCACATGGTGATCAGGGACGGGAAGATCGCCAACTACCACCCCTATCCGCCGACGCCGTGGAACGCCTCCACACGGGACACCTTCGGGACCCCCGGCCCGTACGAGGACGCGGTGCAGAACACTCCGATCTTCGAGGAGAACCCGCCCGAGAACTTCAAGGGCATCGACATCATGCGTGCCGTGCGCAGCTTCGACCCCTGCCTGCCGTGCGGCGTCCACATGTACACGGGCGACGGCCGGACCATGAAGCAGATGCACGTGCCCACCGGCCTGAGCGGCCTGGCCGGATGAGCGCGAACACCGCCGAACAGGCGGGCCGACGGATCGAGGAGGTCCTGGACCGGCTGGCCGAGAACGGCGACGCCGAGCTCTGCGCGGCCGCGGAGGAAGTCGTCCGCGTCCTCATGGAGTTCTACGGCAGTGGCATCGCCCGCGTGGTCGAGCTGCTCGGCCGCCCTGCCGCCCCGCCACCCGCCGACCCGCTGGGCCCGCTGCTCGCGGACCAACTCGTCGCCGGGCTCCTCAACCTGCACGGACTGCACCCGGAGGATGCTCCGACCCGCATCGACCGTGCGCTGTCCGCCCTGCCGCAGCCCGTGGAGAACGCCGGTTTCGACCCGGCGACGGGCGTGCTGCGGCTGCGTGTCACCGCCTCGGCCGGCTGCGGCTGCTCCGGTACCCAGGAGCCCCTCCGGCAGGCGGCCGTGGACGCCCTGGCCTGCTTCGCTCCCGAGGTGACCGGCGTGGAGCTGGAGAGCAGCGCCCCTCGCGAACCGGCGCTGCTCCAGATCGGCACCCGTCCGTCGCTCGCGGGCGCGGACGGCCGCTCGTCGGCCGCACGGTGAACGGGCCACAGCGCCGCGCCGTGCGGCACCAGGGACCCACCGGACTGCGCCGGTTCACCACCCCCCGCCCGCCCCGCGAGGAGCGCTGCGAACTGTGCGGCGCCCCGCTGGCGACCGAGGAACGGCACCCGCATCTCGTCGACACGGACAAGCGGGCCCTGGTCTGCGCCTGCGGCCCGTGTGCGCAGCTCATGGACCGCTCCGGTGCCTCCCCGGGGCGGTTCCGGGCAGTCCCCACCCGTTTCCTGAGCGACCCGGGCCACCGGATCGACGACCGGTCGTGGGAGTCGCTGAGGATCCCGGTCTCGGTGGCCTTCTTCTTCCACAACTCCGCTCTCGACCGGCCGGTGGTGCTCTATCCGAGCCCCGCCGGCGCCACGGAGAGCGAACCGGACGAGGAGGCCTGGCGGACCGTCAGCGACGCCACTCGCCTGGTCGCCCACCTCACCCCCGACGTGGAGGCCCTGCTGCTGCGCCGCCACGAGGGCCGCACCGAGTGCTTCCTCGTGCCGATCGACCTCTGCTACGAGCTGGTGGGCCGCATGCGACTGCGCTGGCAGGGCTTCGACGGAGGCGCGGAGGCCCGTGCGGACCTCGACGATCTCTTCACCCGTGTCCGAGGCATGGCCCGCGAGCCGCAGGGGAGCCTGCAGTGACCGACTTCTCCTTCAGGTGCACCGGCGTCCGCGCCGACGCCTACGCGGCCGGACCCACGCTCGTGTTCCGGCTGCTGATCACCGCCACCGGCGGCTCCCGGGTCCACGCCATGGCCCTGCGCTGCCAGATCCGGATCGAACCCGCCCGGCGCGGCTACGACGACCACGAGGCCGCTGCCCTCGGCGACCTGTTCGGCGAACGCTCCCGGTGGGGCACCAGTCTCCACCCGGTCCAGTTCGCCCAGGCGTCCGTCATGGTGCCCGGCTTCCGCGGCGAGATCGAGACCGACCTCGTCGTGCCGTGCACCTACGACACCGACATCGCCGCGTCCCGCTACTTCCGGGCGCTCTCCGACGGTGACGTGCCACTGCTCCTGCTCTTCTCCGGCACCGCCTTCACCGGCGCCGGCGGCTTCCACGTCGAGCCCGTTCCCTGGGACAAGGAGGTCTTCCACCGCATGCCCGTGAAGGTGTGGAGGGAGATGATCGACCAGCACTTCCCCGGGTGCGGGTGGATCCGGCTCCCGGGCGACGCGATGGACGCCCTGGTCGCCTACCGCTCGCGCCGGGCGCTCCCGTCCTGGGAGGCCACCGTCGAGTCCCTGCTCGAAGCGGCGGGGGAGAGGACACGATGACCAAGGACGCCTTCACCCCCGGGACCGAGGCGCGGTTCGCCGCCGCCCGGCACGTCGCCGACGCCGTCCTCTTCGAGGGGTACGTCCTCTACCCGTACCGTGCGTCCGCCGCTAAGAACCGGCTCCGCTGGCAGTTCGGGGTCCTGGTGCCGCCGTCCTGGGGAGCCGCCGCCGAGGAGAACGGCTTCCAGCTCACCGAATGCCTGATGGAGCCCAGGACCGGTGCCGAACTCTCCGTGGAGGTCCGATTCCTGCGCGCCCAGCGGCGTACCGTCGAGGAACCACGTGAGGACGGGACCTTCGCGCCGACCGGTGAACTCCGCCTGGCCGACCGGGTCCTGGTGCCCTGGGACGAGGGTGTCGAGGAACGCGTCACCCTCGTCGTCCCCGTCGGCGGCCTGCGGGGCGACGGCATCGTCCTGCCCTTCACCCGGCCCGCCGCCGAGGAGGCGGAGGAGGTCACCGACACGGACGGACACGCCCTCGGCCGGCTCGTACGCCGCCGCGAGGAGATCAGCGGTGCCCTGCGGATCTCGGAGGCCGAACTCGACGGCCCGTACCGTGTGCAGCGTCTCTCGGTCACCGTGGAGAACACCAGCGCCTGGACAGCCGAGCCGGACGCGGACCGCCACGCGGCACTGCCGTACTCCCTCCTCGCCACGCACACCCTGCTCCGCCTCGACGGCGGCTCCTTCCTGTCGATGACCGACCCGCCGGAATGGGCCAGGGGTGCCGTCGCCGCCTGCCGCAACCTGAACACCTGGCCCGTCCTGGCCGGCGAACCCGGCCGCGACGACCTGATGCTCTCCTCGCCGATCATCCTCGAGGACCACCCGGCCATCGCGCCCGAGAGCCCCGGTGCCCTCTACGACGCGACCGAGATCGACGAGATCCTCGCCCTCCGTACGGCGGCCCTCACCGACGAGGAGAAGCGCGAGGCCAGGGGGACCGACGCACGCGCTGCGGCCGTGATCGAGCTGGCGGACACCATGCCCCCCGAGGTCCTGGAGCGTCTGCACGGAGCGGTACGGGGCCTCCAGAGCGTCACCGGGCCCCCGAAGCCGGGCGGGGGCATCCTCGAACCGGAGACACCCTGGTGGGATCCGGGCGGCGACACCGGCGTCGATCCGGGCAGCGATCACGTGATCGTCGGCGGACGCGCGGTCCGCGCCGGCAGCAGGGTCGTCCTGCGTCCCCGGCTGCGCCGCACGGACGCCCAGGACCTGTTCCTGGACGGGCACAGCGCGCTGGTCGAGGCGGTCCTCCACGACGTCGACGGCGGCGTCCACCTCGCGGTGACCGTCGAGGACGACCCGGGTGCCGACATCCGCCGCGAACAGGGCCGGTTCCTCTACTTCCAGCCCGACGAGGTCGAAACGCCGGAGGACGTGTGAACACCCCCACGCCCGGCACGGCCCGCACCCTCGTGGCCGGGGTGGGCAACGTCTTCCTCGGCGACGACGGCTTCGGCGTGGAGACCCTGCGGCGCCTCACCAGGGAGGCACTCCCCGCCTCCGTCGAACTGGCCGACGTCGGGGTCCGCGGTGTCCACCTCGCCTACGAACTCCTCGACGGCTGGGACACCCTCGTCCTCGTCGACGTCACGGCGCGCGGCGGCGAACCGGGGACGCTCTACCTGATCGACGCCTCGGCGGCCGCGCCCGGTTCCGGCACGGAGCCCGCGCCGCTCGACGGCCACCGGATGACGCCCGACGCCGTCCTCGCTCTGCTCGGCACCCTGTGCGCGGGAACCGGGGCCGTGCCGCCGCGGCGGATCCTCGTCGTCGGCTGCGAACCGGCCTGCCTCGACGAGGGCATCGGACTCAGCCCGCGGGTCGCCGCCGCCGTGCCCGAGGCCGTGCGCATGGTGACCGAACTGGTCCGCCAGGAAGCCGTCGTATGAACACCGGAACGGAGAGCCCCATGCACAGGACCGTCGTCGGCGCCATGGTCGCCGCCACCGCCCTGGCCGTCGTGGCCGTCGTCGTGGGGGTCCTCCCCGACCTCCGGCGCTATCTGCGCATCAGCAGGATGTGACGCCCCTCGGCGAAGCGGTCCGACGGGCCTCGCCCCGGTACGGAGCGGCTGCACCGAACGGAGGACACTGCCGCGTGGTCCCGGCGCGGCGGACGGGAGTTCGACGCCGCCCGTCCTCTAATGGCGCCCGAGATCCACCCCGCGCCAGGACGGAGACCGATGCACGAGATGTCCCTCGCGGTCGCGGTCGTCGACCAGGTCGAGACCGCGGCGAGGTCCCGCGGGGCCGTCGGCGTCAGCAGCGTCGAGCTGGACGTGGGCGAGCTGGCCGGTGTCGTCGCCGACGCCCTCTCCTTCTGCTTCGGACTCGCCTGCTCCGGGACCGTCGTCGAGGGCGCCGAGCTGATCACCCGTTCGGTCCCGGGCACCGCGCGCTGCGGACCGTGCGCCGGGGTCTGGGCGGTCGGCATGCCGCCGCGACTGCTCTGTCCCGGCTGCGGCGCCGCAGCCGACGAGCTCGTCTCCGGCCGCGAACTCCGGATCAGGGAGGTCCGCTGGACCGATCCCGGGGCGGCGCGCGAAGAACACCGCCAACCGATCACCGAGGAGAGCTGAGCATGTGCCGAGCTGTCGATCTCCAGCGTGCCGTCCTGGCCAAGAACGAGGCCGCGGCACAGATCCTGCGTACCGAACTGACCGCCCGCGGCACCGCGGTGGTCAACCTGCTCTCCAGCCCCGGAAGCGGCAAGACCGCCCTGCTGGAAAGTGAACTGCGGCTCGCCGGAGAACGGGGCGTCGCGGCCGCCGCGCTCACCGCCGATCTGGCGACCGAGAACGACGCCCGCCGTCTGGCCCGTTCGGGCGTTCCCGTCAAACAGGTGCTCACCGACGGCCTCTGCCACCTGGAGGCCGACATGGTCGCCCGGCACCTGCACGACTGGCTGCCCGAGTCCACCCGGCTGCTGTTCGTCGAGAACGTCGGCAACCTCGTCTGCCCCGCCGGATACGACCTGGGCGAGTCGCTCCGCGTCGTGCTCGCCTCGGTCACCGAGGGGGAGGACAAGCCGCTCAAGTACCCCACCGCGTTCGGACTCGCCCAGCTGGTGATCGTCACCAAGACCGACATGGCCGAGGCGGCGGCGTTCGACGAGACGGCCTTCCGCGCCCACGTGGAGCAGGTGAACCCCGGTGTCGAGATCGTCCTCAGCTCGGTACGCGACGGCCGCGGCGCCGGGGCACTCCTCGACCGGGCCCTCGCTGCGGCCGGGGGGAACCGTGTCCACACCCCGGTGATGGCCCAGGCCGGCGCGTGACCACGGCGCGACCCGGACCCGCCACGGCCCCGCGGCGCAGCCGCGTGGTCGTCCGCGGCGTCGTGCAGGGGGTGGGCTTCCGGCCCTTCGTCCACGCCCTCGCCACCGGGCTGCGCCTGTCCGGGCACGTGACCAACACGGCCGAAGGCGTCGTCGCGGAGGTCGAGGGACACCCCGCGGACGTCGCCGCCTTCTGCGCCCGCCTGGCGCCGGACGCACCTCCCCTGGCCCGCGTGGATTCCGTCGAGGCGGCCGAGGTGACCGCCGGAGGCGGAAGCGGATTCACGATCGTGCCCTCCCGCCGGGGCGGCGCCGTCCGCACCCTCGTTCCGCCGGACACCGCGACCTGCGCCGCGTGCCTCACGGAGCTCTCGGACCCCGCCGACCGACGGTACCGGCACCCCTTCATCACGTGCACCCACTGTGGTCCGCGGTTCACGATCGTGACGGGTCTGCCGTACGACCGGGTCCACACCACCATGGCCGGTTTCCCGATGTGTCCGGACTGCGCACGCGAGTACGAGGACCCCGCCGACCGGCGCTTCCACGCGCAGCCCGTCGCCTGCCCCCGCTGCGGCCCCCGGCTGCGGTGGGTCACCGCACCGGACGGCCCGGCGTCCTCCGGCACCGCCCCGGACCCTCACCACGCCTCCGGCCCCGGCGACGACCCGGTGGCCGCCGCACGCAGGATGCTCGCAGCCGGTGCGATCATCGCCGTCAAGGGCCTGGGGGGCTACCACCTGGCCTGCGACGCGACCGACCCCGATGCGGTGTCCGAACTGCGCCGCCGCAAGGCGCGCGGTGACAAACCGTTCGCGATGATGGCCGCGGACCTCGCGGACATCGAGCCCCTCGCGCACCTCGGCCCGGTGGAGCGGGAACTCCTCACCGGCGGCGTCCGGCCCGTGGTCCTGCTGCGCCGCCGCGACGACGCCCGGCCGCGCAAGGAGACCGCCCCGGCCCCGGCGGTGGCCCCCGGTAGCCCCGACCTCGGCTTCATGCTCCCTTACACCCCTGTGCACCATCTCCTCCTCGGCCTCGGCGCGGCGGACCGTGAAGGACCCCGGCTGCTGGTGATGACCAGCGGCAACCTCTCGGGTGAACCCATCGTCACGGACGACGCGGAGGCGCTGGCCAGGCTCGCCGGTCTCGCGGACGCCTGGCTGCTGCACGACCGGCCGATCCACGTGCCCTGCGACGACTCCGTGGTCCGCGTCTGCGACGGCGAGCCGTTGATGCTGCGCCGCTCCCGGGGCTACGCGCCGCTGCCGGTCGCGCTGCCCGTCGAGGTCGCTCCCGCCCTCGCCGTCGGAGGGGACCTGAAGAACACCTTCTGCCTCGGCGCCGGACGCCAGGCATGGCTCTCCGCTCACATCGGCGACATGGACGACCTCGCCACCCAGCTCGCTCTGGGCTCCGCCGAGCGGCAGCTCGAGTCCGTCACCGGTGTACGGCCCGGTCTGCTCGCTGCGGACCGGCACCCCGCCTACCGGTCCACCCGCTGGGCCAGGGACCGTTCCGCCGGGCGGCCCGTAGTCACCGTGCAGCACCACCACGCACACGTCGCGGCGGCGATGGCCGAGAACGGCCTCGACGGGACGTGCCCGGTGATCGGCGTCGCCTTCGACGGCACCGGCTACGGTCTCGACGGCGCCGTGTGGGGCGGTGAGTTCCTGCTCGCGGACTACGCCGGGTTCCAGCGGTTCGCGCACCTGGCCTATGCACCCCTGCCGGGCGGCGACGCGGCCGTAAGGCGTCCCTACCGCATGGCTCTGGCGCACCTCCGGGCGGCGGGTCTCGCTGCCGACCCCGCACTGCCCTGTACGGGGGTCTGCGCTCCCGGGGAACTCGCGGTGCTGGAGCGGCAGCTGGCGCGCGATCTGAACTGTCTGCCCACGTCCAGTATGGGCCGCCTGTTCGATGCCGTCTCGTCCCTCGCGGGGATCTGCCACCACGCGGGATACGAGGCGCAGGCCGCGATCGAGCTGGAGGCCGCGGCCCTGCAGGCACCCGCCGTCCCGGAGGACGGACGCTACGCCTTCCGGATCGGCCCGCCGCGGGCCGGTGCCCCGCTCACCGCCGACCCCGCGCCCCTGCTGGCGGCTGCGTCCGCCGACGTGCTCGACGGGACCCCCGCGGCCGTCGTCGCGGCGCGGTTCCACCACGCGGTGGCCCGACTGGTCCGCACGGTCTGCGCCGCCGCCCGCGGCGAGACCGGCGTGGAGACCGTCGCGCTGACCGGGGGAGTGTTCGCCAACACGGTGCTCTCCTCGGCCTGCGCCGAAGGACTGCGGGAGGACGGCTTCACCGTGCTGCGCCATCGCTTGACCCCGCCGAACGACGGCGGTCTGGCTCTCGGCCAGCTCGTCGTGGCCGCCCGGGTCACGGACGGGGCGGCCCCCGGCACACCACGACGAGAGCGACGATGAGGAGACACGCATGTGCCTGGCGGTACCCGGAAGAGTGCTGGACGTCGAGGACCGGGACGGCACCCGGATGGCCACGGTCGACTTCGGCGGTGTGGTCAAGGAGGTGTGCCTGGAGTACCTGCCGGACCTGAAGCCCGGTGAGTACGCCATCGTCCATGTCGGGTTCGCCCTGCAGCGTCTGGACGAGGAGTCGGCCAGGAAGACGCTGGAGCTGTTCGAGACTCTCGGCATGCTCCAGGAGGAGTTCGGCGACCCGTGGGCGTCGGCCGCCGAAGCGGCGGGGAACGAGCGGCCGGCGCATGAGGGCCTGGCCGGAGAGGTGCGGCAGTGAAGTACATCGACGAGTTCCAGGACCCCGGGCTGGCCCGGCGGCTGCTCGACGAGATCCGGGCGACGGTGACCCGGCCCTGGGCGCTGATGGAGGTCTGCGGCGGCCAGACCCACACCATCATCCGGCAGGGGATCGACCAACTGCTTCCTCCTGAGATCGAGTTGATCCACGGACCGGGCTGTCCCGTGTGCGTGACGCCGCTGGAGGTGATCGACAAGGCGCTGGAGATCGCCTCCCGCCCCGGCGTGATCTTCTGCTCGTTCGGGGACATGCTCCGGGTTCCCGGTACGGGCCGCGACCTGTTCCAGGTCCGCGGCCAGGGAGGTGACGTCAGGGTCGTCTACTCACCGCTCGACGCGCTGCGGATCGCCGAACAGAACCCGGATCGCGAAGTGGTCTTCTTCGGCATCGGCTTCGAGACCACCGCGCCGCCCAACGCCATGACGGTCCACCAGGCGCGCAAGCTCGGCATCCGCAACTTCAGCCTGCTCGTCTCCCACGTCCGGGTCCCCCCGGCGATCGATGCGATCATGCGCTCCCCCGACTGCCGGGTCCAGGGCTTCCTGGCCGCGGGGCACGTGTGCAGCGTGATGGGCACGGCGGAGTATCCCGAACTCGCCGAACGCCACCGCGTTCCGATCGTCGTCACCGGCTTCGAACCGCTGGACATCCTCGAAGGCGTACGGCGGACCGTGCTCCAGCTGGAGCACGGGGAGCACACCGTCGACAACGCCTACCCGCGCGCGGTCCTGCCCGAGGGCAACCCCGCCGCCCGGGCGATGCTGGACGACGTCTTCGAGGTGACCGACCGCGCCTGGCGCGGGATCGGCGTCATCCCGGACAGCGGCTGGCGGCTCTCGGAGCGGTACCGCGAACACGACGCCGAGCACCGGTTCTCCGTCGAGGGCATCGACACCCGCGAACCGGCCGCGTGCCGCAGCGGTGAGGTGCTTCAGGGCCTGCTGAAACCGCACGCGTGCGAGGCCTTCGGCACGACGTGCACGCCCCGCTCCCCGCTGGGTGCCACGATGGTCTCCAGCGAAGGCGCGTGCGCCGCGTACTACCTCTACCGACGGCTCGGCCTCGGTACCCCGTCGCCGAAGTCCCCGGCAGTCGGCTCCCCTGTTCTGGAGGGCGGTTCCGTTGTCTGAGCTCACCCGCGACACCCCGGAGGCGCAGGCGCCCGACATGCTCGGCTGGACGTGTCCGGCCCCGCTGCGCGACCAGCCACGCGTGGTGATGGGCCACGGCGGAGGCGGTGCCCTCTCGGCCGAACTGGTGGAGCAGATCTTCGCACCCGCCTTCGGCGGCCCCGCGCTCTCGGTCGCCACCGACGCCGCGACCGTCGAACTCGGCGGCGCCCGGCTGGCCTTCTCCACCGACTCCTTCGTCGTGCGCCCGCTGTTCTTCCCCGGGGGGAGCATCGGCGACCTGGCCGTCAACGGCACGGTGAACGACCTGGCCATGAGCGGGGCCCGCGCCGCCTATCTCTCGTGCGGGTTCATCCTCGAGGAGGGGGTGGAGACCGACGTCGTGACCCGGGTGGCGAACGCGCTCGGCGCGGCGGCCCGTGCGGCGGGCGTCCACGTGGCCACCGGCGACACCAAGGTGGTGGAGGCCGGCCACGGCGACGGCGTCTACATCAACACCTCCGGCATCGGTCTGATCCCGCCCGGCGTCGACCTGCGGCCCCAGCGCGTCGTACCCGGCGACGTGGTGATCGTCAGCGGCCCCGTCGGCGTCCACGGCGTGGCGATCATGAGCGTCCGCGAGGGGCTGGAGTTCGGAGTCGAGATCGAGAGCGACTGCGCGCCGCTCGGCGGCCTCGTCGAGGCGATGCTCGCGGTCACCCCGGACCTGCACGTGCTGCGTGACCCCACGCGCGGGGGCCTCGGGGCCTCGCTCAACGAGATCGCGGCCGTGTCGGGCACCGGCATCGTCGTCGAGGAACGGGCCGTGCCCGTCCCCGCCTCCGTGGCCAACGCCTGCGCCGTTCTCGGTCTCGACCCGATGTACGTGGCGAACGAGGGAAAGCTGGTGGCCTTCGTCCCGCGTGCGCAGGCCGACGCCGTGCTCGCCGCGATGCGCGCGCATCCGCTGGGCGCGGGGGCGGCCGTGATCGGCGAGGCCGTCGAGGCGCATCCGGGGATGGTGGTCGCCCGTACCGGCCTCGGCGGAACGCGTGTGGTGGACATGCCGCTCGGGGAGCAGCTGCCGCGTATCTGCTGAGTGTCAGCCCCGCGTGCCGCGGCGACGGCCGCGGATGGTGTCGAGGGTCCATGTGTGGGTGCAGTTCGGGCACTGCAGATGGACCTCGGGCCCCTTGTTGGCTATCAGATAGCGCCAGTGTGCCGGGCAGTTGCGGCGCTCCGCGCAGGGTTCGCAGCCGCGGCTGTCCTCGCAGCCCGGGCAGGCGACCCAGGCCCGGCGGGCCCGGTCGGCGTGGGGGTCAATGGGAAGCCGCACGGCCCGGCTCCCGTCCTGGCAGCACACCCGCCGCCACCAGCATGGAGTGCATCCGCAGCTGCTCCTCGTCGAGGCCCGAATAGAGCAGGTCGTGCGCGGCCTGCTCCTCCCGCAGCACGGCCACGGGGTCCCAGTCGGGCCCCAGCGCCGCCACGACCTCGGCCCGTCGGCGGGCCTCCTCAAGGGTGAGGTCGATGGTGAAGTCGACGTGGTCGGGATCGCGGGCCTGGTTCATGGGGGTACTTTCGACGGTTTTCGAACGGGATCCGCCACGTCTACCAGAGCGGGCACCGGGCGCGGAAGGACGGAAATCACCTCCTGAGCGAGGTGGGCGGCTCCCGCGAGGGGAGGTGGGGACCGGCACCGCTGTGGGGCGGGGCCCGGGGACGGCACGCGCCGCGGCAGCAGGTGCGTGAGAGACCACCGCGCGGCTGTGGCGCATCTCACCCTCGCGCCCCCTGCGGAGCCAATGGGCCGCCGGGCCGGACCTGACCGGAAGAAGCCGGGCGGCTCCGGTGTGTCCGGCACGAGGAGGCTCCTCGTCTGCTGGCGGTACAGCGGAGCCATCCGCCTGACCAGCGGGAACGACGGCCAGGCGACGTGCGGCTCCGGTTCTGCGGACCGTTCCCGTCCTGCCGCGGTGCGTCCCACGTGCTTGCCGCGCGCATCGAACGATGCGGCGTGGCTCCGGGCGGCCGACCGTTTCGGAACGAACGGGTAGAAGCCCGGGCCAGGCGCCTCCGTCGTACCCCTAGAAGAACCCGAGCCTCTTCGGCGAGTACGACACCAGGAGATTCTTCGTCTGCTGGTAGTGCTCCAGCATCATCCGATGTGTCTCCCGCCCGATCCCCGACTGCTTGTACCCGCCGAACGCCGCGTGCGCCGGGTAGGCGTGGTAACAGTTGGTCCACACCCGGCCCGCCTGCAGGGCCCGCCCCGCGCGGTACGCCGTGTTGGTGTCGCGGGTCCAGACGCCAGCGCCGAGACCGTACGCGCTGTCGTTGGCGACCGCCATCGCGTCGTCGAACCCGGTGAACGACGTCACCGCCACCACCGGCCCGAAGATCTCCTCCTGGAAGATCCGCATCCGGTTGTCGCCCTCGAAGACCGTCGGCTGCACGTAGAAGCCGCCCGCCATGTCCCCGCCGTACTCGATGCGCTCGCCACCCGTCAGGATCTTCGCGCCCTCCTGCTGGCCGATGTCCAGGTACGAGAGGATCTTCCGCAGCTGCTCGTCCGACGCCTGGGCGCCGATCATCGTGTCGGTGTCCAGTGGGTGGCCCGGCACGATCCGCTCCGTGCGCGCCACCGCCGCGTCCAGGAAGTCCCCGTACACGCTCCGCTGGATCAGCGCCCGCGACGGGCACGTGCACACCTCGCCCTGGTTCAGAGCGAACATCGTGAAGCCCTCCAGGGCCTTGTCCCGGAAGTCGTCGTCCGCCGCCCACACATCGGCGAAGAAGATGTTCGGGGACTTGCCGCCCAGCTCCAGCGTGACCGGCTTCAGATTCTCCGAGGCGTACTGCATGATCAGCCGCCCCGTCGCGGTCTCACCGGTGAACGACACCTTCGCCACACGCGGACTCGACGCCAGCGGCCTGCCCGCCTCCGGCCCGAAGCCGTTGACGATGTTCACGACGCCCGGCGGCAGCAGGTCCGCGACGAGGTTCATCCACACATGCACCGACGCCGGCGTCTGCTCGGCCGGTTTCAGCACCACCGCGTTGCCCCCGGCCAGCGCGGGCGCCAGCTTCCACGCCGCCATCAGCAGGGGGAAGTTCCACGGGATGATCTGCGCCACGACTCCCAGCGGCTCATGGAAGTGGTACGCCACGGTGTCCTCGTCGAGTTCGCTCAGCGAACCCTCCTGCGCTCGGAGCGCCCCCGCGAAGTACCGGAAGTGATCGATCGCGAGAGGGATGTCCGCCGCCAGCGTCTCCCGCACCGGCTTGCCGTTCTCCCAGCTCTCCGCGACCGCCAGCTCCTCCAGGTGCGCCTCCATCCGGTCCGCGATCCGCAGCAGCACCCCCGCCCGCTCACCGGGAGACGTCCTGCCCCACGCCGGGGCCGCCGCGTGCGCGGCGTCCAGCGCCCGCTCCACGTCCGGCTCCGTGCCACGAGCCATCTCCGTGAAGGGCCGCCCGTCGACCGGGCTCGGGTTCTCGAAGTACCGTCCCTCGGCGGGCGGTACGTACGCGCCGCCGATCCAGTGGTCATAGCGGGACTCGTACGAGACGATCGCACCGTCGGTGCCGGGCGCGGCGTACCGGGTCATCTCCGTGGCCTCCTCGGCCTCTGGCCGGTCCGCCGTCCCCGTGACGGCGGTCCACCGGCCTTCGGGCTCGTCGAGGAGCGCCGGCCGCCGTCCGGCCGGCGCTCGCCCGGTGAGGCTACGGCCCTGAACGTTGCGGTCCTGTTGCACTCCGCACCCATGCCGCCCCGCACCTGCGCCGCGTCCTCATGGCTCACCCGCGACCCGGCCCTGCCCCCAGCCCTGCCGAGCCGTCACCTTCCTCTCCTGCGCCCCACCGCTACCCGTCCCCGCCTCCCGCCGCCCCCAACTCCTCGTCCAGGCACCGCAGCCGTGCCTCCAGCACCGGCCGCCGCCCCGGCGGCACCGCCGCCGCCAGAGCCCGCCACACCTCCAGGTCGTCCTCGCCCCACGGACTGTGCACCCAGTCCGACAGCAGCTGCGCGTCCCCCCGCGCGATCAGGGCCGTCCGCAGCTCGTCCGTGAGCCGCCGCCGCAGCCGCACCACCCCCGGCGCCCACGACGCCGGCAGCAGCGGCCCCGTGTACCCGCCCAGGGCGGACGTGACCGCCCCCGACGCCAGCCGCCGCGCCACCACCTCGAAATCCGCGTCCACCGCGCCCACCAGCCGGTACGGCCGCGACCCCAGCACCTCGGGTCCCAGCAACGCCCGTAACCGAGACAACTCCGCCCGTAACGTCACCGGGGTCACCGCCCCGTCCTCGTACAGCGCCGTCAGCAGCTCGTCCCCGCACAGCCCCTGCGGATGCGCGGCGAGCACCACCACGATCTCGCTGTGCCGCGGACTCAGCCGCACCGTACGGCCACCCGCCACCAGCAGTGCCTCGTCCCGGCCCAGAGCCGAAAGCCGCAGCCGCCCCGCGTCCGGCTGTGCGGGAGCCAGCAGCGCCAGATGCGACTCCGCCGCCCGCGCCACCGCCTGCACGAACGCCAGGCTGTGCGGATGCGCCAGCCCGTCCCCACCGGTGATGTCCACCGCACCCAGCACCCGCCCCGTCAGCGGATCGTGCACCGGGGCCGCCGCGCACGTCCACGCCTGCACCGGCCGCTGGAAGTGCTCGGCCGCGAACACCTGCACCGGCTGGTCCACCGCCAGTGCCGTCCCCGGCGCGTTCGTCCCCACCGCCGCCTCCGACCAGCGCGCCCCCGCCACGAAGTTCATCCTCCGTGCCCTGCGCAGCGTCCGGGGATGCCCCTCCACCCACAGCAGCCGCCCGAACGCGTCGCACACCGCCACGAGATGCTCGCCGTCCGTCGCGTACGGCCCCGTCAGCTCCCGGACCACCGGCATCGCGGCCGCCAGTGGATGCCCCTGCCGGTACGCCATCAGCTCGTCCTCGGCCAGCTCCACCGCCGCGACCCCGTCAGGACACACCCGCGCCCGCGCCGACCGCCGCCACGACTCGGCCACCACCGGCCGCACCGGCCGGGGCATCTGCCCACCCGGCCCGCCCGACGCGAACACGTCGTACGCCCGGCGCAGCTCCCCGGCGCGCCGTACCGGGTCCGCACCCCCCTCCAGAGCCACCCACGCGTCGCTCAACCCGCCCTCCTCACCCGTGGTCGGGTGCCATCGTGGCGGCCCGGCTGCGCCCCATCAACCGGGCCCGCGCCCCCGCGCCCCGATGCGCGCCCCTCCGCGGCCCGCAGCCGCCCGTCCCGGCAGGTGAGCCGGCCCGGTGTACGGAGCCCTCCGCCCGCCGTGCGACGCCACCCGCCGGACACCCGACGACGTACCGCCTCACCCGCCTGACGTACAGTGGGGGCGGGCCGTGACTGGCGCTTGGGTGGACTACCACCGGGGAGCGGCCCGGGCGGAACCCGCTCCGGCGGGCGGACCGCCCGCTGCCGCGCGCCTGGGCGAGGAACACGACCGTTCTCCATCCGTCGCCCGGGAGGCCCCGATGACCAGCACCGCCACCGCCCGTCTCATGGACGGCGGCTCCCTCGCCCGCCGCCTCGTCGAGGAGACCGCCGCCCGCGCCGCCGAACTCACCCGTCGCACCGGGACCCAGCCGCGCCTCGCGACCGTCCTGGTCGGCGAGGACCCCGCCTCCGTCACGTACGTACGGATGAAGCGGGCCCGTTGTGAGAAGGCCGGAATCCGATCCCGCCACGTCGAGCTCCCGGCCGCCACCACGACCGGGGAACTCGTCGCCACCCTCGAGGAACTGTCCCGCGACCCGGACGTGCACGGCATCCTCCTCCAGCACCCCGCGGGCCCGCACATCGACGAGCGTGCCGCGTTCGAGGCCATCGCCCCGGAGAAGGACGTCGACGGTGTCACCACCAGCTCCTTCGCGTCCATGAGCTTCGGCCTGCCCGGCTTCGTCTCCTGCACGCCGGGCGGCATCATGCGGCTGCTCGACGCGTACGACGTCGACCCGACGGGCAAGCGGGCCGTCGTCGTCGGCCGTAGCGCCATCCTCGGCAAGCCTGCCGGCATGCTGCTGCTCGCCAGGAACGCCACCGTCACCTACTGTCACTCGCGCACCCCGGCCGCCGACCTGTCGGCCGCCCTGCGCGAGGCCGACATCGTGGTGGCCGCCGTCGGACGGCCCCGCTTCATCAAGGGTGAGGACATCAAGCCGGGCGCTGTCGTGATCGACGCGGGCTACAACGAGGGCAATGTCGGCGACGTCGACTTCGACGCCGCCGCGGAGCGGGCCGGCCTGATCACCCCGGTGCCGGGCGGCGTCGGACCGATGACCATCGCCACCCTCCTCAGCCAGACGGTCGACGCGGCCGAACGGCAGCTCGCCCCGCCGACCGCCTGACGGCGGTGACACCGCCGGACACCAGGACGTTCGGGAACCCAGAGACAGGGCAGGCGGACCACGGCGTCACCCGGCGATCCACAGCCGACCGTCCGTTCACCCGGCCCGTGGTCGTGTCCGGCGGATCACGCCGGGGGCCGAGCGGGCTCCGGCGTGATCCGCATGCCTGCATGCCCGCCGGAGTTCCCTGAAGCGTGTATGGAAAGCGCGTGCGGCAGCGTGCGTGTCGTAGTACCCCTGACTGGGATACCTTCGTTCACGTCTGGAGTCGTCGATGGCCGTTCGCCGTGTCGTGCCCAACATCCAGTCAGAGGCCGCGCAGGAGAGCCGGGAGTTCTACGGCCTGCTGGGCTTCGAGGAGGTCATGAACCACGGCTGGATCATGACGCTCGCGTCCCCGTCCAGCCCGGCAGCTCAGATCAGCGTCATGACCAGCGACAAGACCGCGCCTGTCGCCCCCGACATGAGTGTTGAGGTCGACGACGTGGATGCGGCCTATGCGGTCATGCGGGCGAGCGGTGCGGAGATCATCCACCCCTTGCAGGACGAGGAGTGGGGCGTGCGGCGGTTCTTCGTCCGTGACCCCGGCGGACGGGTGGTCAACGTGCTGGGTCACCGCTGACTTCCTCCCGTGTCCCCGGTGAAAGGGCCGGCCGCAGCCACTCGTCGACTGCCGCTGTCAGGACGGTTGCCTCGTGGCGGACCGCGAGTCTGTCGTGGCGCGGGGCCGCGGCGCGGTGCCTTCCGAGGCGACGGACTGCCGCATGCGACTGCGTGCCGGGCCTTGTGGCCCTCGGTGTCGGACTCGGATGGCCCACCGCCGCGAGCGCCGGGCTTCTCTCGGTGGCGGGCCTGGTCGCCCCTGTCCGGGACGGTGCGGCGGATGCCGCGCTGGCGCGGGCGGGTGCGGCTCTTGCGGGAGGCGTACGCCCTGTCGGCGCGGACCCGATCGGGCCGGGTGCGCGGCGGGACCGAACCCGGGCGGGCGAGGCGGGCCTTCTTCAGGACGGGCTCGGACTGCGAGGAGCCGCCGCGCTGTCCGGCGGCAGCCATGAGGGACATGGGCCTCAGCCTCTGTGCGACAGCCGGGTGAAAGCTGGTGGCCGGACCGCCGCGCGAGCCTCCGAGGCTGGTCGTCCGGCTCGGCGTGAAACCGCCGGGCGGCGCTTTCTTCCAGGCTCATATGTCCAGGCGGCTCCGCCGGAGTCCGCTGCTGATCCGCACTCGCGGTACGAACTGGCCGCCCCTGGTGAGCGGGGTCCGGGGGCGAAGGCCGCAGGAACTTCTTGTTCCCGCACCTCGGCGGAGCTGCTTGGGGCCTGTCTCGAAGTCGGTTGTGAGCCTGTGACAAGATCGCGAGATGCTGCGACTCACCGATTTCATCATTGACTGCCCGGACACGATGAGGCTGGCTGCTTTCTACTCCGAAGTGACGGGCCGTCCGATCAAGGAAGGCAGTTCCGACGACTGGGCCGGCATCCAGTTCGGCGAGATCGAGCTGGCGTTCATCCGGGTGGATGACTACCGCGCTCCGCAGTGGCCCGACAGCGAGCACCCCAAGCAGTTTCACCTCGACTTCGAAGTGGACGAGATCGAGTCCGAGCAGCGTCGCGTCCTCGATCTCGGCGCGACGCTGAGGCAGAACTTCATCGGCCCCAACGGCTACGGCTGGCAGGTCTACACCGACCCGATCGGCCACCCCTTCTGTCTGTGTCGCAACAAGGGCGTCGTCTGGACCGACCAGGGCCCGATCTGGCCCAAGCGCGACTAATCAGGCCCCGCCTTCCAGCACCTCCGCGAGCGCGGCCGCCGGGTCCTCGTCGGACGGCCCCGCCGGAACCCACCGCCCGGCCTCCCGCCGGAACGGCCACCAGCGGCCCCGCCGGTCCAGCCGTAGCTGTGTTCCGCCGTCCATGACCGTCCACCGGCCGCCGGCTTCCGCGCGCGGCGCGGGTCCATCGCGGTCGGCCCACGCCGCCGCGAGCACGGCCCTCGCTCGCGCGTCCGCCACCGGATCCGGCTCCCAGGCCTCCTCCAGCGCCTCCAGCGCGGCCGCCCCGCCCAGCCGCCAGGCCCGCACCGCGTCCTCCAGTTCCAGGACCGTCCGCCCGGAGCCCGCCGCGAGCCGCACCAGGGCCCGCCCCGAAGCCCCGGGCGCCGCCGCCAGCCGGACCGCGTCCTGGCGCACCGTCAACTCCGACTCCTCCAGCAAGGACGATCCGGCATCCGGAGCCAGCGCCGCCGCGAGCATCCGGTGCGCCAGCGAGGCCGCCGCGGCCGCCGACAGCTCCAGCGTGGCGGGATCCACATCCGCACCCGCGCCCGCCTCCGTGTCGAGCGGTGGTGACTCACCCGGCCCGGTGGGCAGCGGCGGCGGATCCGGCAACGCGGGCAGGATGTCCCGTGCCGCGAACGCCTCATCGGCCCGAACGGCCCCGAGGGCGGCCCGTTCATCCCGCACGGCTCCGAGCGCCTCGCCCGGGCCGGCCTCCGGACTCCCGGCCCCGGCTGCCGCCGCCGCGCGCGCGTTCAGCTCCCGCATCACCCGGCGCTCGCCCCGGCCCCGCAGCAGGAGCAGCACGAACGGGTCCCGGTCCAGGATCCGTGCCACCTGGTAGCACAGCGCCGCCGAGTGCGGGCAGTGGTCCCACGCCCCACACCCGCAGCGCGGTTCCAGGTCCCCGATGCCCGGCAGCAGTTCGGCCCCGGCTGCCGCCGCGTCCTCCACCAGGTGCGGCGGCAGGTCCCGGTCGAGCAGTGCCGCCACGTGCCCGGCCCGGGCCACGGCCGCCTCCAGGAACCGCTCCCACTCCGCGTCCGGCAGCTCCTGCACCAGGACATCGGTCCGGTGCGCCCCACCGTCCCGGTCCCGCACGACCGCGGTGATCCGCCCCGGGCGCACCGACACGGCCCCGACCGCCCCGGCCCGCGCCCGCGCCCGGCCCTTCCTCAGAGGCTCCCCCTCCAGCGCGTTGTCCTCCAGGGCCTTCAGCCAGGCATGTCCCCACCAGGTGTCCGCGAACCCCCGCCCGCTGGCGGGCGGCTCCGCCGCGAACGTCGACTCCTCGTCACCGTACGGACCGTCCAGCCCCCCGGCCTTCCCCTCGCAGGCGTGCGAACCGCCCGTGACACCACTCATCGACCGCTCCCTCGTGTCCCGCCGCACGCACCGCCGACGCCGCTCCGCAACCCCACAAGCTCCGCCAGCTCGGCGTCGCTCAGCTCGGTCAGTGCCGCCTCCCCGGCGCCCCCGAGCACCGACTCCGCCAGTCCCCGCTTCCGGGCCAGCAGGTCCGCGATCCGGTCCTCGACCGTGCCCTCTGCGATCAGCCGGTGCACCTGCACCGGCTGCGTCTGCCCGATCCGGTACGCCCGGTCCGTGGCCTGCGCCTCCACCGCAGGGTTCCACCAGCGGTCGTAGTGCACGACATGACTGGCCCGCGTCAGGTTCAGCCCGGTGCCCGCCGCCTTCAGCGACAGGAGGAACACCGGCACCCCGCCGTCCTGGAATCGTGCCACCATCGCCTCTCGCTCCCCGATCGGTGTGCCACCGTGCAGAAGCTGCGCCGCCACGCCCCGCGCCGCCAGATGCGCCTCCAGCAGCCGAGCCATCCTCACGTACTGCGTGAACACCAGCACACTCGCACCCTCCGCGAGCAGTGTGTCCAGCAGCTCGTCCAGCAGCTCCAGCTTCCCCGACCGGCCGTCGAGCCTGGGCTGATCCTCCTTCAGGTACTGCGCCGGGTGGTTGCAGATCTGCTTGAGCGCGGTCAGCAGCGAGACGACCAGGCCGCGCCGTGCCATGCCGTCCGCCCCCGCGACCGCCCTGAGCGTCTCCCGCACCACCGCTTCGTACAGGACGGTCTGTTCCGTCGTCAGTGCCACCGACCGGTCCGTCTCCGTCTTCGGCGGCAGCTCCGGCGCGATCCCGGGATCCGACTTGTGGCGGCGCAGCAGGAACGGCCGCACCAGCCGGGCCAGCCGTTCCGCCGCCGCCGGATCGGTGCCGCCCTCCACGGCCGGCCCGTACCGCCTGCGGAACGCGCCGAGGCCGCCCAGCAGTCCGGGTGTCGCCCAGTCGAGGACCGCCCACAGCTCGGAGAGGCTGTTCTCCACCGGCGTGCCGGTGAGCGCCACGCGCGCCCGCCCGCCGATGCTCCGCAACTGCCGGGCGGTCGCCGAGTACGGGTTCTTGACGTGCTGCGCCTCGTCCGCGACGACCATGCCCCAGTCCACGTGCGCGAGGCGGGCCGCGTCCAGCCGCATCGTGCCGTACGTGGTGAGGACGAACCCGGCTTCGGCGCCGTGGCCCAACCCCCGGAGCTCCCGGCCGGGGCCGTGGAAGCGGCGTACCGGCGTGCCGGGTGCGAACCGCTCGATCTCCCGCTGCCAGTTGCCCATGAGCGAGGCGGGGCAGACCACCAGGGTGGGTCCGGCCGCGTCCTCGTCCTTCTGGCGGCGTAGGTGCAGCGCGATCAGGGTGATCGTCTTCCCCAGGCCCATGTCGTCCGCGAGGCAGGCGCCGAGCCCGAGCGAGGTCAGCCGGTACAGCCAGTCCACCCCACGGACCTGGTAGCCGCGCAGTGTGGCCGCGAGCCCGTCCGGCCGGACGCCCTCCCCCCGACCGTCGTCCGACGCTGCGGTCCCGGGGTCGGTGAGCAGCCGGTCGCGCAGCTCCCGCAGCCACCCCGAGGGCCGCACCTCGACCTGTCGGCCGTCCGCCTCGGTGCTGCCGGTCAGCACGGCGCCGAGCACCTCGGCCGGGGTGGCCTGCCGGTTCCGGTGCTCCCGTGCCCGCCGCACCTCCTCGGGGTCGACCAGCACCCATCGGTCCCGCAGCCGTACGACGGGCCGCGCCGCCTCCGCGAGGGCGTCCAGGTCCGCACGGCTCAGCGGCTCGTCACCGAGGGCGAAACGCCAGTCGAAGGCCAGCAGTGTGCCGGGGGAGAGGAGCGAGGGCAGCCGGGAGTCCCGTAGGCCCCCGCCCGTGCCCCGGGGCGTCCCGTCCTCCTCGGGGCCGACCACCGCGCGCGCGGTGAGCGTCCGGGCCAGCCGCCTCGGCCAGTGGACCTGGACGCCGCAACGGCCCAGCGCCCGCCCCGCCGGGCCCAGCAGCTCCGCCACCTCGTGCTCGGCCAGCTCCAGCCCGGCCGGGACAGCCGCCGACAGCAGCGGGGACAGCCCCTCCCACACGCGCGCCGCGCGTCGGAGGGCCAGCAGCGCCTCCACGCGCGCGGACGTCCCGAACGCCTCACCCGCCGCCCCGGACCAGACGTCCGCGGCGTCCGCGACGAGGCCGGGGTCACGCACACTGTGGAGCTGCGGTACGGCCCGGAGGACGGGTGGCGGTTCCCCCTCGCCGCCTCCGCCGTCGAGGCCTGTCGCCTCGATCCGCAGCGACAGCCGTACGCCGGTGCCCAGCCCGGCCGCCACCTCCGCCGCCCAGGCACGCAGCCCTGGCATCAGCCGGGGCTCGTCGGCCGCGAACGCCGGGCCGCCGACCGCGAGCGGCGCGGCGGGGGTACGGGGCAGCACATCCGCCACGGAGTCCAGGAACGCCCGCAGATGCGCCTCGGGATCCGGCAGCAGGGGGATCCCGTCGGGAGCCGAGCCCACAGGTACCGCGTGGGCCGTCGGCGGCATCGACGCGGCGAGCCGGCTGAGCTGTTCCCGGTCCTCGCGGCCGAGCGGACCCGCCCGCCAGGCGTCGTACCCGGCGGCGCTCAGCCCGGGCAGCAGTCGGCCCCGGGCGACCAGATGGAGGCCGAGCAGGACCGCGGCGCCCCAGAACGCCGCGGACGGCGACGCGTCGGGCGCGGTTCGTGCCCGCACCAGCAGCGGCAGAGCGTCACGGACGGGCACCGTCAGCGCGTCCCCACGGCCGGGCCGGGCATCGTCGTCGACGACGACCACTTCTTCGACCCGGCCATCGGCCCGGGGCGGGTTGGGGTCAGACAGCAGGAAGGCGAGGCGGCCGGCGCGCGGGGGATCGCCGGGCAGGAAGACGGTGGAGCAGCGGGCAAGTCCGGTGAGAGTGGAGTCCCATGGCACAGTGCTGACGCATTCCTCAAATTTGACTAGTAGGTCGGAGCGGCCGACAGTACAGCCGAGTGCCAGCGGAAGGATGCCTTCCGTGCGTGAGCTGCGTCACGATGGCGGTGAGGAGTGGCACGGCAGGCTGGAACCGTGCGTCCCGGCCGTGCGTTCACTGGTCGGGGAGCGGCGCGGTCGCGCCACCGCACCCGCGAAGGAGGCGTCGCCATGACGACGAGGACCAAGATCGTAATCGGGGGAGTGGCCGTCGGGCTGCTGCTCATGCCGCTGATCGGCTTCTGGATGTCGCTGCTGGTCGTCGTCGGCATACCGGTGGTCGCCTACCTGGCCCTGGACCCGGGCCAGCGGCGCAGGCTGCGCCACCTCTCCCGCAAGGAACTCGGCCGCTGACCCCGGACCGCCCGCCCCGGCACCCACCGGGCTGAGCCCCCGGCCTCAAATGGGTTCAGCCCGGCCGCACCGCCATGGCGTCCAGGCCCGCGAGGAGTGCGGGCAGCCACGTGCCCCTGCCGACCGGAAGCACCTCACGGGGCCGCTCGTCCAGCAGCACGAAGGCGATGTCGTCGGTCCTGGCCACCAGGGACCAGCCGGGCCCGTCCACCCGCAGCAGCCGCGCTCCGCCCGGTGCGAACGTGGAACGTATGCGCCCGGGCGGCGGCGGATCCTCCAGATAGCGCCCCGCCTCGGCGAGAACACGCCGTACCGCGGCGCGCCCCGGGCCCCCTCCCGTCGTGCCGCCCGTCCCGGGAGCCGCTGCGGCCGCGGTCTCAGCCGTCCCCGACGGCTCGTCCCTCGGCGGGGCGAAGTCGCCGTCGCCCAGCTGCTCCCGCCATCCGGCCCACTGCAGCGCGATCTCGTCGGCGCCCAGTCGCCGCTGCGCGGCCCCCCACGCCCCGCTGTCCGGCGGCGCGAGCGGCGCGGGCCCGTCGGGCTCCGGCGCCGGGTCGTGCGGCGGGGGCACGCCGGGCGCGGCCACCGACAGGTCCAGCGGCCACCCCGGCAGTGCGCACACCACACTGTCCCCGTCCGGCGACAGGTCGTACTCCATGCCGCAGTCCCACGCGGCGATCGCGACGGCGACCAGCGACACATCGTCCACGGCCACCGTCCAGCGGGCGCCCGCGCCGTCCTGGCCCAGCACCAGCCCGTAGCCCTCGGCGTACGGCTCAAGCCCCAGCGCCCGGCAGGCCTGCGGATAGTCGTCACCGAGCACGCTGGGAAACCGTGCCGGCGTCAGCAGTACGGCGGTGAGCACGTAGAGCGAGTCGTCGTCCGCGTCCGCGCCACCCACGGCGGCGCTGCCGGCCCCGCCCGCGCCGGTGTCCTCGCCCGTCCTGGTCACGGCGGCCTCCCGTCGTCCCGGTACACCGGCCCCACGAGGACCGGTGGGGCGCACCCTAACCAGCCGGTAACCCCTACGTCGAGACCTCCGCGCGCACGAGGGCGCTCACAGGGGAGGAGCGCCCGCAGAGCCCGGTCGCCCCGAACCCGTGTCCGGCGGGTGCCGGGGCGGGCGCCCGCTCAGTCCTCGCGGTCGGCCAGCACCAGGAAGCGCGCGTCCACGTCCTCGTACGAGATCATGCGCCACCCCGAAGCGGCCAGCAGCGGACGGAGCCGGGGCTCGGCCCGCAGATCGTCGTCAGTGACGGGCCGGCCGTGCCGGGCCGCGAGTGCCGCCCGCCCGACCGGATGGAACAGCGCCAGCCGCCCGCCCGGCCGCACCACCCGAGCCAGCTCCCGCAGCCCCTCGGCCGGTTGGCCGAGATGTGAGACCAGCCCCGCGCCGAACACCCCGTCAAGGGCCCCGTCGCGCAGCGGCAGCCGCCCCACGTCCCCGAGCAGCAGCCGCCCGCTTCCGTCCCGGCCCGCCCGTACGGCCGCCGCCAGCATCGCCGGCGTCACATCCAGTCCGACGACCGTGCCCGACGGTCCCACCGCCTCCCGCAGCGCGGGCAGCGCCCGCCCGGTCCCGCAGCCCGCGTCGAGGACGGCGCCGCCCGGCCGCAGCCCCATGTCCGCCACGGCCGCCGCGTAGGCGGGGCCGTCGTCGGGGAAGCGGCTGTCCCAGTCGGCCGCGCGCTCCGTGAAGAACTCCTGGACCTCGTGAATCGCCTGATCCCGCCGAGCCGTCTGCACGTCCGTGTGGTCATCGCTCATGAGCCCATGATCCCTCACCGCCCCGGTCGATCGCCTGCGCGCAGGTTCGGCCCGTCGTGATCGCTGGTGGACGTCTCGTTGTCGTATTCCGTCAGTTTTCGAAATGCGCGCCGCTCATGCGCCACCAGCGTGACTACGGTCCGGCCATGGGACACCTGGACCACGCCGCCTTCGGCTGGCTGACCCCCCTGCTGTCGTACGCGATGGCCTGCGCGGGAGCCGCCCTGGGCCTGCGCTGCACCGTACGCGCCCTGGAGACCTCCGGCGCCTCCCGCCGCAACTGGCTCCTCACCGCGGCTTCCGCGATCGGTACGGGCATCTGGACGATGCACTTCATCGCCATGCTCGGCTTCACCGTCACGGGCACCGAGATCCGCTACGACGTGCCGCTGACCCTTCTCAGCCTGCTCGTCGCGATCCTCGTCGTGGGTGCCGGGGTCTTCGCCGTCGGCCACAGCCGAGGACACAACCGGGTCCGCGACAGGGCCCGTTCCGAACACGCGGACGGACCCGAAGCCCATCCGGATCCCGCCGCACCGGGCCACGGCGACCACCGCATGTCCCTGCTCGTCGGCGGACTGACCACCGGGCTCGGCGTGGCCAGCATGCACTACCTCGGCATGGCCGCCCTCCGCCTCCACGGCAGCGTCCGCTACGACCCGCTGCTCGTCGCCCTCTCCGTCGTGATCGCCGTCGCCGCCGCCACCGCCGCGCTGTGGGCCGCGCTCAACATCCGCACCCCCGTCGCCGTCGCGGCGGCCTCCCTCGTCATGGGCGTCGCCGTCAGCAGCATGCACTACACGGGCATGCTCGCCGTGACCGTGGACGTCGCACCCTCACCCGAGCCGCTCACCGGCGCCACCGCCATGCAGTTCATCTTCCCGCTTGCCGTCGGCCTCGGCTCGTACCTCTTCCTGACCTCCGCCTTCGTCGCCCTCTCCCCGACTGCGGGCGAACGCGCCGCCTACGCGTCGGTGGCACACCACGCCGACGGCGAAGGCCGGGACCACGAGGCACGGTACGAACCACGGCGGCAGCCGCGGCAACGGCCCCAGCCGGACCGGCACCCGCAGCCCCAGCCGTAATCCGCCCGCTCCCACGCCGCCCGCACCGGAACGAGACAACACCATGCCCACACCCCGTGAGCCCCACACCGCCGCCCCACCGCCCACGGCACCCACCCAGGCGGCCCCAAGAGGCCGCCGCGCCCACGCCGCGTCCTCCGGCCCCACCGACAGCAGGGAGCGCCCCGCCCCCAGGCTGGCTGCCCGGCCGGGATCCCGGGCCGCATCCGGGCGCGGCACAGGAGGAAACCCCCGGCCCGCCCGAACCGTACGCGCCCGGATCATCTCCCTGCTCATGGTCCCCGTCGTCTCCCTGCTCGCCCTGTGGGGCTTCGCCACGGTCACCACCGCCCAGGACGTGGCCCGCCTGCGGGAGGCCCAACTGGCGGACGAGCGTGTGGGAACCCCGGTCGCAGACGCCGTCACGGCTCTTCAGGAGGAACGCCGCGACGCTCTGCGCGGTCTGGCCGCCCCCGACGCCACAAGCACCGCCGAACTGGACCAGAGCATCCGCGACACCGACACCGCGCTGGGACGGCTCCGCCTGGGCGGCCGGCACACCACGGCCGACGCGGGCGGTCTGCCGGCCGAAGTGGCCGACCGAGTGCGCCGCTTCACCGGCGCCACCCGGGAACTCGAGGCCCTGCGCACGCAGGCCAGGACCACCGGTGGCTCAGCGCAGTCCCGAGCCACCGCCATGAAACGCCTCTACGACGGCTACACCACCACCATCACCGAGGGGCTCGCGGTCTCCGGCGCCCTCACCGCACTCCCCGACACACAGCACGGCGCCCATGCGCGCGTCGCACTGGAAATCGCCCAGGCCCGCGAACTGCTGTCCCGCGAAGACGCCCTGCTCACCACCGCTCACCTCACCGGCGAGTTCCCCGCGGACCGCCACCGGGCCTTCACCTCTGCCGCTGACGCCCGCCGCACCCTGCTGCAGTCCGCCACGGCCGACCTCCCGGCGTCGGCCCGCGCCACCGGGGACGCTCTCACCACCGCAGAAACGTACCGCCGACTCACGGCCGCCGAGGACAGGATCACCGCCGCCCCCGCCGGCCGCCGCGCGGCCACCGCCACCCCGGCCGCGTCCTGGGACCCCGTCCACAGTGCCGTCCGGACGGCCCTGACCGCGCTGGAAACCGAGACCCGCCAGGCCTCCATCGGCCAGGACCACCCCCTCGCCGAGGCCGTCCTCACCCCGGCGGGCTCCGCGGTCCTCCTCGGCCTCGCCGCCGTCGCCGCCTCCCTCGTCATCTCCGTACGGATCGGTCGCGGCCTCGTCATCGACCTCGTCGGCCTGCGCAACTCCGCCCTCGGGATCGCCCACCGCGACCTCCCGCGCGCGATGCGCCGCCTCCGCGCCGGAGAGGAGATCGACATCGACCGCGAGGCGCCGCCACGACGGCCCGCGACCGACGAGATCGGCCAGGTCGGGCAAGCCCTCTCCACCGTCCACCGGGCCGCGCTCGGCGCCGCCTCGGAACGGGCCGAACTCGCCGGGGGGATCTCCGGAGTCTTCGTCAACCTCGCCCGCCGCAGCCAGGTCCTCGTCCACCGGCAGCTCACCCTGCTCGACAGCATGGAACGCCGTGCCGACGACCCCAACGAACTCGGCGACCTCTTCCGCCTCGACCACCTCACCACCCGGATGCGCCGGCACGCCGAGAGCCTGATCATCCTCTCCGGCGCCGCCCCCGGCCGCGCGTGGCGCACCCCGGTGCCTCTCACCAACGTCGTCCGAGCCGCCGTCTCCGAGATCGAGGACTACGCGCGCGTGGACGTACGGCCTCTCCCCGAGACGGCGGTCGTCGGCGGAGCGGTCGCGGACCTCACCCACCTCCTCGCGGAACTCATCGAGAACGCCGCCCAGTTCTCCCCGCCGCACACCAAGGTCCGCGTCAGCGGCGAACCCGTCGGCAACGGCTACGCCCTGGAGATCGAGGACCGGGGGCTCGGCATGGGCAAGCAGGCCCTGGCCGACGCCAACCAGCGCATCGCGCACTCCGAGGACCTCGACCTCTTCGACAGCGACCGCCTCGGGCTGTTCGTCGTCAGCAGGCTGTCCACCCGGCACGAAATCAAGGTCCAGCTGCGGCCCTCACCCTACGGAGGCATCACCGCCGTCGTCCTGCTCCCCACCGATCTGCTCCAGGGCGCTCTCGCCGCAGGAGCACCCGAGGAGGCCGCCGTCCGGGCCGCCGTACCCCCGCCCGGCCTCCCCGGATGTTCCGGTGCCGACCGATTCCCGGCGCCCCTCCCGGCCCCGGCCGCGCGCACAGCCGCAGCGTCCGTTCCGCATTCCGGGCCCACCGCCGCCGCGCCCCCGGCGCCGCTCCCGAGTCTCGTCGGCACGCCCCACCGGCACGCCGCCCAGCCTCACACCCCCGGACCCGCCACAGCACCCGCCCCAGCATGCCGGGCGGACCTCCCGGAGCCCGCCCCCTCACCCCTAGACACGCCCACCGCACCCGCCCGCCCCGCGCCCCCGACCCCGACCGGCGCTCCCGCCTCTCCCGTCGGGCCGCACGGCCCGCGGCAACCGGCCGATCCGGTCCCCGGCCTGCCACGCCGCACCCGCCAGGCCAGCCTGGCGCCCCAGCTGCGCCAGGCACCCTCCAACGCCCCGGACCCCACCCCGGCCTCCGGGACGGGCCGGCCACGCGAACGCACCCCCGAAGAGGCCAGGGCCCGCATGGCGGCCTACCGCGCGGGCTGGACCCGTGGCGGCGGAACCGCTCCGGGAACCCGCCCCCACACCCCGTCGGCACCCCACCCCCATACCGGCCTCGAAGCCCACACCCACCCCCGGCCCCGGACCACCGTCCGCGGAAGCGAAGGAGAAGAAGGATGATCGCGCACGAGAGCTCCGCCACGCGGCCGCCCCAGGGCGGCGGCGGTCTCGACTGGCTGCTGGACGACCTCGCCTCCCGCGTGCACGAGGTCCACCACGCCGTCGTCCTCTCCAGCGACGGCCTGCCCGTGGGCACCTCCAGCGCACTGGCCCGCGCGGACGCCGAGCACCTGGCGGCCGTCGCCTCCGGCTTCCACAGCCTCGCCAAGGGCACCGGCCGCCACTTCGGCACCGGAGACGTCCGCCAGACCATGGTCGAGATGGACGAGGCGTTCCTCTTCGTCGTCACCGCGGGGGAGGGCTCCTGCCTGGCGGTCCTCAGCTCCGCGTCCGCGGACATCGGCCTCATCGCGTACGAGATGGCCCGCCTCGTCAAGCGGGTCGGGGAACACCTGCGCACCGCACCCCGCGACCAGGCCCCTCACGCCGCAGCCCCGCCCACCGCGGGCTGGCCGAAGGCAGCCGGCCGCCCATGACCCTGCCCCATGCCGGGCCCGCCGGTCCGTCACCGGCCGCACGCCGCTGGTACGACGCCGAGGCCGGGCCGCTCGTCCGCCCGTACGCCATGACCGGCGGCCGTACCCGGCCCGGCCCGCACACCGCCCGCTTCGACCTGATCGCCCTCGTCACCGCGACCGTCGAGCCGCTGCCCGAAGGGGGCGACGAGGCCGTGCTCGGGCCCGAACAGCACACCCTGCTCGCCCGGTGCCGCGCCGAGCCCCAGTCCGTCGCCGACCTCGCCGCTGAGGCCGACCTGCCCGTCGGCGTCGTCCGAGTCCTCCTCGGAGACCTCCTGGAATCCGGGCTCATCCGCGTCACCCGCCCCGCACCCGCCACCCAGCTCCCCGACGAGCAGATCCTGAGAGAAGTGATCAATGGCCTCCGAGCGCTCTGACACCGACTTCATGGCCCTGAAGATCCTCGTGGCCGGGGGCTTCGGAGTCGGAAAGACCACGCTGGTCGGAGCGGTCAGCGAGATCCGCCCGCTGCGCACCGAGGAGCGGCTGAGCGCGGCCGGACAGACCGTCGACGACACCGGGGGAGTGGACCGGAAGACCACGACCACCGTGGCCATGGACTTCGGGCGCATCACCATCCGTTCGGGCCTGTCCCTCTACCTGTTCGGCACCCCCGGGCAGGAACGGTTCTGGTTCCTCTGGGACGAACTCGCCCAGGGCGCCCTCGGCGCCGTCGTCCTGGCCGACACCCGACGCCTCCAGGACTGCTTCCCCGCCGTCGACTACTTCGAGCACCGCCGCATTCCGTTCCTGGTCGCCGTCAACCGCTTTCCCGGAGCCCGCGACTTCCGGCCGGAGGATGTCGGGAAGGCCCTGGACCTCGACCCGGGTACGCCTGTCGTGCTGTGCGACGCCCGTGAGCGGGCCTCCGGGAAGGAGGTCCTCATCCGTCTCGTCGAACACGCCGGGCGCGTACACACCGCCCGCATCCTCGAATCGGTGTCCTGACCGACGGCCTGACGGCTGTATCCGCCACGTATCGGAACGGTGACTCGGTGTCCTGGAGAGTGCTTGCCCCGCCCATCTCCGTGGGTAAGGCTTACGCCGACACGGGGGAACGGGGACACGCGAACGGGGAGGGGCGAGCATGGCGCTCGACAAGGAACTCGACTGGCTGCTGGACGACTTGACCAAGCGTGTGGCACACGTACGCCATGTCCTGGTGCTGTCGAACGACGGGCTGGTCACGGGCACCAACAGCGATCTGCCGAGGGAGGACGCCGAGCACCTCGCGGCGGTCTGCTCTGGACTGCACAGCCTCGCCCGCGGATCCGGCCGCCACTTCAGGGTCGGCCGGGCCCGCCAGACCATGGTCGAGTTCGATGACGCGCTGCTGTTCGTCACCGCGGCGGGCGAGGGAAGCTGTCTGGCGGTTCTCGCCACCTCCGACGCGGACGTCGGCCAAGTCGCCTACGAGATGACGCTGATGGTCAACCGGGTCGGTGAACACCTGGCGGTCGCGGCGCGCCGGCCCTCCCCGCGCCGTGCGCCGTGACCTCACCGCGCACCGGTTGTCCACGGAGGCGGTCGTCCACAGGTTCAGCGGGCGTGTCCGGTGTGCACCGCCGTCGTCGCATGGAGTGATCACGCACGTGATCGCCTCGACGCGGAGGGCGGAGGTGCCGGGGGCAGTCCAACACCCCCACACACCCTGGTCCGGGACCGTGCGCAGCAACTCGCCCTGCGGAGGGCCAGCTTCACCCTCGCTGTGCCCCGGCCCCGTCCGCGCCGCCCCCGGCACCGCGGGCAGCCGCCGACCCGTACCGCAAGGCCAGGCCGACCGGCTGCGCGCGGCACCCGACTTCCCCGACGGCCTGCTCGTCCGTGTCCGCATGATCGGCACCGCCCGGACCGCCGAACTCGTCGGCATCGACCGGCGACCGTCTCGTCCCACCGGCCCGCACCGGCCATCTCACCCTCCTCGGCAACGGCCTCAGTCGCTGCCGGGCCGTCGCCCCGCTGTATCTCGCGGACGGCATCCGCGCCGCCCCCACCCGCCACGGATCACTGCTCGCGGGCAGGCCGCCCCACGACGTGCGGTCACGGCCGGACGCCGGAGGTGACGGACGTCGCAGCCCCGGCGGGCCTGCAGCCCCGGGCCCCTTCGTGCGGCAGACCGACGGCCCCCGGGCACGCGCCGCGGCCATCGCGTCATTCCCCGGCCCGGCCCAGCCGGGGAGGCCCTTCCGCCGCTGCGGACCGGGCGGCGCCGTCGGACCGCGCGCCCGCCCGCTCGGCGCGGTACACAGGCGGAACCCTAGAAGGCGCCCCGCGGCACGACCACCGACAGCACGTCAGGCAGCGGGTACCAGTCGGCCGATACGACGCTGGCGTGCCGTCCCGCCAGCAGGTCCACGCGATCCAGGGCCTCCTGCTCGGTCGGACGGGTGCCGTCGATGACCGGAGCCACCCGATGCGCGTCCGTCATGACCACCAGGTAGTTCCGCCGCGCGTACCACGCGGTGTCGACCGTGCCTCCCGCGTAGGTGGAGGCGCCCCCGTCGAAGACCACGAACCAGGGCCGCAGCCCCGCGTCCCCGTACCGTATCCGGGGGTCACCGGCTTCGGCGCCGTGAACCGCCGGGAAGGCGGCCGCCTCCCCGAGCCGGCCCCCGGCGGCCAGACTCCGGAGGTGCTCGGCGTACTCACGGTCGGTCCACAGGGAGTCTGCCGGGTTTCCCTCCTCCAGTGTTCCCGGAATGAGTTCGACCACGAACCTCCCGGCCATGGCGGACCGGGCCGGCCAGCCGTCCGCCCGCACCGCGGTGTCCAGGTCGGCGTGCCCCCGCAGCAGGTCGGCCGGCCGGAACAGCGCGTCTCCGAGGCGCTGCGACAGCAGCGCGTCCAGCTCGGCGGGACCGCGCCCGTACCGGCTCATGAAGCCGTCCTTGAGCTCGAGCTTCAGGAGCACCGGCGGGTGCCCCGGGTGGGCGTCGTGCCAGGCCCGGATGTCCGCGAGACACCCGCCGAGATCCTGGTTGCGCGGCCCGCTGCGCAGTTCGCCCGGGTGCCGGGCGTTCTCGCAGTTGTTGTCGTTGCCGAAGGGGTTGTCATGCGAGACCCGCCAGGACCGGCCGAAGACGTTGGTCCACACGTCCAGCTCCAGCATCCCTGCCCCCGAGTCCAGGGCGTCCGCGAAGTACCGGTACTTGTCCTTCTCGTACGCGTTGTGGACACCCACCCACGTGGACGCCGCGTACGACAGCCTGCCGGTGTCCGAGGCCGTGACCGGAGAAGGGACCCCCAGCGCCGTTGCCCCCGCGACGACGAGGGTCACGGCACCTGCGGACATCCGTGAAATCGCGCGCACAAGCTCCCCCTGCAATCCGTCGGCATCCCGAAGCCCCCAAAAAATAGGGGAGTTGAGTAAAAGAAGGGAGACCCGCGACCTACCTCGTCACAACATTCCGGAGACGGCTCGCGACCCGCCGCCCGGCCTGACCGCCGCCCGGCCCGCCCCGGGTGCGGGGCGGGGGAGCGCCGGGCACCATGGGCGCATGCTGCTCGCCCGACTGGCCCACGTGTCCGAGCAGGTCGCCGCGGCCTCCGCGCGCTCCGGGAAGATCGCCGTGCTGGCCGAGCTGTTCGCCGCGACCTCGCCCGCCGAGGCCCCGCTGGTCATCGCCTACCTGGCGGGCCGCCTCCCGCAGGGCCGTATCGGCGTCGGCTGGCGCAGTCTCGGGGCACACATCCCGCCCGCCGGACACGCCACGCTCACCGTGACCGACACGGGCCATGCCCTCGACGCACTGGCCCAGGCCACCGGGCCGGGCTCCCGGGCCGGGCGGCAGCGTGTCCTCCTGGACCTCATGGCCGCCGCCACCGCACCCGAGCAGCGCTTCCTCGCCCGCCTGATCACCGGAGAGGTACGCCAGGGTGCCCTCGACGCCATCGCCCTGGAAGCCGTGGCGAAGGCCTCGGGCGCCTCCGCCGCCGACGTACGGCGCGCCGTCATGCTCGACGGCTCCCTGCCCCGTGTGGGCCAGGCCGTGCTCACCCGGGGCCCCGCCGCCCTCGAAACGTTCCGGCTGCGTGTCGGCACCCCCGTACAGCCCATGCTCGCCCACACCGCGAAGAGCGTCCCCGAGGCCCTCGCCGTCCTCGGACCGTGCGCCGTCGAGGAGAAGCTCGACGGCGTCCGCGTGCAGGTCCACCGCCAGGGCGACGACATCCACGTCTACACCCGCTCGCTCGACGAGATCACCGACCGCCTCCCGGAGGTCCGCGAGATCGCCCGGAACCTGCCCGGCGACAATTTCATCCTCGACGGCGAAGTGATCGCCCTGGACCCGCGCGGCCGGCCGGTGCCGTTCCAGGACATCGCCTCGCGCGTGGGCTCCCGTGTCGACGTGCCCACTGCCGCAGCCGCACGGCCCGTGGCCCCCGTCTTCTTCGACGTGCTCGCCGCCGACGGTGACAGTCTCCTAGACCGTCCCGGCCACGAGCGGCACGACGCCCTCGGCCGCCTCGTCCCCGAACGCCTGCGCGTACGCCGCACCGTCGTCACGGACCCGGCAGACCCCGTGGAGCGGCAGCGGGCGGAGGCGTTCTTCGCCGCCGCCCTCCGCCGCGGCCACGAAGGCGTCATGGCCAAGGCCCTCGACGCCCCCTACACCGCGGGCCGCCGAGGCCGCTCCTGGCTCAAGGTGAAACCGGTCCACACGCTGGACCTGGTCGTCCTCGCCGCCGAATGGGGCCACGGACGCCGCACCGGTCTGCTCTCCAACCTGCATCTGGGCGCCCGGGCTCCCGACGGCACCTTCGTCATGCTGGGCAAGACCTTCAAGGGACTCACCGACAGCATGCTCGGCTGGCAGACCGCCCGTCTGAGCGAACTCGCCCTCTCCGACGACGGCTCCACCGTCCGCGTACGCCCCGAACTCGTCGTCGAGATCGCGTACGACGGACTCCAGCGTTCCCCGCGCTATCCCGCCGGCGTCACCCTCCGCTTCGCCCGCGTCGTTCGCCACCGCCCCGACAAGGCCGCCGCCCAGGCCGACACCATCGCCCACGTCCTCACCGGCGGCGCACCTCGGACCTGCCCCCCGGGACCCGGTGTCCCGCAATCCGGCAACGGGTAGTCAGTCCCGCGTCGTATAGCGGTGCCGCGCCCACAGCGGCAGGACGAACCACGCCAGCAGGTACCACGCCGCCACCCCCGTCACCAGCCACGGCACAAACCCGTCGTCCGAAGCCACCCGGAGGACCAGGAGCAGTGCCGAGACCATCGTCGCCAGCAGCAGCACCAGTCCCAGGAAGATCAGCCGCGAGGCCCACTGGACGGTCTGCGGCTTGATCCTCCGACCGGCCACGATCCGGTGGAACGACACCGGCCCGATGAGCGCCCCCGTCGCGGCCGCCGCCAGCACGATCGTCGTGACGTACAGGCTTCGGTCGGCATCCGACAGCTCGACGAAGCGCGGTGTGAACACCACGGTCAGCAGAAAGCCGAACAGGATCTGCACGCCCGTCTGGGCGACCCGGATCTCCTGCACCAGTTCGGTCCAGCGCCGGTCCGCCCGCTCCTCGGGCGTCTCGTGCCGCCCCCGCACCAGCCCGCCCTCCCGCCAGGACTCCCTCTCCCGCCCGACAGGAACGGAAGCCTCCTCCCCGGCCCTCCTCCCGGGCTCCTTCCCCGCTCCCTGTCCCGACCCGGGCCCGGGCCCCTCTCCGGCACCGGGGGCTCCGTCGTCCCGATCCGGCATACCGGCCTCCCGAGTGCCTCGGCTCCACCGCACGTCCTTCGTACCCCGCTCCGCCCCACGCGGCCAGCCGGCCCGGCCCGCGTGCCCCGGGCCCCGCTGGAGTGGCAGTCCGGCGGCATCCGTGGCGGGATGGGGTGTACGGCAGCCCGGCCCGGAGAGACCTGGAGAACCCCATGACCAGTGACCGCAGCGCCCCGTCGGACCACCCCGCGGACCACGACGTCACCGTCCAGCTCAGCGACTGCGGTCGCGCACAGGCGGAAGTGGTCTTCGACGCCCTGGACCATGTCTTCGAGGCCTCCGAGGAACCCGTCGTGCCGGTCAGGCGCCCGGCGGGGCGGGAGCCCACCGTCTGGATGGCCACCTTCGACAGCTCCGCCCACCGCCCGGGTGTGGCGGCCGGAGCCCCTCGCCTCACCGCCCCCGTGGAAGCCCTGCTGACCGGCGACCACCAGGCCGTGACGGAGGTGGAGAAGGTCCTGGAGCAGCTCTTCGAGGTCCGCTCCACCGAGTACGTCTCCGGCGAGCACGAGAAGGAGTCCCGCCTGCTGCTCGCACCCCGCTGAGAGCCCGCACGAGGGACGGCCGTGGCCGGTCGCGCAGGCCGGTATGCGTGGCGTGTATATGCGATGCGGGGTGTGCGGCTCATGACCCGAACGGGGCTGTCCGCGCACCTCGGAAGTGAACAGCACACGTGCATCCGTGTTCCCGCCCGCGACTCCGCCGCGCCCTCAACCCGGCCATCCTCACCGCGACGCTCCGGCACCGTCGCCCCCGCCGACGTCAGGGACGATGCCAAGGGTGAGCCGACCGGACAGGCCGACTGCCGGAAGGCCAGGTGCATCGCGCTCACCTTCGACGCGGGTCCCGGCAAGGACACCCCCCGGCTCCTGGACATCCTGACAGAGAAACAGGTTCCCGCCACGTTCTTCCTTCTCGGCCGCAAGCACGTCGGCCGCCACCCCGAGGCCGTACGCCGCATTGCCGCCGAGGGCCACGAGGTCGCGAAGCACACCTGGACCCACCGCATCATGACCGACCTCGAACCGGACGGGATACGCGACGAACCGGGCCGCACCCAGGAGGCGACCGAGCGCCTGACCGGCCGCAAGCCCACGCTGATGCGCCCGCCCCAGGGGCGTGCCGACGAGAAGGTGTCCGAGGCCAGCCGCGAACTCGGCCTCTCCCAGGACCTGTGGAGCGTCACCGCCGAGGACTGCGCCACCGCCGACTCCGATCTCATACGGCAGCGCACGCTGGACGGGGCCGACAAGGACGGCATCATCCTCCTGCACGACATCCACGACGGCAACGTCCCCGCCGTCCCCGGCATCATCGACGAACTCAAGAGGCGCGGCTTCACCTTCGTCACCGTCCCGCAGCTCGTGGCCCCGGCCGCGCCGGAACCCGGCACCGTCTGCCGCCCTTGAGCGCCACGGGCGTCGTCGGCTGCGTCCGCGACCCCGCGTCACGTGACGGCCCGGTGGGTACGCTCCACCCGCCGGCCGCCCACCCCGTCCCACCCCGAAAGTCCCGTCGGCCTCACCAGCCCCGGTACCGCTTGGAGCAGGAAGACGTGACGCAGGACCCCCACCTCGCCGCAGACGACCGATACACCACCATGCGGTACCAGCGGTGCGGCCGCAGCGGTGTCCCGTTGCCCAGGGTGTCCCTGGGCCTGTGGCACAACTTCGGGCACACCACCCCGCTGGAGACCCAACGCGCCATCCTCCGCCGGGCCTTCGACCGGGGTGTCACCCACATCGACCTCGCGGACAACTACGGCCCGCCGCACGGCGCCGCCGAGACGAACTTCGGCACGCTGTTCGTCCAGGACTTCCGCCCCTACCGTGATGAGCTGTTCGTCGCCACCAAGGCGGGCAATGACATGTGGCCCGGTCCGTACGGCCATGGGTGCTCGCGCAAGCACCTGCTCGCCGGCCTCGACCGGTCGCTGGCACGGATGCGGCTGGATCACGTCGACGTCTTCTACTCCCACCGGCCGGACGCGGACACCCCTGTCGAGGAGACGGCCGACGCACTCGCCACAGCCGTCCGCCAGGGCAAGGCCCGCTATGCCGGGCTCTCCAACTACGCTCCCGAGCAGATGGCCCGCGCGGCCCGAGTGCTGAAGGAACTGGGCACACCCCTGCTCCTCAACCAGCACGCCTACAACATGCTCGACCGGACCATCGAGCGCAACGGCCTGATCACCGCGTCGGCCGAGGCAGGTGCCGGAGTCATCGCCTACTCGCCTCTTGCGCAGGGGCAGCTCACGGACCGCTATCTGAACGGTGTTCCGGCCGGTTCCCGTATGGCGCTCGGCCACTTCCTGAAGCGCGACTCGCTCACCGCCGACCGGCTCGCCCTGCTGCGGTCGCTGAACACGTTCGCCCGGGATCGCGGCCAGACTCTCGCGCAGCTCGCCCTGACCTGGGTGCTGCGCGATCCCCGTGTCACCTCCGTGCTGGTCGGTGCCAGCAGCGTGACCCAGCTCGACCAGAACCTCGGCCTGCTGGACGTCCCGCCGCTGGAGGGCGCCGAGCTTGCCGCCGTGGACCGCCTGCTCACGGAGGCTCCGCCAATCTGACGCCGCCGGCCGAGTCCGAGGCTGTTTCGTTCGCCATGCCGCGGCCTGTCAAGGTCACCGTTCCGGCCTGCGGCCGAAACCTGCGCCTGTTGCCGATCGCGCACGATGTGTAGCTTCTCGGTGTTGTCTTGTGTCATGCGCGGAGGGGAACGGATGAGGTCTGTGGTGACCCCGGAAGTGGGTTGCTCGTACCGGCTGAAGAGCAAGCGCACCGGTCTCTGTCCGGCCAGCACCTGCCCCGGCCCGGGCAGCTGCGCGGCGACCCACCGGTCCGTCCCCAGTGGTCGGGGCCGGCCGGCTCGGACCTGGGGCGTGCCGTGCCGGACAGCGGCGGGCACATGATCGACCAGAAGGCCGACGGGCCCACCGCGATCGCTGACAACTGCTCGGGAGGCCCGTTCGCCTCGGCCTCGACACGCCACGGAACAACATCACGGACGTCAGGTCCCGAAGCGGCCCGGAGCCGACAGCGTCCGTCCTCCCGCACCCGGCTGATCCGTCGCCTGGCCGGCTGATACGGCGCCCACGAACGGCACGGGCCGCCCGCCCCGGGACAGCCGTCGGTAGTTGACGGGGACTCCGGTTCCGGCCTTCCGCCGCCGACCGCCGGAAGCCCATCACCGCCCCGGCGGGGAGCCGCACAGGGGATCAGTGCCGCAGCACGGCGGTGTGAGGTTGCGCGCCCGGCCGACGAGGACGTTCCCACGCCGAGCCCGAACGCCTGGCCTTCAGCAGGTTCACCCCGGGAGTCCGCAGGGCCGCCGGTGTCCCACGTCCGGCGAGGCACCTCGCATGCCCGCCGCCCGCCCTCCCGACGCAGCAAAGGAGACACCCGCCCACCGCCGTCAGTGTCCCGCAGGACACGACAGGCCCACGCCCGGACGCCGTGCCCGCCGCCGGGCAGCAGCAGGATCATTCACAACAGGAGTCCCGATTGCCCTACGCAGGTGGCTACCAGAGCCAGGTCTTCGCCGCAGGCGGAATCCCCTTCCCGTTCACCGTGCAGGGACTGGAGGACGCGGCCCGCGCGGCTCTCCCGGCGCCCCACTTCGACTACATCGCGGGGGGCGCCGGACGGGAGCGCACCGTGACCGCCAACGAGCACGCCTTCACACGCTGGGGGCTGAACTACCGGATCCTGCGAGACGGAAGGCCCACGGTCCCCTCGTGCACGGTGCTGGGCACGCCCATGGCCATGCCGGTGATGCTGGCCCCTGCCGGGGTGGCCGATCTCGCCCACCCCGAAGCCGAGCGGGCGGCGGCTCGGGCCGCCGCCGCCACGGGTGTCGTCCAGGTGCTGTCCTCCGCGACCTCGACCTCCCTGGAGGAGGTCGCCGAGGCCGCCCCCGACGGCCGACGCTGGTTCCAGTTCGCCTGGCCCGACGACGAGAAGCTCGCCCGCTCGCTCATCGAGCGGGCGGAGAACGCCGGTTATGCCGCCGTCGTCCTCCAGGGGGACTGCCACGTCGCGGGCTGGCGCACCCGCGAACTCGGTTCCGGGTTCTTCCCCTTCCAGCACGGTCACGGCATCGGGAACTACCTGTCCGACCCCCGTTTCCGCGAACTGGCCGGAGCAGGAGACCGGCCCGCTCACGGCACGGCCGCCGGTCCTGCCGACGTCCAGGCCGCCGCGGCCACCTGGAACCGCCTCTACACACGCCCCGCCCTCCAACCCGCGGATCTCGCACTCCTGCGCTCCTGGACCCGCCTGCCCGTCATCGTGAAGGGAGTCTGCCGGCCGGACGAGGCGGCGCTCCTGGCCGACGCGGGTGCCGACGCGCTCATCGTCTCCAACCACGGCGGCCGTCAACTGGACAGCGGGGTGGCGGCCCTCGACTGTCTGCCCCACGTGGTAGAAGCCGTCGGCGGCCGTGTCCCCGTCCTGTTCGACTCGGGCATCCGCACCGGGACCGACGTCCTCATCGCCCTCGCTCTGGGGGCCAGCGCCGTCATGATCGGACGGCCCTGGCTCTACGGCCTGGCCATCGGCGGGCAGGACGGTGTCACCCACGTCCTGCGCTGCCTGGAAGCCGAGTTCACCGGGGCGCTCGCCCTCACCGGGCACCACAGCCCCGGCACCCTCTCTCCCGCCGACCTCACTCCCGTCGCCACCCCCAGCCCCCGGAGAGCCCGATGACCACCCGCACCGAACGCTACGGCGACGACCTCTTCAGTCACGCCGGGGCGGACGAGAGAAGCCGCCTGACCGCACTGGGGGATGTCCTCGACGCGGTGTCCGTCGACGCCCTGGCCGCGTTCGCATCCGGTTCCGTCCGCCGCTGCCTGGAGCTCGCAGCCGGAACCGGCAGCGTGGCCCGCCGGATGCTCGACGTCTTCCCGTCCGCCCTGGTCACCGCTACCGAACTCGACGTCCGCTTCCTCGACGGAATGCGCCAGGACCGGCTGGAAGTCCTCCGCCACGACGTCACGGCCGACGACTTTCCCGACGGCGCCTTCGACGTGATCCACGCCCGCTACCTCCTTCACCACCTGCCCACCCGCCAGGAGGTCTTCGGCCGGATCGTCCGGTGGCTGGCCCCCGGCGGCCGGCTGGTCATCGAGGAGCCGGCGCTGTTCTCCCTGGAGGCCGCGCGGGACGAGACCTACCGGCGGGTCTCCCTGGGGGCCCTGCAGGTCCTGGCCGACCGCCTCGGCACCGACTGCACGCACTGGGGTCTCGACCTGCCGCGCACCGCCGCCGCCCACGGCCTGACGGACATCACCCTCCGCACCACCGTCCCGACCGTCGGACACGACACCCCGATGGGCCGCTTCTGGCGCCTGACCGTGGACCACCTCGGCCCGGGCATCGCCCGGCTTCCGGGTATCCACCCCGACGACGTCCCGACCGTCCTCGACCGGCTCTCGGGCCCCGGTCTCGTCGAGATGGGCATGGCGACGGTGACCGTCACCGCGACCAAACCCGCCCGGGTCTCCTGACGGGAAGTGCAGCATCGGTCACGGTGAGTCCACCGGCGGCATCAGGGCCACCGGCTCACCACGGACGGCGGCAACGGGTTCAGCCGGCGCGTCCACGGCCCGACCGTGGCCCGCCCACTCGTGGCCGCCCGCCCGCGAACACGGCCGACCACACCGCCGTGCGGCGGCCGGACAGGAACCGGACCGCCGCACGACGGGCCGCGCCGCCAGGTACCGTCACCGCCGCCTGCGCATCCCCCGCGGAGACGAACGGCCGCCCGGCCGTTCTGCGCCGCCCGGGGCCACGGCAGTGCCGTCGCGCGCCACGGTACGGCCTGCTCGTCCTGACGAATTCCGGAGGGGGCCGCCGACGCACGGTGCCGGCGGACTCCCGCTCAGGGCCCGGCGTCAGAGCCCCGGTCGCCGGTCGCAGGCTCCTCCGGCCCGCGACTTCGAGGTGGCGGGCGACCGGCGGCATGACAGCGCCCGCACCGCGGGCCGACGCAGGGGGAGGCTGCGAAGGCGCACATCGCGGTACGGGCGCTCAGGGACCGCGTCGCGGAGGGCGGGACGGGCCCTCGGCAGGCGACGCTCAGAAGTTGAAGACGCTGGTGCCTTCGGCACCCAGCACGCACGCGTTGCCGAAGGTCCGCTCGAAGTCCACCCGCTGGCCCTCCCAGACGCCCTGGGCGGTGACGACGACCGGGTCGTAGATCTTGACGCAGGCGCGCTGGCTGTCGCCCTGCAGTGAGCTGAACTCGCCCTGCACGTCGTACAGCGCACCGCAGGCCTCCTCCGGCGCCGGGTGCGTGCCACCAGGGGCCGGCATGCAGGTCAGCGTCACCGCGCGCAGTGGCGTCGACTCCGTGGCGATCTCCCCCTTCGCCACGGTGAGGACCAGCGCACTCGGCGCGTACAGCCGCGTCTCCGCCTCCGCGGAGGCGAGCGCCGCGGGTGTCAGCGTGCCCAGAGCGGCGATGGCGGCCACTCCGCATACGGCGGCTCGTCTCAGCTTCTTCCACATGTGCGTCATCTTCCCTTCGTCGAACTGCGTCCGGTTGCATGGAACTGCACGGTGTTCCGTCCGAAGCCACCCGGACGGGTACGGCGCCAGCCTGCCGCTCCCGGAGTGTTGACGCACATTCAGCGACGCTTTTCAGTTTGGTCTGTTATTCAAACAGTGACGCGAAATCAGCCGTCGCCGGTCAGTTCCCCCTGCGTGACACCGCGTCACTGCTGCTGGACGCTCGGTTGCCGTGCGGGATTCAATCATCCGGAACGCCCGGAACGGGCCGGTGCGTGAACTGCAACACGTCCGAAATGTTGCGGCAACACGGACGTATCAATCCTCGCTGCCCTGTTCGTCCTCCAGGAGAAAGCCGACGACGGACCACGGTGTGAGCGTGTCCTTCTGCACCAGCGCGACACTCCTGTCGTCGGCCTGGGCGGGGGCGGCCCCGCCCGCCAGCAGTGCGCACGCGCCGACGGCCAGGGTGGTCGTGCGGATCAGGGCGGTCGTACGAAGATGCATGGCTCCCTCTCGGTCGGGTGGAGGCCCGCGCGGAGACTGCGGCCCCTTACGCGGCTGCACAACGACGGCGCGCCGCGGAAGTGTCGTAGGGGCCCGCGTCCCGGTGACGCCCTGCCGGTCGGTGACCTGCCGTCCCGGAGATCGAGTTGACTCGAATGGAGTAATGGGCGTTATATAGGACATAAAGGGCAGATAAAAGCTTCTACAGGAGGCAGGCCCGCGATGACCACCCACCCGACCATCGAGCAACACCCCGACCTGGCCGAGCTGCGCTCCCGGTTCGAGGAAGCCACCACCACACCCCGGAGTCAGGCCGTCGAGGCCCTGGCCCTCCTCACCGGTGTGTTCCTGGCCGCATCGCCGTGGATCGTCGGATTCAGCGGACTCACGGCCCTCGCCGTGACGAACCTGATCCTCGGCATCGCCTACGCCCTGTGCATGGGCGGTTTCGGCACCGCGTACGAGCGGACCCACGCCATGGCCTGGTGCGCCGTGGCCATCGGTGCGTTCACGATCATCGCCCCGTGGGTTGTCGTCGGTAACGTCGACACGACCCGCACCATCTGGAACAACGTCGTCGTCGGCGCCGTCGCCCTGCTGTTCGGTGCCGCCATGGCGGCCACGGGTGAACGCCGTGCCGGATCATCCCGCCGCCGCAGGGCATGACGCCCAGGGCCAAGGGCTGAACGTCTACGCCGTGACCTGAAAGACCCGGCCGAAACGGGCCCCGGACGCAGCACGACCGCGCCCGGGGCCCGAGACGTGCCCCGCCCGTACCATCTGCCGCCCGACCGGCACCGTCAATGACCGGAGCCTCACCCGTACGGCCCCTCGGGCATCCCCCGACGAGCCCCCGGAGGGTGACCCCGACGAGCGCTGCCGCCGCAGCCGCCCTCACGGGTCACCCTCGCCGCCCCTTACGGCCGACCGCCCCGCACACCCGGGCCGTCATCGGATGCGGACCCGTCCACCGCGACCCACGATGGAGCAATGCGCCACCACCTGCGAATAGTTCAGGGTTCACCCACAGCTGCCGAACTGGCCGCCGTCACCGCCGTACTGAGCGCTGTCGCCCTCGGCGGCACCCTGTGCGCGGCCGGCCGCCCCGGGATGCCCCGCGCCCACTGGGACCGCTCCTGGCGCCCTCACCCTCTGCCCCACTCCTGGTGCGAAGGCGGCAACACAGCACCGTTCCACCGCCACTGACGACACTCCACGCACGCCCGGGCCGCGCCCCCCGCCTGTACGGCTCCGAGGCGCCATGCCGACAGCCGCGCGGCTCCGACAGGCCCGCGCCGGCAAGCCTCTGCGGCTCCGTCGGGCGGCGCTCAGCCGAACCGCTTCGCCATCGCCCGGAAGAGCCCGGGCGCCGCCCCCCGCAGCCGTGCGGGACCCGCCAGCCAGCCCGGCACGAACGTCTCCTCGCGCCCCCTCACCGCCCCCCGCCACACGGCCTCCGCCACCCGGTCCGCCGGAACCGGCCGCGGCCAGGAGCGGTGATACGGGGCACCCCGGCGCGAGAAGAACCGCGTGTCCACCGCCCCTGGCAGCACCGTCGACACCCGCACCCGCGTCCCGGCCAGCTCGTAGCGCAGACTGTCCGCGAACGCCACCAGCCCGCCCTTCGTCGCCGCGTACACCGCCTCGTCCGCCACCCCCACGCACCCCGCCACCGAACCGACCAGCACCACCCGCCCCGCACCCCGCGCCACCATGCCCGGCAGCAGCAGCCGGACCAGCTGCAACACCCCGGTCAGGTTGACCGCGACCAGCCGGTCCACCGTCGCCCCCGGCATCTCCACCAGGGGCCCCGCCCACCCCACCCCGGCCGACGCCACCAGCACATCCACCCGGCCCGTGCGTCCCAGCGCCTCCGCCGCCAACCGCTCCACACCCCCTGGCTCGCCCAGGTCGGCCACGATCGCCCCACCACCCGTCCGCAGCGCCACCGAGTCCAGCCGCTCCTCGCTGCGCCCGGACAACAGCAGCCGCCACCTCTCGACCCCGTCCGCGGCGAACCGGTCGGCCACAGCCTCCCCGATTCCCGACGACGCCCCCGTGATCAGGACGACCGGCCGTTCCGATCCCGACATGCCACCTCCGCACCCATCGGCCGAAGCCGGGCTCAGCAGCCGACCACGACCGTCCGTCCCACCCGCTCCGTCCCGGATCCCCCACACCCAGCCTCCGGAATTCCGGCCCGGCCGCCTCCCGGCATCCGGCACCCGGCCCACCGAACCACCCGATCAGGCCCGGTGCCCGCCCCGCATCACCCGAACGGCACGTACATCACGTTCGGCACCCCCGTGACCGGATGCACCCCCACCCGCGCCCGCACCCGGTACACCTCCGCGAGCAGTTCCTCCGTCAGCACCGCCCCCGGCACACCGTCCGCCACCACCCGCCCCGCATCCAGCACATACAGCCGGTCACAGAACGCAGCGGCCAGGTTCAGATCGTGCAGCACCAGCAGGTTCGACGTCCCCAGCGCCCGCACCAGGCCCAGGATCTCCAGCTGGAACCGCACATCCAGATGGTTCGTCGGCTCGTCCAGAGCCAGCAGCCCCGGCTCCTGCACCAAGGCCCGGGCCACCAGCACCCGCTGTCGCTCCCCGCCCGACAGCTCCCCGAACCGGCGCCCCGCCAGCCCGTCCGCGCCCACCGTACGGAGGGCGCGCTCCACCCGCCGTACGTCCTCGGCACGGTCCTGCTCCCAGAACCTCCGGTGCGGGAACCTCCCCATCGCCACGACCTCCCGCACCGTCAGCCCGAAGGCCTCACCCCCGGCGTCCTGCGGCACCACCGCCACCCGCCGGGCCCGCTCCCGCACCGACAGCCCGGCAGTCTCCTCCCCGCCCAGCAGCACACGCCCGCCCGCGGGCCGCAGTGCCCCGTACACACACCGCAGCAGCGTCGTCTTGCCGCTTCCGTTCGGTCCCACGAGGCCCACCGTCTCACCGGCCGACACCCGCAGGTCCACCCCGTCCAGCAGCACCCGCTCGCCCGCCGCGTACCGCAAGCCCGCCACCTCCAGCCCCACCGCCGGAGCCACCGCGCCGTCCCTCCCGCCGGGCGGAGCCAGACCCGCCCCGTCCCGCCCGGCACCCGCCACACCGCGCACGCCGTTCATTCCGCTCCTCCCGTCCTCCCCGACCCTGCCTCCCGCCATCAGGACCGCATTCCTTCCACCCGTCCCGACCGCCGCAGCAGCCACAGGAAGAACGGACCGCCCGCCAGCGCCGTCACCACTCCCACCGGTATCTCCTCCGGCGCCGCCACCGTACGGGCCAGCAGGTCCGCCGCCGTCAGAAACACCGCACCACCCAGTGCCGCCACCGGCAGCACCCGGCGATGACCCGCCCCCACCACCATCCGCGCCGCGTGCGGAACCATCAGCCCCACGAACCCGATCGCCCCGCTGAACGCCACCAGAACCCCCACCACCAGCGACACCAGTACGAACACCCCCGCACGGAACCGCCCAGCGTCCAGCCCGAGCGTCCGCGCCCCCTCCTCACCGGCCAGCAGCAGGTCCAGCGGTCGCGCGAGCCCCAGCAGGACACCGACGCCCACCACCAGTGCCCCCACCGGAACCCACAGATCCTCCCACCGCGCGGCCCCGAGACCGCCCAGCGTCCAGAACAGCACCGCCCGCACCTGCTCCGCCTTCGCCGCCACCACCAGCACCAGACTCGTGAACGCCGACAGCACGTACTGCACCGCGACCCCGGCCAGCACCAGCCGGCCCGTCGTCATCACCCCACCGTGCCGCGCCAGCGCGTACACCACCACCAGCGCCCCCAGCGACCCCAGGAACGCCGCGACCGGCAGCGCCACCGCCGTCGCCACCCCCGCACCTACGCCCAGCACCACCACCACGACCGCACCCGCCGACGCCCCGGAGGACGCCCCCAGCAGAAACGGATCCGCCAACGCGTTCCGCACCAGCGCCTGAAGCACCACACCGGCCACCGCCAGCCCGGCACCCACCGCAGCCCCCAGCACGATCCTCGGCATCCGCACGTCCCAGACGATCGACGCGAACGCCCCCGTACGCTCCCCGTTCAGCACGATCTCCAGCACGTGCCCGGGCGGAATCCACACCGCCCCCAGCGCGAGCCCCGCCACCGAGACCGCCACGAGCGCCCCCGCGAGCCCCACGACCACGACCGCCGCCCGGCCCGCACCACCCTCCGCAGGCGCAGCCGCGGGACGAACGGCACCCGCCCGTGCCCTCACCGCGCCCCCGCCCCGCCGTCGCGGCCGCCCTCACCGTGCAGCTGTCCGGCCAGCGCCTCCACCGCACCCGCCACCCGCACCCCCAGCACCGCCGACGACAACGGCAGCACCGCGAACCGCCTGTCCCGCACCGCCGGAACCCCCGCCAGCGCCGGATCCTCCAGCAGCCGCCGCTTCTTCGCCTCCACCGACGTGCCGCCGTAGTCGACGATCACGATCACCTCGGGCCGCCGCGCGATCACCTGCTCCCACGACACGTCCCCGAACGGCTTCCGCACGTCACCGAAGACGTTCGCGCCCCCGGCCAGCGACACGATCTCGTGCCCGATCCCCGCACCGCCGACGGTGAACGCCGAGGTGTCGCCGGAGTCGTACACGAACACCGACGGCCGGTCGCGCCCGGCCACCCGCTCCTTCACGGCGCCGATCCGCCGCTCCTGCTCCCGGATCAGACGCTCGCCCCGTTCACGAACCCCGAACGTGCGCGCCACCTCTCCGATCTCCGCCCGGAGCTGATCGAGACCGACCGGCCCGTCCGTGCAGTACTCGACGTTCAGCCGCGTCCGGATCCCGGCCTTCTCCAGCCCGGCCCGGTCCCGCCCGGCCCCCTGGTCGAAGGCCGTCCCGTACCCGCCGTACACGAAGTCCGGCGCGGCGCCGAGCAGCACCTCCTTCGACGGGTACTCCTGCGCCAGCACCTTCACACCGTCGTACGCCTTGCGGTACTCGGGCAGTACGGCGTCGTCCAGGTACGCCGTCCCCGCCATCCTGTCCTGCAGGCCGAGCGCCAGCAGCAGCTCCGTGGCGTGCTGGTTCATGGTGACCGCCCGCTCGGGCGGGCCGGGGAACGCCGTCTTCACACCGCAGTTGGAGACGGTGTAGGGAAACCCCGCGGCAGCCGTGGCCGACACCGGCCCCCCGGCGGAACCGCCGGTCTCTCCGCACCCCGCCACCGGAAGCAGCAGGGCACCACACAACAACAGACGAACAGCGACGCGCGCACGGGCCATGGCCGAAACCGCACCTTCCCGGGGGATCCTCGTCCCCTTGACGGATGGAAGAAGGCGGCGCGTCAGTGTCTGACTCCCGGCTCTCCGCACCCGCGGGGAAGCCGGTCACAGTGGCGGGACCGTACCGGATTCGCACCGGATTCCTGGGCCGCGCCGCCCTACATGATCACGAGCAGTGTGCCAGACCCCCGCCGCCCCGCCCCAGCCGGGACCGCCGTCACGCACCCTCCAGGGCCGTCCCGCCCGGCCAGGCCCCGACCAACCGTCAACCGAGCCCCAAACGAACTCCAACGACATCCCAAAGAGCGCCTGTCGACTCCCCATCAGCTCCCAAACAAGCGCCCAAGCACGAGGCCCCCCGCGCCACCGCCCCCTACCGTCCCCGACGTGACCCCGAACCCGACCCGCCCCCGCGCCCCCCGCCCGACCGACGCCCGCAGCCCCCGCCGCACAGCCCTGCGCACCGCCCTGGCCGGCGGAGCGGCCCTCGCCACAGGCCTCACCCTCGCCGCCACCCCCACCACGGCGACCCCCCGGACGAACGCCCCGGAGAACACCCGAGCGCGGCCCGCCACTCCCACCCTCGCCCTGCGGGAACTCACCCGTGGCAACCACCGCTGGTCGACCCGCCACCAGAGCCACCCCCACGAGGCCACCGCGGACCGGATCCTGGCAGTCTCCGGCCAGCACCCCTTCGCCCTGGTCCTCGGCTGCGTCGACTCCCGTGTCCCACCCGAGCTGATCTTCGACCAGGGGCTGGGCGACCTGATGACGGTCCGCTCCGCGGGCGGAGTGCTCGACGAGGCGGTCCTCGGCAGCATCGCGTACGGAGTGCTGGAACTCGACATCCCCCTGGTGCTCGTCCTCGGTCATGCCACCTGCGGCGCGGTGACCGCTGCGGTCCACGCGGACGAGACACGTGAGCCGCTGCCCGCGCACATCACCTACATCGCGGACCAGATCCGCCCGGCGATCGACCGCACCCTCACAGGACCGCGACGGGTCGCGGCGGCGATCGACACCAACGTACGGCTCGTCCGCGCCCGGCTGGCCGCCGAACCCGACCTCGCGGCGCGGGTGACCACCGGCCGCCTCGCCGTTGTCGGCGCACGCTACGACCTGCACTCCCAGCGCGTCCACCGGCTGCCGCCCCACACCCTCCACGCACCCGCCGCGCACCGCAGGCCCCCCTCACGCCACGCCTGACGGCCTCCGCCGTGTGGTGACGGGCTTCGAAGCGATCGACGCCTTCCTCGCCGGTGCCCGCCGGGAGATCGCCCTCCCGCCCGCCGAGGAACGCCGCGCGCTCCGCGAAGACCTCGGCCCGTCCCGTCAGCAGATGGCCAGGACACTCGGTGCGAGCACCTCCACCGCCAGCGGGGAGGGCCTGCTGGACGTCCGCGCCACGGGTACCGGCGAACTGCACGTGACGGGCGACTCGCGCCGTGTCTGCGCGGAGGACGCGGTGCCACCGAGGTGAGGGTGAAGGACACGTAAACGGTGGGCACCCCGGACGAGGCCCGAGCCGATGCGGATCACCCCGCAGGCGTCCCCCGCGCCGCCGCCACGGCCCGTTCGGCGTAGCTGCGGCCGAACAGCACCACATGGACCAGCAGCGGGAACAACTGGTGCGCTCCGACCCGCTCCTCCCACCCCTCCGCGAGCGGCGCCACCTCCTGGTAGCCCTCCAGCACCCGCTCCAGATGCGGGCATCCGAACAGCCGGAGCATCGCCAGATCCGTCTCCCGGTGCCCGCCGTGCGCGGCCGGGTCGATGAGCCACACCCTCCCGTCGCCGTCCCACAGCACATTGCCGTTCCACAGGTCGCCGTGCAGCCGGGCGGGTGGCTCGGCGGGCCCGGCCAGTTGCGGCAGCCGCTCACAGGCCCGCTCCACGGCCCGCCCTTCGGCACCCGTCAGCACGCCGCCGTCCACCGCTCGCCGCAGATAGGGCAGCACGCGGTGCTCCGCGTACCAGTCGGGCCAACCGGCACCGATGTCCGGTACGTTACGCATCCGGGCACGGCCGATGTACGCCTCCCGGGGCCCGCCGGGCGGACCCGAGCCGAAAGCGGGCGCTCCGGCCGCGTGCAGCGCCGCCAGCTCGCGCCCGAACCGTACCGCCGCCCCGGGACCCGGCGGCCCCTGAGGCACCCGCTCGGTCACCAGCCAGTCCTCGTCGTTCCCGAACACGACCGGGACCCGCACCACCGCCGCTTCGGCCAGCCAGCGCAGCCCCGCCGCCTCCGCACGCACGGAACCGGGTCCGTCGCCGCGTTTCACCACCACCGTCCGTCCGCCCTCCAGGGTGACCTCGGTGACCCCGCCGGACGACGGCCGCTCAGCGGCCGCCCTCCGCCCGGTGAACCGCTCCGCCGCGTTCCGGGCCGTCGTCACGCGGGCAGTCGTTCACGCACCCAGGCCAGCAGCCCGGGCATCGCCGCCTCGATCATGACCAGCATCGTGTCGAAGCCCTCCGGGCCCCCGTAGTACGGATCGGGCACCTCCAGGTCGCCGGCGGCGGCCGCGTCCGGATCGAAGGACCGCAGCAGCCGCACCCGTGACGGGTCGTCGGCCAGTCGCCGCAACGCCTTCTCGTGCCCCCTGTCCATCGCCAGCAGCAGGTCGGCTCCCAGATGCACGTCACCGACCTGCGCCGCGACGTGCCCGACCGGGTACCCGTGCCGTGCGAGCGTCCCGGCGGCCCGTTCGTCGATGGGCTCCCCGGCATGCCACGGTCCGGTTCCCGCGCTGGTCACCCGCACCCCGTCCGCCAGCCCAGCCCGGCGCAGCCGCTCCGCGAACACCAGTGCGGCGGACGGCGACCGGCAGATGTTCCCCGTACAGACGAAAGAGATATGCACGCCCACCAGCGTACGGAACCGGCTCAGGCCTCCGGTACGAGCCCGTCCGCGACCAGCCCGGCGAGCACCGCCTCCCCGAGCGCGTGAACGGCGGACTGCGGGCGCACCATCACGGTGAACTCCTTGATCTGCCCGTCCTCGTCGAAGTGCAGCAGATCGATGCCGTGGATCCGGCGTCCGCCCGCCGTCGCGCGGAACAGCAGCACGGCCGACGGTGCGACCGTCCCGTCGGTGCCGGTCTGCGCACTGCCGGTGTACTCCCCGACGTACCGGAAGTCCTCGAAGGTACGGAGCAGCACACCGAACAGCCCCAGCACCGCCGTCCTGCCCTCGAAGGGCGTGAACTTCACCGGGCTGTAGAAGCGCACGTCCTCGGTGAACAGGTCCTCCAGACCCGCCAGGTCACGGCTGTCCACGGCGGCACGGAACCGGTCTGCGGCAGTCATGTCATCTCCCTCAGGGTTACTCATCTTCAGGATTAGTCATCTTGATGAGTACCATGAAGCAGCCGGCCGACGACAGAGGGCGAGCGACGGACACCGGCGCAGGCGGACGGAAGGCCCGACGGACCGCACGGCCCGACAGACGAACAGGACGCACCCCATGGCACTACGGCACGCCGTGCTTGCCGCGCTGCTCGACGGCGAACTCAGCGGCTACCAGCTGGCCAAGACCTTCGACCTCGGCGTGGCGAACTTCTGGCACGCCCAGCCCCAGCAGCTCTACGCCGAGCTGAGCAGACTGGAGAAGGACGGCCTGGTCGCGGGCCGCGAGGTCGTCCAGGAGGCCCGGCCCAACAAGCGCCTCTTCCAGGTCACCGACGCCGGCCTGGCCGAACTGGAGCGGTTCACGGCCACCTCCGCCAAGCCCTCCTTCATCCGCGACGACCTGCTGGTCCAGGTCCAGGCCGCCGACCATGTCGACACCGGCGCTCTCATCGCCCGCCTCACCGAACGTGCCGCGTTCGCCCAGGCCAAGGCCGACCTGTTCAGGCAGCTGCTGCACGCCATGCGAGGCGACCGCACGGAAGCGGAGTTCCTCCGTCACGGCCACCGGGTCGGGCCCTACCTGACGTGCACCCGCGGCCTCGCCTTCGAACAGGCCAACCGCGACTGGTGCGAGCACACCATCGCGGTCCTCCGGGCGAGGCAGCAGTCCCATGCGCGCCCCTGACACCCCGTACCGCCGCTATGTCGCCCTGGGCGACAGCCAGACCGAAGGCCTCGGGGACGGTGACGACTCCACCGGCCCACACGGCTTCGCGGACCGTCTCGCGGAGCAACTCGCCCGGCACACCCCGCAGGTCCAGTACGCCAATCTGGCGGTACGGGGCCGGCTCGCCGCGCAGGTCCACGCCGAGCAACTCGGGCCCGCCCTCGCCCTGGGCCCGGACCTGGCAACCGTGGTCGCAGGCGTCAACGACATGCTCCGCCCCCGGTTCGACGCCGACGAGACCGCGAGCCACCTCGACGCCATGTTCGCCGCGCTCACCGCACGTGGTGCCCGGGTCGCCACCCTGACCTTCCCCGACCTCTCCCGCATCACTCCCCTGGCCCGCCCTCTCGTGCCCCGCGTCACCGCCCTCAACCACCGCATCCGCGAAGCCGCCCGGCGCCATCGCGTCACCGTCGCGGAGACCGGTCACCACGCGGTGGTCACCGACCCGCGCCTGTGGAGCCCCGACCGCCTCCACGCCGGCCCCCTCGGTCACCAGCGCATCGCCGCCGCCCTGGCCCATGCCCTCGGCCTCCCCGGCGCCGACGACACCTGGACCCGGCCCCTGCCCACGGCCCCGCCTCCGGCGAACCTGCGCGCGGAACTCCGCTGGGCCGCGTCCTTCCTCGGCCCCTGGCTCACCCGCCGTCTCCGGGGCCGCTCCTCCGGCGACGGCCGCTCCGCCAAGCGCCCCGGCCTCCGACCCGTGCTCCCGTTCCCACATCCGCCACGCTGAACCGCAAGCCCGTCGGGTCGCCCCCGGTGGGCGGCGGGGGAGAGGCGCTCGTGCTCAGCCGGCCGGTCGCTCAGCCCGGCCCGCTCCACTCGAACGGGAAGCGCCTTCCGGACCGGCCACTGCGGTCCCACGAGAAGCCGAACGCGTCGGCACGGTCCGCGGCCGCACGGCCCCACGTCGCGACGTGTCCCGGCCCCACCCCGGATCCGGGCGCGTTCAGGACCTGGACCCGCGCACCCCTCGGGGGACGTTCCCGAAACGGCCCCTCCCGCATGTGCCGCACCAGCGCACCGTTGCATTCCCCTCGGACGGGGGGTGCGCGAACGCGCAGGGGCAGGGGATCGCGCACTTGCAGGTGTCGAACCAGTCACCGGAAGCCCGCCAACGAGGAGCCGTGGCCTGCTCGACCTTGACCACCCCTTCTTCCACACCGGATCCCCTTGCCGACGCAGGCACCCCCCTCCCCGTCGCGCCCGCGGCCGACGGCCACCACCGGAGAACCTTCACCACAGTCAGGACAGCGGACTGAAGCGGCAATTGAGTACCGGTACTCAGGCCACGACCCCCCGGCACACCGCAGGCTGAAGGCCGACAGCACACAGCCCTCGGGAGGTCCCGCACATGCTCGGCCGCGCCGCCGCCACCCTGATCCCGGCCGTCGGCCGCCTCAGCGTCACCACCGACACCGACGCCCCGCTCGCGCCGGGCAGCATCATCGCCGCGAACCACACGTCACTGGCCGACCCCGCCGTCGTACTCGCCGCGCTGCACCGCCTCGGCGTGCGGCCGGTGGTCATGGCCGCCGCGGGCCTGTGGCGGGTACCCTTGCTCGGCCGGATGCTCTCGCGCGGAGACCACATCCCCGTACACCGGGGCGCCGCCCGCGCCGCCGACGCCCTGGACACCGCCGCCGACGCCCTTGCCCGGGGGCGACTCGTCCTGATCTACGGCGAGGGCCGGCTGCCCCGCCGCAGGGACGCCGCCGAAGCAGCCCCGGAGGCATTCCGCAGCGGACTGGCGCGGCTCGCCCACGACACCGGTGCCCCGATCGTGCCCCTCGGGCAGGCCGGTGCCCGCCGCATCACCTCCGGCAGCCGTGCGAAGCAGCTCGCCGGCCTCGCCACCGCACCCCTGCGCCGCCCCGCCCTCCACGTCCATGTCGGGTCCCCACGGCAACTGACCGGCGACTGCGCGACACGCACCGCGGACGCCCACTCGGCCGTCACCGCCGCCTGGCACACCGCCGCCCGGCACCTCGAAGAGCCGCTCGCACACGCGGCCCCGCGCTAGTCCGCCTGCTGCCGGGCGAGCGCCTGTCCGATCACCCGCGCACCCTCGGGGAAGGCGCCGGGACTCGGCCCTGAGTAGTTCAGCCGAAGGTACGCGCCGGTCGGCTCGGCCGGGAACCACTCGTCACCGGAGGCGACGACGACTCCCGCCGACTCACAGTCACGAACGAGCCGTGTCAGGTCGGTACCGTCCGGCATCCGCACCCAGAGGTTCAGCCCGCCCTGTGGCACCGACTCCGGACGCGCGGTGGGCGCATGCTCCCGGAGCGCGCCCAGGAGCAGGTCACGGCGGGCGGCGAGCTGCTGCCTGAGGCTCCGCAGATGTGTGCGCCAGGCAGGCTGCGACACCACATCGAGTGCCACGGCCTGCAGAATGCCGCTCACATACATCGACTCGGCCTGCGCGCCGGTGAGAATGCGTTCCCGGGCCGGCCCGCGGGCGACGACCCCGGCGATCCGGACCGCCGAGGAGACACTCTTGGTCAGCGACCGCAGATGGATGACATGCCCGCCGTCGTCCCGTGCGGCGACCGGAACCGGATCCCCTTCGATACCGAAGTCGTGCGCCCAGTCGTCCTCGATCAGGAACGCGCCATGGGCGTGAACGGCATCGAGGACCCGCCCGGCCACATCGGGAGACCACCGGGCGCCGGTCGGGTTCGCGAAGTTCGGCTGAGCGTAGAACGCCCGCGCCCCGCTCCGCTCCAGTGCCCGCGCCACCTCCTCCGGATCCGGGCCCGTCGCCCCGCTGGGCACGGGCACCACCCGCACACCCGCCTGCGCGGCGGCGAGAGTCGCCCCCCAGTAGGTGGGCGACTCCACGACCAGTGGGCGGCCCGCACCGACGACCGAGCGGAACACGGTGCTGAGCCCGCTCTGACTGCCCGGAAAGACGACCACGTCACTCGGCATCGGCGGCGCGACTCCCACCGGCATCACCGAGCCGAGTTCGGCCGCGAACCACGCCTGCAACTCCGGCAGCCCCGCGGTCGGCGGACGGCTGACCGCGCCCCCGCCGCGCGCCGCCCGGGTGAACGCGGCCCGGACCAGGCGCTCGGGCAGCAGCTCCCGGTCCGGGTACCCCGAGTGCAGCGCGATCACATCGTTCGGGACGGTCCGCAACGCCGCTGACATCCGCGGCAGACGGGTCTGCGGCGAGCCCAGGACCGCGGTCTGCCACCCGAAGTCGTTCGGACGGGCCAGCCGCACCGCACGGACGAACGTCCCCACACCGGGACGGCTCTCCACCATCCCCTGCGCCGCCAGGGTCCGCAGCGCCTTCTGCACCGTGACCGGGCTCGCTCCGTACCGCGCGACCAGTTCCCGTGTGGACGGCAGCCTCGCCCCCGGCGCAGCCCCCTTGATCCACTCACGAAGCGCAGCGGCAATCCGAGAACTGCTATCGTCATTCATGACAGTAGACAGTAGCGCTACTCACATTGAGAGCCAACCGATACCCACCTCTCCTTCCTCGGACCTTCCCTCCCGTTCCGGTCTCGGTTGGGGCCTGCTGGGGGTCATGGCGTTCTCGTTCACCGTCCCCTTCACCCGGGTCGCCGTCGAAGGGGGCGCTATGTCACCGCTCTTCATCGGCTCGGGCCGGGCGGTGATCGCCGCGCTCCTGGCAGCCGTCGCCCTGGCGGTCACCCGGCAGCGACTGCCCCGCGGCACCCAGTGGGCACGTCTGGCCGTTGTCGCCGCCGGTGTGGTCATCGGCTTCCCTGTCCTGACCTCCTTCGCGCTCACCACGGCCTCGGCCGGCCACAGCGCCGTGGTGATCGCCCTCCTGCCGGCCGCGACCGCCGTGACGGCCGTCATCCGCGGGCATGAGCGCCCCCCTGCCCCGTTCTGGGCCACAGCGGCCCTCGGCGCCCTCGCCGCAGTCGCGTTCACCACCCTGCGGAGCGGCGGGCTCACCACGCCCCGGTGGCCCGACCTGCTCCTCCTCGGTGCCGTCGTCGCAGCGGGCATCGGCTACGCCGAGGGCGGTCTCCTGGCCCGCGAACTCGGTGCCTGGCAGACCATCTCCTGGGCACTCGTGCTCTCCGCGCCCCTGATGGTCACCCTCGCCGTGGTCTCGATCTCCCGGCAGCCTCCCACCGGCACACCACTCGCATGGGCCGCCTTCGCCTACCTCGGTGTGGTGAGCATGTTCCTGGGCTTCTTCGCCTGGTACCGCGGACTCGCGCACGGCCCCATGGCGCAGGTCAGCCAGACACAGCTCGTCCAGCCCGTACTGACCATCTGCTGGGCCGCCCTGCTGCTGGGCGAACAGCTCACCTGGACCACCGCCGTCGGCGGCACGGCTGTGATCGCCTGCGCCGCCACAGCGGTCCGGACCCGCCTGGGCCGCACCGCGACCACGGCCGCGAACAGTTAGGACCCCGCACCCGGAACCGCTTCGGCCCGTTGGGGACAGCCCGCCCCACGGGGCCGGAGCGTCGTCCAAGGACCGACAGGCCGACCGCGGCGCCGGGCCCGGTCCCGCATCAACGGTTCCGTACCGGCCCCTGTCCCGTCTCGACGGACGAGCCGACCTTGTGGTCCGGCTCCCCGGTCTAGCACGCACGGTGTCCGCCTCAACCGCCGGCCGCGGCTCCACGGCATACACCGCCGGCCTCCGCCGAGCCACCATCACCCAGGACCCGGCACGCCGCATACCTCTGACCGGGTGCCCCTTCTGGCACCACCACCGGCCTGGCCCGGCAGCAGGCGGCCGCCTGACCGCCCCCGAGGCCGATGCCCTTACGCCGCGTCACCCAGAGCTGTCTGCGTAACTCCGCCATCGGCCCGGCATACGCGAACCGGCACAGCAAGCACCTCGGCGCGGAACCGGGGGAGCGGCGGTTGTTCTCCTGCGATCCCAGGGCGTGCACCTCAAGGCCTGCCGGGCGAATCATCGCTCACACTCTCCGGCCAAGCCGCGCGGAGGAGTGCTTCACGGACCTACAGCGCCGCGTGGGCGCCGGCTCACTGCGCGAGGACCGGACGAGAGCGTCCCCGCCCACACCTCCGGCAACAGCGTCTGGTCCGCGGTGTCCCGGACCCGCCGTCAGTTCATGAGCAGGAGCCGCGTGTGCGGTACGAGCTTCCGGTTCACGCTGGTGCTCTGTACGAAGATCGTGAAGTCGTCGTTGTGGTCCGGCTTGACGCGGACTTCCACATCCGGGAGGCCGAGCAGTGCCCGGGCCTCCGGACCCGTGTACACCCGGTCTGTCTTCTTCTCCAGCACCGCGATCTGCTTGCGTGCCTGGATCTTCTCCGACTTGCTGAGCTGGTAGAACGCGCAGCCGGTCCGGTAGGTGTGCCCGCACTCGACGACCCAGTCCCGGATCGCCACCGCGCGGGTCACCTGGATCAGCTGGTACTCCGACTCCTGCACGGGAGTGAGACCGGCCGCCTCGATGGTGTCCTTGTTGACTGCCTCCGCACCCACGGAGAACACCGCCCGCGACCCCCGGATGCCCTGGGCGCGGCCCACCATGAACTTCTCGGTGGCCTCCTGGATGACCTGCCCGGCCTCCTCCAGGCCCTGTGTGCTCGTGGCATCCCAGATGGCGATGTTGTCCTTGGGGAAACCGCACCGCATGGCCTCGCGCTTGCCCATCTGGTCCGGTACGAGCACGGCCAGCGTCCAGTTGTCCTGCTGGGTCTCGATCATGGTGGCCACGGCCTCGACCAGCGCACGCGGGTCCCTGGCCGGCACATCCGGGCAGCGGTGACTGACGTTCTCCTGCCCGTCGGTCAGCACGAACGTCAGGAAGCTGTGGTCGCCGTACAGCTGAGCGGTCTGTGCCAGCTCCCGCTGCGACTTGAGCGCGGCCGCCAGCAGGGCCGTCATCCCGCCGACCCGGTACAGCTGCTTCAGCGACGGCATCCGCAGCACGTCCTTGTCATAGATGACGCACTCCACCTTGTCGGCGAAGACGTACACCGTGACCCGGGTCTCCTGGTCCAGCTCCCTCGACCGGCGGGCAAGATAGGCGATCTGCTGGTCGGCTACCTCGACGACCTTGCGGCTCAGGTGGGACATGGACGAACTGGCGTCCAGCACAAGAGCAACGTGATTGATGTAGTTCTGGCTTCCGGACATGACAACTCCCCCTTGCTTCCTTCTCGATGTCCCCACCGTCTCACCCACCACTGACAATCGGTCTCGGCTTCCGCACCGGGGGGCCACCCGGACAGAGGCGCTCCGGGGGCAGAGCGCAGCACACGCGGCCCCCACGCATCCCTCAACCGGCTCTTCCTGCTGTCACCAGGAGCGACGAACGCCTCGGGTGCGGGACCACCGGCCCCTCTGGACACCCGCGTACGCCACGTCGCGCGACGAAGCCCGGCCCGGTACAGGGGAGGGCCCCTTCGGCTCGGCCTCCGGCGTGCGTCTTCCAGCGGATCACGAAGAGATGTGCGCCGACACCTCACATTCCGATGCCCTGTCTCGTCATAAGGGCATGAACGTGAAAGTGACGAGACAGGTCGCCCTGGGCCTGTTCATCGTGTCCGGTCTCTACGTGGGTGTCTGGGCCTACTTCGCCCCCCAGCACTGGCACGAGACCTTTCCCGGGTTCGGCCGCTCCTGGCTTCCGCAACTGGGGCCGTACAACCAGCACCTGGCGAAGGACACCGGGGCGATGTACCTGGCGCTGGCTGTGCTCAGTGTGATCGCCCTGCGGTACGTGCGCAGCAACCCGATGGTGCAGACGACCGGTGCGGCATGGCTGACCTTCAACATCCTTCACCTCGTCTATCACGTGCAGCACCTGCATGTGTACGACACGATTGACCAGATCCTGAACGTGGTACTGCTGTCGGCGCAGACGATCATCGCGGCGGCGCTGCTGGTCCCGCTGACTCACGCGCCCAGGCCGGCGGAGTTCCGCTCCCGGCCGGCCAGGGCACCTGGCCGCACCGACGGCACGACCACGACCCGGACATGACTTCCAGGAGCACAACACCCATGCGAATCGCAGTAGCCGGTGGAACCGGCCTGGTGGGCCGCTACGTCGTCGAAGCCCTGACCGCAGCGGGCGACGAGCCCGTGGTCCTCTCCCCGTCGCGCGGCGTGGACCTGCTCACCGGCATGGGCCTGGACGAGGCGCTCGCCGGAACCCAGGCCGTGGTCGACGTGACCAACTCCCCCAAGTCGGCAGCCAAGCCCGCCACCCAGTTCTTCCAGAAGGCGGGCCGCAACCTCCTGGCCGCAGAGGAGCGGGCAGGCGTAAGCCATCACCTGACGCTGTCGATCGTGGGAATCGACAGGGCCGCCGGGTTCGGCTACTACCGTGCCAAGCTCGCGCAGGAAGAAGTCGTCAGGAACGGACCCGTTCCGTGGACCATTCTGCGCGCCACGCAGTTCCACGAGTTCGCCGAGCAGACCCTCGCCCAGATCTCCGGTCCCATCGCCGTCGCCCCGCGCATGCACTCCCGCCCCATCGCCGCACGCGAAGTGGGACGTTCGCTTGCCGAGCTGGTGAAGGAGAAGCCCCGGGGACACGCGCCGGAACTCGCCGGGCCCAGGGAGGAGCAGATCGTGGAGATGGCCCGCACCCTGCTCAAGGCCAAGCATCAGCACCGGCTCCTCGTGCCGGTGAGACTCCCCGGCTCCGCCGGGGCCGCGATGAGCGGCGGAGCCCTGCTGCCCACCGGCCCAGGCCCCCGCGGCGTACAGACCTTCGAGCAGTGGCTGGCCGAGCACTACGCCTGACCCGGAACCCGCCCTCCTCCCTCGCTCGCCGCCCTCGGGACGGACGGTCGTTTCGAGGGCACTCGCCCCGCCCTTCGTGCCTGTAGAGGAACACACACCATGAGCACATCCGACAGCCCGGAAACCGAACTGTCGCTGCCCGCGCTGTTCGCGGAGCGCCGCAGACTGATCAACCTCAGCTACCGCATGCTCGGCACCCTCCAGGATGCCGAAGACGTCGTACAGGAGACGTACTCGCGCTGGTACGCCCTGTCCGAAGCCGAACAGCAGGCCATCGCCACCCCCCTGGCCTGGCTGACCAAGGTCGCCGGCCGTATCTGTCTGGACCATCTCGCCTCGGCCCGCGTGCGCCGGGAGCAGTACACGGGCGAGTGGCTGCCCGAACCGCTCCGCCACAGCGGCACCTGGAGCAGTACCGACGGAGACGGCACCCGGCTGAACACCCGCGACCCCGCCGACCAGGTCACCCTGGACGAGTCGGTGAGCATGGGCATGCTCGTCGTCCTGGAGTCGATGACACCGGCCGAGCGCGTCGCCTTCGTCCTGCACGACGTGTTCGGCATGCCCTTCGCCGAGGTCGCGGAGACGGTCGGACGCAGCCCCGCCGCCTGCCGCCAGCTCGCCGCCTCCGCGAGGCGCCGCCTGGCCAAGGCACGCCCCCTCACCAACGACGCGCACCGGCACCGCCACGTCGTCTCCGCGTTCCGCGTCGCGTGCGAGACCGGTGACCTGGACGCTCTGGTCCAGCTGCTCGACCCCGAAGCGCGCTCGCACGCCGACGGCGGTGACAAGGTCCGGGCCGCCACCCGGACGGTGGTCGGCGGGGAGAAGGTGGCCCGCCTGCTGATCGGGCTCATGCGCAAGGACCCCGGCATGGACATCGTCGAAGAGCATGTCAACGACCGTCTTGGCCTCGTCGTCCGCCTCGACGGCGCGACGGTCGCGGTCATCGCCGTCGACGTCGACAACGACGACAGGATCACGGACCTGTGGATGGTCCTGAACCCCGACAAGCTCCACGCGTGGACCGAGCGGCCTACGCCATCGAGCTGAACACCATCGCCGTCGAGGCGAAGGCGAAGGCAACGCCGATGCCGACCGCACGGACGACCGGAGCCGGAGGTCGCAGTGTGTGGAGGCTGAGGACCCTCGGCCATCGGCCCGGGTGCGCCGTGGTGACAGGGCTCGGGCGGCGTCTGCCCGAGCGGCTCAGGGCTTCTCGACGACAGGAGCAGTGGCGCGAGCGCGGCGGTCTCGTCCAGCGGCTGGCCGGGCGGCCGCTGCCGCGGCAGCGCCTGACACACAGGGCCTGGCGGGCCGGCGGGGCCGCTCGCCTGCCCGAGCGGAGTGCGGTCCGCCCCTTCCACAGCCGTCGGCACAGACCGCCCCTGCCGTCCGTGCCGATGGCCTGGTGTCCCGGGTGACCTGCGCCGGCTCAGGGGCAGCGGGCGCACGTCGGGTCGGCTCACGTGGAAGCGGGCCCGGGCTCCTGCAAGGCGATGACGACCATGACCGGCAGGTCGGTGTCCTGCTGTATCACGCCGGCGGTCAGGATCTGGCCGCCCGACGCCCACTTCCGCACCGCGATGAAGTCGTCCTCGCCCGCCGCCTGCTGCTGGACTTCGACGAGGCGCCCTGCGAGCGGAGACTCCTCGATCTCAGGGAGGCAGGCGCTCAGCACCCGTTCGCCTTCCTCGTAGGCGGCGTCCAGGTCGTCGAAGTAGCCCGACGCGTCGACATCGCGGATCCAGACGGCGAAGGAGACGCGGACCTCGCCGTCGCGGAACGTCTGGATCCATCCCCGGATGCCGTTCTTGCTCCAGGCCGTCGTCACGCCGTGTGGCCGCGCCGGCTTCGGACCTGGCGCACAAGCCGGCCGGTATCGGTCACGTGCAGGCGGCTGGGGCGCCGATGGCCGTACTCACGGCCTGGCAGTACCTGGTTGATCTCGGCCACGACGTGCCGTCCCCCTTCACCGGCCGGGTGCACCGGCCGGTGCCGATCACGCCAGTTATGACCGTGCTGGTCAACGGGGCCGCCGGTGGGGTGGGCCACTTCGCGGTGCAACTGGCGAAATGGCAGGGGGCACACGTCGTCGCGGTGGCCTCGGGCCGGCACGAGCAGTTCCTGCACAAGCTCGGCGCCGACGAGTTCATCGACTACACCAGGACGCAGGCCGCGGACGTGGTCAGCGGCGTCGACCTGGTGATCGACACCGTCGGTGGCCCGGACAGCTCACGCTTCCTGACCGTGCTCAAGCGTGGCGGCACCATGCTGCCGGTGTTCTTCGCCCAGTACGACCAGGAAGTGACGGCGGGTCTGGGCATCACCGTCTCGAACATCCAGGTGCGTTCCAGCGGCCGCCAGCTCGCCGAGACCGGGCGCCTGTTCGGCGAGGGCAGGCTCCAGGTCGCGGTGGACAGCACCTACCCACTGCCCGAGGCGGGCAGCGCACATACACGGGCCGCGCAGGGCCACCTTCAGGTCAGGGCAAGATCGTGCTGACGGCGATCCCGTGATCACCGGCCCGGCAGGCGGTGGCGCACTACGTCCACGCCCTGGACGAGCTGAGTGTGCCCGGGCAGGGAGTGCTCGGCCCGGTCGCCGGACGCGCGGTGGTGCTCGACCTCATCCGTGACGGGCACGAGGCCCGGACCGGAAGGGTGCGGCACCACCTGGACGGCGTCGTGGTCGTCAACGCTGCCGCACGGGCGGCAGGCCCTTGGCCGGGGCGTCCGCCTTCTCCGTGAGCACTCCCTCCACGCACGGGCGCCCCGGCTCGCGGATCGGCACCAGGGAGAGGTCGGCGGAGCCGAACAGCTCTGCGAAGTCACGCGGCGTGCGCATCCGCCGCTCCCAGGTGTTCTCGCAGCCCACGGGCCTCATTCGTGAGTCACGGGGTACGGTTTCCGTCCCGCCAGGGCTCGGCACCGGCTTCTCGCGACGGCGTCGATGCCGTGTCGAGGGAGGCCAGGAAATCGCGCTGATCGGCCAGGAAGCCCTCGGCGAACAGGCCACGCGGCGCGAACAGAGCCGTCAGGGGGAGACGCAGCGGTGAGCTCTCGACGTCGTCCCTGACCAGGCTGTGTGAAGCGCCGGGGTAGTGGGCGACGCGCAACGCGGGACCGGGCAGCAGCTTCCGGTAGACGGACTCGGTCTCCGCGGTGTCGACGTTCACGTCCTTTCCGGCGAGCACCAGCAGGAGAGGCACGCCGCGCAGTGCGGGCAGGTCCGCGCCGGCGTCCGCGGTGTGGTTCCTGGCGACGAACCGCCAGCGGGCGGCCGTCATTCCGTGCCCGTCACCCATGGCCCGTACGTATTCCTCGTGCGAGGCGTCGCGTTCGAGCAGCTCCAGGACCTTCTCGCGGCGGCGGAGGGCGGCCGCGGTCTCCGTGTCCGAGGCGCCGTCGCGGCGGAGTTCGGCGAGGAGGTTGTAGCGGCCCTGCCGGTGCCAGTTGACGGCGGGTGAGACCGCGATGGCGAACCGTACCCCGGGCACCCTGGCGGTGATCTTCGGAAGGACCCAGCCGGCCTGGCTGGCGCCCCAGAGCCCGATCCGACGGCCGTCGATCTCAGGCCGCGTCCGGGCCCAGGCGATGGCGCCGGCGGCCTCGTCGGCCCGGTCGTCCATGGACTGGTCGAGCCAGTCTCCCGGAGCGCCGCCCACCCCCGGCTTGTTCCACGACAGCGACGCGTACCCGGCCTCTGCGAGGGCCTCCCAGATCGGACGGTAGAAGGAATCGTGTGTGGCGTCGACGGGCCCGTCCCCGTGGACGAAGACCACGAGCGGGAACGGACCCTCCCCATCCGCGGGGAGAGCCAGGACCCCCTTCAGGACGTGCCCCCCGTGGCGGACCGTCACGGCTTCCTCCCGCAGGTCGTAGCTGTGCTGCCACACCACCAGCCCACCCAGGCCGGCCGCCGCGACCGCCAGTGCGGCCAGTGTCGCCAGCAGGGCCCGTACCGCCCTCCGGCGACGTGTCGGTGCAGTCCCTCTCCCGGCCATCGGCCTCCCCCTCTCCAGAAGCTATCGTTTAATGAACGATCGTATTCAGAACGAACGTACTATGCTTGCTCGGCGAGTGCGAGGAGGAGTTGTGAACACAGCGGTCGTCATCCGGCGCGGCGTCCCACGCGGTGCCGAGGAACGTGTCGCCGAGCTGTACTGGGAGGCGTTCGGCCGCAAGCTCGGCGCCGCCCTGGGCCCCGCCGACCAGGGCCGCGCCTTCATGGCCCGCCACCTCCACCACGACCGTGCCGTGGTCGCCCTCGCCCCGGACGGCGGCGTCGTGGGCGTGGCGGGTTACCAGCTGGCGGGGCGCGCCCTGACCGGAGGCGGAGTGCGTGACGTGCTGTCCCGCTACGGCTTCTTCCGCGGCCTGCCACGCCTCGCCCTCCTGGCCCTGTTCGAACGCGCCCCCGCACCAGGCGAACTGGTCATGGACGGCATCGCCGTTGCTCCCACCTGCAGGGGCACGGGCATCGGCGGCCTCCTGCTGACGGAGATCGCCGCCATCGCAGCCGAACACGACTGCTCCCGTGTCCGCCTGGACGTGATCGACGTCAACCCGCGTGCCCTCGCCCTGTACCGGCGACACGGATTCCTCCCCGTACGCACGGAGCGAACCCCGTACCTCAAAGGCCTGATGGGCTTCGGCGCGGTCACGACCATGCACCGCGCCGTCTCCACACACCCCGCCGACGCCCCCGAGGAGCAGTGATGGCCGAGGCCCCGGCGGCGACCCCTCTCGCCGGAGTCACCGCACCCCAGGTCGCCACCCGCACCCTGGTCTTCGCCCTCCTCCGCCAGGACGGCACCGTCGACGCCGGCGAACTCCACGCCGTGGCCGACGCCCTGGGCATGACCGGCCAACAAGTCAGGCTCTGCGTCAAACGCCTCGTCGCCGAGGGCCGCTTCACCCGGCAGGGCCGGGGCCGCAAGGCCGTGCTGCGGGCCACCGCCGACCCCACCGGAGCCATCGCACCCGACGCCGAATACGTCCGCCACGCCTACCGCCAGGACCACGGACTCGCCCCCTGGGACGAGACCTGGCACCTGTTCGCCTTCGCCATCCCCGAAACCGCCCGCCACGCCCGCGACTCCCTGCGCGACACGCTCATCCATCTCGGCGCCGCACCACTCCAGGGCGGTCTCTACGTCTCCGCCAACGCGATCGGCCCGATCGTCGAGGCCCACGCCCGACACCTCGGTGTCATGCCCTTCCTCACCAGCCTGACCAGCCGGGACCTGCGTCTGGGCGACGAGGACGACCCGGCACGACTGGCGGCCCGACTCTGGCCGCTCGACACGATCGCGGAGCGCCACGAAGAGCTCGCCGCCCTCGCCGCCGCACGCCTGGACCGGCTGACCCGAGCGGCCCGGCCGACCACGAACGAACGGCTGACGTACGCGGTCGAGCTCGCCGCTGCCTTCACCACCGCCATGCGGCCCGACCCGCTCCTGCCCCCCGAACTGCTTCCCCAGCCCTGGCCGGGCACCCGCGCCCGCGCACTGACCGCGCAGTGCTGGAAGGCCCTCGCCGCCGAGAACGAGCACCGCCAGGACCGCAGTGACCTGAAGCTCTTCCGCCTCTACGACGACGCCCTCACCGATACACCCGGACAGGATGCGAAGCCCGCCGACGACCAGGGCGAATCGCCCGACGGGGGCCACGGCGGATGAACGGGCGTCGAGCGAGGAGGTATCGGCGGCAGCCGGGGGAGCACGTCCCCGACGGGAGCGTCCGCCCACCGCCGTCCGCCGAAACCTTCATGCCACCGCGTCAGCCGCGGTCACACCCGCGCCCGCCTCCGCCCCGCCGCCGTAGCGTCGAGGCCGAGCCCGTCAAGCTGACCGGCCCCCCGGTCGCTCACCAGGGCTTTGATCCTGCCACGGAAGAGCACGTAGTCGATGCGTTGTGCAGAGCGGGCGGACGCCCGCATCCTCATCGAACCCATGACGACCTTGTGAGCGGGACGATCCGGCGTAGGCCGGGCGGCCGAACCAGACCCCCGCCCCGCACCCTCACCCCCAGCGAGAGGCGAACACCACCTCACGAACCTCCCGGCAAGGGAACTGATCTGTCATCGGAGCGCCCTGCTGTGCAGGGTGCCCGGCTCGCCGCATGCGTAGCCGCAGCGTGGAGTCAGCCGCTGAAGAGGTGCCGGCTCCGTTCGAGAAGTTCATCGACCTCCGTGTCGACGAGCGGCTCGTCGTCGGCGGGGCTCCAGCACCGCACGCCCTGCTCGGCCCAGGTGCGCAGCTTCACGTCCGGATCGTCCAGCCCGGCGACCGCCGCGCGCAGCGCCACCACCCCGCGGCGCGCGGTGAGCAGCCGGAACGCGGCGGTGCGGACGTGCCGCGGCCATTGCCGCCCGGTACGCCCCGTCAGGTGACCGACGGGCAGCGCCTTCGCATGAGGCAACAGGGCGTGGACCGTCTCCCGCACGACACGGGACACCGGGTCGTCGATCAGCGGCAGCAGCAGATCTGCGTCCGCCGCGTCCAGCACACGCAACCCGGCGACGGCATGAGCCCGCACCCGGCCGTCCGGGTGGGCGAGAAGCGACCGCAAGAGCCCGGCATCATGGCGGTGCCCGCACTCGGCCAGGCCGATGACCGCGCCGGGTGCCGAAACAGGACCGCCCGGGACCACGCACCGCTCCCGGTACCAGGCTGCGGGGTCGCCACCGTGGTGCCGCACGACGTACCGGGCGCACGCGCGCACCAGGCCGGACCGGTCAGCGAGAAACGGCTCTGCCCGCTCGGTCTGTCCGGCCCGCCTCAGCGCTGTGACCCCGGCCGAACGGGCCCGCGGCCCGCGCGCGGCCAGCAGGGGTGCGATCACCTCGTCCGACGGCCCGGCATCCCGCAGGGCTGCCAGCGCCGCTGTGGAGCAGACGTCCTGGACCACGGTGTCCGGATCACGTCCCGCCGCGACGGCCAGCTCGCCCGGGCCGAGACGGCCGTGTTCGACGCCCAGCCGGTACGTGAAGCGCCGCACGGCCAGGTCCGGGCTGGCGAGGAGGACATCGAGCCGGTCCCGTGGTGCCGCGCCCAGAACCTCGGTGAGCAGCTCGACAGCGAAAACGCCCCGATCACGACGGCCCATGCGAAGGACCAGCGCCGCGAGGCCGGCAGCCGTGTCCGCGTCCAGCACGTCGCGAAGCAGCTGCCGGGCGCGTTGCCGCACCGGCTCCGCCCAGTCGGCACAGCGGATGACGACCAGTGGCAGCAGACCGGGGTACCGCTCCGCGAACGGGAGCGCGGCCGCGCGGATCCGGCCGTCGCGATGGCAGAGTGCGACCGCGAGGCGTGGCTCGTCCGCCTGCGCGAGATCGTCGGGAAGCGGTGCGAGGCAGCGGCGCTCGGGGAAGTACACCGACCGGTGCAGGGGCGCATCGCGAACCCCGGTGTCCAGCGCGAGCCAATCACCGGACTCGGCGGCACCCAGTACGCTCACGAGCGGTGCGCCGTACGAGAGCAGCACCGCCGCATCCACCTGGTCCCGACACCCTCGCGCATTGCCGCGCCCCCCAGCCAGCCCGTTCACGTACCCGGTGATCGTACGGGGCGGCGCAGTCGCCTGTCGCAGGTTTTCCCGCAGGCAGGAGTCGACCCGGGGGCGGGGCGGTCATCAGGGTGAAGCGAGGATGTCGTCGATCGCGGACCTGGCATCCTCGTCCTGCAGGAACGCCCGGTAGTCCCGATATGCCGACAGCCGCCGGTCGGATACCCGCACCGCGCTCAGGATCTCCCGCGTCCCAGGGGAAACCGTGCCGATCCGGGCGAGGGCCCGCAGTGCGTCGAGGCAGAAGTCGGCATCGCCTCCGTCAGCGAGGGGACGCACGTATTCCTCCAGAACGGACGCACTCGGCTCCGGCTCTCCTGTGATCGACCACAGCGCGACCGCAGCCTGTCTCGCCCGCGTCGTCGAGGAGTTCTGCCAGCCTGTCGACGTACGGAGCCGCACGCGCCCCCAGCACCGCGAGCAGGTGGGCCGCCCGGTACCGTACGCCGTCGTCCGGGTCGGTCAGCAACGCGCCCGCGAGCGGCAGCAGCGCGGAGGCCGCCGACGGCCGGACCACCAGTAACCGCCACCCCTCGTCCAGCGCGGCCCGGCACAGCAGCGTGTCCCCGGTCCGGCGCGCCGCACGGATGAGACGGACCACGAAGGAAAGCCGCGTCCGCGGCGCGTCTTCGAGCAGGTAGGCCGCCCACGAGACGACATCCTCACGGGTGTGGGGACCGTCGACGTCCGGCACGTACCAGACCGCCTCGAACTGCGGACGCACAGCCGGGTCGGAAAGGATCTCCACCAGCAGCTCCTGCTCGCGGACCGGAGCCACAGAATCGAACGCCGCCCAGGCACACACGGCCGCGACCTGCATCACGGGACCACCCGTCCGCACCACCTCGGCCACCACCGCGCGCACCCGGTCCTTCACCCCGGCGTCATCGGAACGGTCCGCAGCCTCCCCCAGCGCGAGCAGCGCGGGCAGCCGCACCGCCGGGTGCGCCACGGCGTGCCACCGCTCCAGCAGCTCCCCGACCCCCTCTGCCAGAGGGAGGGCGTCTCTGCGGATCTCGGGCCGCGGGTCCGCGAGCAGCGCCCGCATCCGGGAGCGCTGCCGCTGCCACGCCTCGTGCCACCCGGCGTCGACCAGCCCCGGTCCGGCTTCGGCCGCCGTCTTCGCCAGCCCTGTCAGCAACTGGACGAGCGTGACCCGGGCGCCCATGTCCGGATCACCGGCGAGGGCAACGACGAACGGCAGCGCGGCGGTCGCGACGGAGGTGATGCGCCCGGTCCCCAACGCGAAGCAGTCGAACAGGGGATACTGGTCCTCCTCGGTCGCCGCCCCGCCCTTGAGCGCCAGGCGCCGCAGGACGCGCGGCATCTCCTCAGCCGGGTAGTGCTCGGTCGCCGCCTCCAGTTGCTCCCACGGCACATCGTCCAGCGCTTCGATCACCATTCCTGCCACAAGCCCCCCATGGCGTCACGAATGAACTCCCATCGGACATCGTGCCATTGCGAGACGGCCGTACAGGCCGGCTGCTTCTGCCCATGGGGAGGCCCCGTCATCCGTGCCCGCCACTCCCAGGTCGTCGCCGTGAGCGAACCCGGACAGTGCCGCCGACCGCGCCTGCGGGGCGGACACGGTGGCCGCCCGGGGCTGCGCGGGCCGCCCCCGGCAGGCGGATGGCAACACCCGGTCACGGACATGCCATGGAAGGAGGACAAAGACCGGATGAGCGATACTTGACCATCACCCCGCCCCGCGACGGGACGCGGGTGCGGCCGACGACGAGGGAGCCGTACATGACCACGGCGAAAGACCTGTTCACCATTGCCCTGGAACCCCGGCCGGAGCGCTCCGTGGGGCAGGGCGACCTGTCCCTGTCCCTCGCGGGCGCGGAACTGGTCGACCTCCTTCATGCCGAGGCCATCAGCTTGGACGGCGATGTCATCGTGCCGGGCCCTCGATCGGACCTGGACGACCGGCTGCTGGGTGCAGCGGCGTCTGCACTCGTGCGGCAGGTGCCGTATGAGAGCGTCGAGGACTGGCTGTGGCGCAGGGGTCGTGACCTCGCCGCGGCCTACCAGGCCGCGTTCGAAGAGGACGGCCTGCTGACCCGTGCGCGGCGCGGCCGCCTGAACCTCGGGGCCGAGCGCATGGAGCTCGTTGACACGCCCACCCGGCGTCATGCACAGAGTCGTTGGCAGGAGGACGAACCCGTTCTCAGGGCCCTCGCCGCGGCCATCGGCATCCACCCTGATGAACGCCCCCACGATGATGTCGGCTCGCACGGCGAAGCGGTGACGACCGTGCTTGCCGCCGTCAACGACGCGGTGATGGAACTGGAAGCCGTACGTCAGCGGCGTTCCATCGAGAACGCGGCCTACGCAAATGTGTGGCGGGCCCCGTAGGCACTGTGGCCGGCCCTCCCCGCCAACGCCGTCTTCGCCCCGACTTCAACGATCAAGTACCTGAGGTCTGCCGGGGCCTTGAGCGGCACGAGTGGGTCCTTCACCGCGGCAGTCGCCAGACTCCCTCAGGGCACGAGCAGAGCTGGTACGGATTCCGGGAGAGGAACGCCGCCGCCACGGACCACGGTGAGGGAGGCCTTGCCGTCCGCGACCGGACCGGTCAGGTCGGCTTCCGCTTCGTAGAGGGGGCCGGCCCGGACCAGCTCGGCGTGCTCGGGACAACCGTCGGCGACGCCGACGGCGATGAACCCGACAGCACCTTGGTGACGATCCGGCTGCCGCACCGCTCGGCGGACGGGGCGGCGTCGGCCGGGTCGTTCGTGATCAGCGTGTCAGGGACGTGCAGGCCGCATGCGGCGGCGGCGAGCCGGACGGGCTTGGTGCAGTCCGCGTTCACCTGGGGCCGGTTCACCCGGAGCACCCCGGGCAGCGCGCCGAGCGCCGTCGTCGCGTGCCTGGCCTCAGTGGCGGCGAACTGGCGCGCAGGGCCGCTCACCGTGCCGACGTTTGTTCCCGCCTCCAGCCATGGCATCGACGCCGGCAAGAAGAACGCGGGACGCAAGCGGAGCATCGCCACCGGAGAACTGGGCAGAGCGACCCCTCAGAAGGGTGTTGCCCTGCCCAGTTCGTACGTCGTGTCGTTACGTCAGGGCATCGACGTGGGGGACCTGATTGAGTTCTGCCACGAGGTCGCGATGGCGGCGAAGCCCCTGCGCACCGTCCTCCTCGGCCGCCGGGTCGGGCTCGGTCACGAACCGCACCTGGGAGGCCAGCGACTGGGCCAGCTCCTGTGCGGCCTGGGCCGTCTCGGCCGTCACCACCACATACCCGGCCCGGTCCAGCGACCAGCGGACCCGTGGGATGAGCTGGCCCACCTCGAAATTGAGGTGAAACTCGACGACACCGGCGTGGGCGCGCGCCTCATCGGCGCCCTCGATGGCGACCAGGCGGCCGGGCTCGGCCTCGAAGAAGACGACGGCCGCTCCGCCGTTTGCCGCGGGACGCTCGGCGAGCGGCTGGAGCAGACCCGTGGCCCAGGCGAGGCCGGCCTCCTCCAGGTCGATGCCGTAGACGGCGTGCGTCATGGTGTTGATCCGGTCGCCCCCGCGCCGGTTGTGGCTCTCGACCACCCGGGGCCCGGCCGATGTGAGCTTCAGCTCGGTGTGCGACAGACCGCTGCGGAGGCCGACCGCGTCCAGGAAGTCGGACACCGTGCGGCACACCTCCTCCTCCAGGGAGGGGGCCAGCTGGGCGGGAATGGCGTGCCCGAACTCGACGAAGCCAGTTCCGGTGATCTTGTCCGCGATGGCGATCGGCACGTGACGGCCGTCGAAGGAGAGAGCGTCCACGCTGATCTCCGGGCCTTCGAGGTACTCCTCCAGCAGGAACTGCTTCAGGCCGAGCCCACTCAGCGTGGCGTACGCGGACTCGGCCGCCCCGGGGCTGTCGATCTTGTGGATGCCGATGCTCGCGGAGCCGCCCAGCGGCTTGGCGATCAACGGGTATCCCTGGGCCGCACCGAACTCCCTGATGTCCTCCAGACTCGACGCGACGGCCGCCCGCACGGTGCTGACGCCGAGCTCCGCGGTGTGCCGGCGCATGTGCCACTTGTCGGTCAGCAGTGCCACGGTCTCGGCAGAGACACCGTTCAGGCCGAGGGCGTCGTTGAGCAGGGCGGTGGTGATGACGCCCTCCTCCTGAACGGTCACCACGGCCGAGAACGGCGTACGGTCGTGCAGCGCACGGACGGAGTCCACCAGCTCCCGGGGGTCGGACTGGTGCCGCAGCACCAGGCAGATCTCGTCGTGCACGGCGTCGGCGGGGAGCTTGCGGAACTCCTCGGGGGTGTACACGCAGACCACGTCCAGCTTCAGCCGCCTGGCCCGCTGGAGTATCGGGGGTTTGGGCGAGACGAGACAGACACGCGTGTTCATGGTCATTCCTTCGTGTGGTCGGGGCGCGGAAGACGCCTGGCGAGCGCCACGGCGTCCTGCGCCAGTGCCGTGGTGGGGTCGAAGACGGGGAGGTTCTCGGCCCGGTGACCGAGCACCAGGGGGAGTTCCGTGCATGCTGCGACGATCATGCCCGCTCCGGCCCCGGCGACGGTTCTGACCGCCGGGGCCAGTGCCTGCTCGGCGGCCTCCAGCTCGCCGGCCTTGATCAGCCGCACGGCCCGCATCACGGACCGTTGCTGAAGCAGCGGCGGGGGGACCACCGCGTCCATGCCCTGCTCGCGCAGACTCTCCTGGTACAGGCCCGTCACCAGCGTGCCGGTGGTGGCGAGGAGCCCCACCCGGGAGACCGACGGCGCGGCCGCGCGCAGCCGCCGCACACTGGCGTCAATCATGCTGAGGACGGGGACCGCCGAGGCCCGCCGCAGCTCCGGGAGGAAGGCATGCGCGGTGCTGCAGGGCATGGCGATGATTGCGGCCCCCGCGGACTGGAGCAGGCGCACCCCTTCGAGCAGGCGGGGGAGCGGGCTGGGCCCGGCGCACAGGATGGCGTCGGTGCGGTCCGGCACAGTGGCGTCGGACCACACCAGCGTCCGCAGATGCTCCTGGTCACTGGCGGCGGGCGTCTCCCGTACCAGCTTCGCGAAGAAGTCCGCCGTGGCGGCCGGCCCCATGCCGCCGAGCACACCGACGATGCCGGACGCCGCCGGATCGGGTGCCTGCGTCGCGGTCCGGTACCCGGAGGTGACCGCGCTCACCGTGCCGACCGCCCGTTCACGGCGAGCGCGTCGTCCCTGAGGAGGGTCCACGGCACGAGGCCGCCTAGCAGCACGACCGCGCCGACCAGCACCCACACGGGGGCGCCCCGGTCCACGAGCGGCCCCACGATCAGCAGCGGCCCGACGAGGTCCTGGCCCACCCGGCCCAGGTTGTAGAAGGACAGGTACCGTCCGAGCGACTCCTTCGGGGCGAGTTCGAAGGACAGCGGTGTACTCGCGATGAAGAGGCTCTCCCCGGCTGTGTGGGCGAGCATGGCGACCACGAGGACCGCGAGCGCCACCCAGGCGTCGCCCACCGCCCCGGCCCCGGCATAGGCGAGACACGCGGCACAGATGGCGACACCGCCGAGCGCGGACGCGCGCAGAGCGGCGGAGAAGTCGGCGAACATCCGGTTCACCGGTACCTGAGCCGCCATGGCCAGCGCGCCGTTGAGCGCGAGCAGCGCGGTGAGGCTCCACTTGGGAGAGCTGGTGGCGTGGACGATCCACAGGGGCAGCACCAGCGACAGGATCGTGTTGTGCGTCTGGGCCACGCCGTTGACGACCGTGATGGCCAGGTACCGCCGGTCGCGCAAGGGGGAAAGTCCGCCGCGGCGTTCCTTGTCCCGGCCGGTGGCCGCGGGCTCCGCCTTCGGGACGTGCAGCCGGGCCACGAGGAGCGCGGCGACGATGAAGGACGCGGCGTTGACCCCGATCCCCACCAGGTACAGGGCGCTGGAGCCGGTGACGACGGGCAGGGTGGCGGCCAGCGACCCGAGCACGATCGCCCCGTTGCGCGCCGAGAACACGGTGCCCAGGATCGTCGCCCGGTCCCTGGCCTCGAACAGCCGGCCCATCAGGGCCTGGTTGATGGCAGGGCTGGCCCGGTCGGCCGTGGTCACGACGCAGGCGAGCACCACGAACAGCCAGTACTGCTCGGCGAGCAGGTACAGGCCGTAGCCCACGGCGCGTACGCCGAACAGCACGATGAGGCTCTTCTGCGGCCCGACCCGGTCCGCGAGGGCGCCGATGCGGGGGCCGAGGAAGAACGCGCAGAGGCTTCCCAGGGAGATCGCCAGGCCGACGGCGGACACACTGAAGCCCCGGACGGTGGTGAAGAACAGGACCGAAGTCGCCGTGAAGATGCCGGTGCCGAAGGAGTCGGCGGTCACACTCGCCAGGAGCAGTCTGGTCTCACGCCGTTGCAGCATCAGCACATCGCGCAGACGTGCCCACAGGGCGAGGTCAGTGCGCACTCTCGACGACCTCACGTCCGGAGCCGCTCTCGCCGGCGAGGGCGGCGATCAGCGGGATCACCGCGGGGATCCGCTCGCTGGGCACGCCGAAGTCCAGCAGACATGCGATGTCGTCGACACCCGCCGCCGCCACCCGGTCGGCCATGCCCCGGCAGGTGTCCGGGGAGCCGATCAGGGAGCCGCCCTGCAGATAACGCTCGTAGGTCGCGTCCAGCAACTCGTCGAGGAGGTCCTCGGGTATCTCGTCGTCGGGCAGGACATGCCCGCCGCTGATGGTGCCGCCGCCCTGAGCGGCCCGGAGCTCCAGCTTCACCGCGGAGCGCAGATAGTCGCGGAACGGTGCGCGGCTGCGGGCCTCGGCGGCCTCCGGGTCGTCGTCCAGGTGGGTGTGCAGCATCAGGGAGACCGTCCCGGTGGCCGGATCGAAGCCGGCGTCCGCGCGGGCCTTGCGGTAGAGGGCCACTTTCTCGGCGAGCTGGTCCAGGTTCTGGCCGATCAGGTGGGTCAGCACGTTGAGGCCGCGGACCCCGGCGTCCTGGAAGGTCCGCGGGTTCCCCGACGAGGTGATCCAGATCGGCAGTTCCGGCTGGACGGGCCTGGGGTGCAGGCGTGCCGCGAAGGGCTGCCCGGTGCCGTTGGGAAGCTCGACGTCCTCGCCTCGCCACAGGGCGCGCACCGTGTCGATCTGCTCCAGCATCACCTGGTGCCGCGACTCGTAGGCCTCGGGGGCCAGCACGAAGTCGTTGGCGTTCCAGCCGGAGCCGAAGGAGACTGCCGCACGGCCGGACGACCAGTTGTCGACGACGGACCAGTCCTCGGCGATGCGCACCGTGTGGTGCAGCGGAGAGATGAGGCTGCCGGCCCGCAGCTGGATGTGTTCGGTCGCGGTGGCCAGCGCGGCGCTGGTGAGCGCGGGGTTGGGGAACACACTGCCGAACTGGTCGAAGTGCCGTTCGGGAGTCCACACCGCGTCCAGGCCGTGTACGTCGGCCAGACGGCTGGTCTCCAGCACCGTCCGGCAGGTCTCCCGCGGGGCCGCCTCACCGGAGGCGAAGAACATGACGCTGAAGCGCAAGGGACTCTCCTGTCTGTCGGAACGCAGAGGCGGGGGCGGTCAGACCGCGGCGGGCACGGCCCGGGTCGCGGACCAGCCGTGGACGTGGCCGTGGACCGGGTGACTCGGCACGTTCTCGCCGCACTCCAGGCGGGCCGGGGCCCCGGCGACGAGCGTGTCGGTGCCGTCGCCTCCCTCCGGCCAGCGGATCTCGGCGGTGTTGCGTCCGCGGCGCAGGATGTCCGGGGCCACGGTGAACCTCCGGGTCGTCCACGTCGTGCCCGCCTCGGCTGTGCCCACCACGTGTCCGTTCACGGCGACCGACACCGACGCGGCCGGTACTTCGGCCGGCAGCCGCCAGGTCGCTTCGATGACGAGCGGGGCCGGTTCGTCGACGACCAGGGTGGACCGGGTGCAGGGGGAGCTCGCCCGCAGGTATGCCACCCGCGGGCCGACGCCGGCTTGACGACGCTCGTTGAACGTGGTCGCGAGGTTCGCGTCGGCCAGCAGGTCGGTGTTGCCGACGTGTTCGGCGACAAGCAGGTTCTCGTAGCGCCGGCGCGCCGGGACGCCCCTGCTTTCGAGTGCGTCGAGCATGACCTCGCGCAGGCCGTGGTCCGCCAGCTTGCCGTTGAGCCGGCCGTCGCCGACCACCATGTAGCGCCGGAACGCCGGGTCCTGGGTGGAGCGCTCGTAGGAGGAGCACATCCAGTTCGGGGCGGTCCTCGTCTGGTAGTCGAGGTAGTCCTCGAAGCGGCCGGCGACCGAGGCGTCGGCATCGAGCGCTCGGGTCAGGTGGTGGCGCAGCACGTCCTCGGGCTGGCCGTAGTGGGCGTTGTGCACGGCGGCGAGGAAATGGGCCAGGGCGAGCCGGTCGGCCGCGGCCCGGACCGGAACGCCGCCGGCGCCCGGCCGCTCGGGCAGCTCCAGGGCGCTGCCGAGGGCCTCCGCCACGGCCAGGGCCGTGGCGCGCAGGCCGTCGAAGGTGAGATGGCAGTAGTCGAGGAAGTACCGGCGGCCGGGTGCGCCGGCGTCGCCCTCCCGGAACAGGGCCGCCTGGTCGACCAGGTGGAACCCGGCCTCCTCGGCCTTGTGGCGCATCACCTCCTGCACGGAGGTCAGGGTACGCGGGGAGTGGACGGCGAAGGGGCTGACCACCGCGTCCTTGGCCGCCCGGAGCGCGGTGAGTGCCTCGTCGGGCGAGGCCGCGCAGCGTGCCGCCAGGCGGTGGGAGACAGGACTGGAGCCGCCGTCGAGCCCGGCCATTTCGGCGACGACCGTGCGGGCGCCGGCGAGGTCGCCGTCCCGCAGAGCCCGCTCGGCCTCGTCCCGGGCACTCAGCCAGCGCCGCATCCGTCCGGCGGGCAGGGCGGGGCAGTCGAGGATCGGCTCGTCCGTCCAGTCGCCCAGGTTGAACTCCGGGACGACCAGGACGACGGGGACCTTCCCCGCCAGTTCGCGCAGCAGGTCCAGCGCGCTCGCGGCGACCTCGGTGACGAGATCCCGGAAGGACGCCGCGGCCGCCGGGAAGCCGCCCTCTTCGAGCAGCAGGGCCAGTTCGTGGCGTTCCACGGGCGTCGGGTCGATGTTGTTCCAGTTGTTCCCGGCGTGTACCACGAGTGCGTCGGCCCCGAGGGCGAGGGCTTCGGCGGCCGTCTTGAGGAGTTCCGCCAGGGAGCAGTTGGTGCGGGCGAGGTCGAGGACGTCCACGCCGGTGCCGTCGAGGGCGGCGTCGACGAGCCCGGCCAGCGAGTACGCCGGGTCGAAGAAGTAGCCGCGGGTCGCGGACTCCCCGAGCACGGCGACAAGGCGGTGTCCGGGGCGCAGGGGTATCTCCGGCCGGTCGGCCCAGTAGCGCCATTCGTCCCGGCGCTCGGTGTCCCGGCGTAACTGTCCGTCCGCCAGGCGCCACACGCCCACTTCGGTTTGCGACAGTTGGGGCGCGGCCAGCTCCGTCGAGCGCTCGACGGGTCGGCCCAGCACCTGCATCCGGGCCAGGGCGAGGGTCCCCTCCGGTCCGGACAGGGCGTGGCTGAGTCGCTCGGTGATGCTGTGAGTCGGATCGGTCGGCGGCATCCGTTGTCCCCTTGGCAATGTGGGTCCGGGCAGGGCTGCCCGACGCGCGCCTGAATCGCCGTCAGGCGGAGTATGCGGGCAGGTCGTAAAGGTCGAGGAGGAGGTTGAAGGTGAGTACGGTCATCAACAGGTCGGTCTCGAAGGGAACGTTGATGCGGAACCCGGGCGTGCCGTACTCGCGGACGAGCCGCTCCACGTGGTCCGGATCGAAGTAGCCGTCCGCCTCGATGCGTTCGCGGGACAGCAGGGCCTCGATGGCGGGGTCGTCCTGCCGGATCAGGTGCGGGCTGCCCGGCGCGGTGAAGCCGAACTTCTCGCGGTCCACGATCCGGCGCGGAATCCAGTCCCGGGCGACCTGCTTGAGGAGGTACTTCTCCTCAAGACCCTTCAGCTTCAGCTCGGGCGGCACGGTCGCGAGGAACTCGACGAGCTCCCGGTCGAGGAACGGATGGCGGGACTCCACCGAGTTGGCGAACACCATGCGGTCGCCGTGGTCGCCGAGCAGATGGTCCGCCAGCCGGAGTTTGAGGTCGAGGTAGGAACGGCGGTGCAGATCGTGCAGGCCGGTCAGGCGCTCGCGGTCGACCAAAGGGTGACCGAGGCAGTCGATCTCGTCCTGCCGCTCGCGCACCGGCGCCGAGTAGAGCCGGGCCTTCGTGGCCCTGAATCCGGCGTCGTTGCGTTCGTAGAAGAAGTTCTCGTCCCCCCAGAGGCCTTCGCGAATCCTGGCCTCCCGCAGGTCGGTGACGCCGCCCGCGGCCTGTGCGCGCCGGACCTGGTCGAAGCGGTAGCCGATGTAGCCGCCGAACAGCTCGTCCGCGCCCTGTCCGGTGAGCACCACCTTGACCCCGGCGCGGTGCACGGCTTCGGACAGCGCGTGGGCGGCCGAGTTGAACGACTCCTTCAGCGGGCACTCGGTGTGCCGTACGACTGTGCGCAGCCGGGAGGTTATCTCCTCGCCGTGCACGAAGCGCTCGGTGTGGCGGGTGTCGAGGACACCGCTCATCCACCGCTGGTAGTCACTCTCGGAGAGCTCCCGCTCGGGGAAGGCCGCCGCAAACGACTGGATCTCGGCCTCCGGCATCAGATGCCGCATGATCGCGCCGACCAGGGAGGAGTCCAGGCCGCCGCTCAGGTAGAGGCCGACCTCCACGTCGGACTGCAGACGCTTCTCGACCGAACGGACCAGCAGGTCCTCGACCCGGCGGACGTAGTACGACTCGTCGTGGCGTTCGAAGTCGGCGTCGGTGCGCGGGTATGCGAGGTCCCAGTACGTCCAGGCCTTGGGCCGGTCACCGGGGCGGAACTCGACAGCGGTGCCGGGCGGCACGCTGTGGACGCCCTCGAACATCGTCCGCGGGCTCACCAGACCGGGCAGGGTGAACACCTGGTCCAGGCCGACGAGGTCGACGCGGCGCGGCACCGCGGGGTGCTCCAGCACGGCCTTGATCTCGGAGCCGAAGACCAACTCGCCGCCCTGGTGTGCGTAGAACAGCGGCGTGACGCCGAAGTGGTCGCGGGCGCCGATGAAGAGCTGCTCACGGTGGTCGTAGAGCACGACCGCGAACTGCCCGTCGAGCCGACTGACGAAGTCGCGGCCGAACTCCTCGTAGAGGTGCGGGATCACCTCGGTGTCGCAGCGCGTGCGCAGGGTGTGACCCCGGTCGACGAGGAGGTCACGCAGTTCGCGGTAGTTGTAGATCTCGCCGGTGGTCATGGCGACGATCTGCCGGCTCTCGTCGTACATCGGCTGGTCGCCGGCTCCGAGGTCGTTGATCGCCAGCCGTGTGAACGCGAACGCCACGGTCTCGTCGACATGGAATCCGGTGGAGTCCGGTCCTCGGTGTCCGATGACCGCGCTCATGGCGTCGAGCGTCTCGCGCGCCGCCCGGAGATCATGTCGTGGCCCGACGAAGCCCGCGAGTCCACACACCGTCAACACCCTTCCCAGAGTTGATTGGTACGGCTCTACGTCAACATCCGCCCTGGTGCGGCAGGCTGCCGCCCGGGCGGGACTGAGGCAGATTACATCACCAGTTGATCAACACAAGGAAAGATTCATTGACCAAATATAGATCTACCTAAACGGCCTCTGACGTGCCATGGTTCCGTGTCGTGTATGGCCGGGGCGATCTTGGTCGGCCCGCCGACAGGGTACTTATGAGGGGGACAACACGGTGTGTCGTACCGTTCCGGAGTCGTTGGGTGCGGCGCTGGTCGAGCAGTTCCGCCGGACACCCGACGCGCGTGCGGTCTCTGACGACCGGCAGGCCCTGACGTACCGCGAACTCGATGCCCGCTCGGCCGCATTGGCCGAGACACTCGTGGCGGCGGGCGTAGGGCCCGATCGGATCGTGGCGCTCCAGCTGGAGCGCTCGGTCGACCTGGCCGTGGCGATCGTCGGGGTCGTGCGGGCGGGCGGGGCCTGGCTGCCGCTGTCCACCACCGACCCGGACCGGCGGATCCTCGGTATGCTGCGGGACGCCGCGCCTGCAGCCGTCGTGACCGAGGAGTCGTCCCGGCTGTGGTCACTCGCCGGCAGCGGAGTGCCGCGTCTGACGCCCCGCAGTCACCGGACGCCCGGCCAGGCGCCGCCGATCGACTCCGCCGCGCCGCACCACCTCGCCTACGTCATCTACACGTCTGGCTCCACAGGCCGCCCCAAGGGCGTGATGACCGAGCATGCCGCCATCGTCAACCGCCTGCGGTGGATGCAGGACCGCTTCGGCATCGGGCCTGGGGACGTGGTCGCGCAGAAGACGCCGTACACCTTCGACGTCTCGGTGTGGGAGTTCATCTGGCCCCTGATGACCGGAGCGGAACTGGCCTTCGCCACGCCCGACGGGCACCGGGACCCCGGCTACCTGGCACAGTTCCTGACTGAGCGCCAGGTGACCGTCACGCACTTCGTACCGAGCATGCTCACGGAGTTTCTGCGCCAGGTGCGGCCCGGGGACTGCCCGCGGCTGCGCTCGGTCATGGTGAGCGGCGAGGCGCTCGGCCCAGACCTCGCCCGGCGGTTCTTCGAGCGGCTGCCCCACACCGAACTCCACAACCTCTACGGCCCCACCGAGGCCGCCGTCGACGTCACCCACTGGCAGTGCGCCGAGAACGCCTCGCCCACCGCACCGGTCCCCATCGGCCACCCCATCACCGGCATCGAACTGCTCGTCGTCGGCGAGGACGGCGCCCAGGTGCCGGCGGGCGAGGCCGGTGAGCTGTGCATCGCCGGCGTGGGCGTCGCTCGTGGCTACCTCAACCTGCCCGAGGTCACAGCCGAGCGTTTCGTGCCCCACCCGGCCGACCCGACCCGCCGTATGTACCGTACAGGCGACCTGGCCAGTCGGCGTCCGGACGGGGCGTACCTCTACCACGGCCGCAACGACCGCCAGGTGAAGATCGGCGGCGTCCGTATCGAACTGGGCGAGGTGGAAGCCGCCCTGCAGTCGCTGCCCTACGTGGAGGAGTGCGTCGTGGTGACGCGTGTCGACGGGGCCGGCGTCGCACGCTTGAACGCCGTCGCCGTCCTGGTCCCCGGCGTGCCGTGGTCCGGATGGCGTGATGACCTGCTGGGCATCCTGCCGGCCGGCTCGATACCGGCCGGCCTCGCACCCGTGGACTCCCTGCCGAAGACCGCGCACGGCAAGGCCGACGTGGCGGCACTGCACGCGATCATCGAGGAGCGGTCCGACCGGAGCACGCAGGCCGCCGACGGCGCCGACCCACTGGAACGCCTGTGGGCCGGCGTGCTCGGTTCCACCGAGCCGCACTTCCTGCACGCGGGCGGCACGTCGCTGCACGCCGTGCGGCTGCTCGCCGACGTCGCCGAGGAGTTCGGCGGCACCGTCGCCCTGGCCGACTTCTTCGCGGAACCGACCCTCGACCGGCTGCGCGCTCTGCTCTCCGCCGCAGGCACGGACACGACGAAGATGCCGTCGCGAGTACCGCGCAGTGATGAGCTGCCGCTCAACCGCTACCAGGAACGCCTTTGGTTCCTACAGGAGTTGGAGCCCGAAAGCACCGCGATGAGCGCCCCCACCGCGTTACGGATCACCGGGGTGAGCGCCGAGCGGGTGTCGGAGGCTTTCGCCGGTCTGGTACGGCGGCACGAGGTGCTGCGGACGACGTTCCGCTCCGTGGACGGTGAGCCGCGGGCCGTCGTCGGCGCACAGCTCCCGGCCCTGGAGTGGACGGACGGGACCGGTCTGTCCGCGGATCCCGCGGCCGTGCGCCGACTGGTGGCGCAGACGGCGTACGAGCCGTTCGACCTCGCCGCCGGACCACCGCTGCGGGCCCACGGAGTCACCTTAGGCCCGAACGACCACCTGCTCGTGATGGTCACCCACCAGATCATCGCGGACGGATGGACCTGGTCGCTGCTGACCGATGAGCTGATCCGACTGCTGACCGAACCGGACCGCGGGCCCGAGGACGCACGGTTGCAGATCGTCGACCACGCGGCGTGGCAGCGCACGCACGAGACCCTCCGGGAGCACCGGGCCGCCGTCCAGGAGTCGCTGCGGCACTGGCGCACCGTACTGGCGAACGCGCCGGACGGGCTCGACCTGCCGGTGGACGAGCCGCGCGGCCCCTCCCTCAGCGTGCCCGCCGACAGCGTCGCGCTGCGCTGGTCGCCGGACTTCCCGGCCCGGTTGAAGCGCCTGTGCCGCGAGCACGGCATCACCGAGTTCATGGCCCTGCTCGCCGGCTACACGGTATGGCTGGCCCGGCTCTCCGGCCAGGAGACCGTGGTCGTCGGCACTCCCATGGCGAACCGGACGCCGCCCTGGGTCGCCGACCTGGCCGGCCACTTCGTCACGACTGTCCCGCAGCGTCTGGAGATCGACGAGGACGCGACAGTCGCCCAGGTGCTGGACCGCGCCCGGACCAGCGTCGTGGCGGGCCAGCGGCACTCGGTGGTGCCCATCGAGCGCATCGTCGCTGAGGTCGGAGCAGCCCGGGGCACCGACCGGCTGCCCCTCTTCCAGAACCTGTTCGTCTTCCAGAACATGCCGGCGTGGCAACGGCAGGCCGACGGCGTCACCGTGCGGGTCCACCAGTTCCCGCCCCGGCACACGCACTACGACCTCAAGTTCGAGGTCTTCCCGCTCACCGAGGGCTACGAGGCACGCCTCGTGTACGCCCGGGGCCGTATCTCGAGCGAGCGCGCCGCGCTCATGGCCCGCCAGCTCGCCTCCTTCGTCGAGGCCGCGGTGGACAAGCCCGACGCCTACGTCGACGAGATAGCCCTCTGACCGGCCCTCAGGGCAATCCTGACCACACGATTGGACTCACACTGAGATGACGTACGCCGACGACCGTCCCACCACGTCGACGACGCCGTCACGGCACCTGGTCGAGAGCACCACCGTCCCCGCCCTGATGGAGGCCACGGCCTCCCGGCTCCCGCACGCCGTCGCACTGGTCCGAGGCACTCGGTCCCACACGTACCAGGAGCTCGTGGAGCGGTTCTCCGCGACGGCTCGGGCATTGCGGACGCGGGAGGTGACCCCCGGGGACGTGGTGGCGGTCCGTGGCGGCCGGTCGCCGGAGACCGTCGTGGCCATGCTCGGTGTCCTGCGGGCCGGCGCGATCCTGGTGATGATCGACGTCACCCAGCCGGAGGGCCGGGTGCGTGACGTGCTGGAACGGGCGCGCCCGTCGCTGCTCGTCGACACGACCGACGAAACGTGGGAGCCGGGCGCCGGCTCCCCGCCGGTGGTCCGGCTCGCCGAGCTGGAGCAGCCGACGGCGGGGGACGTGCAGCTGCCCGTCGTGGCCGCCTCCGCGGACGCGTACGTGTGCTTCACCTCCGGCACCACCGGCGAGCCCCGCGGTGTCCTGGGCTGGCACGGGGCGCTCGCCCACTTCTGCGCGTGGGAACAGCAGGCCCTCGCCATCGGCCCGGGCGACCGCGTCGCCCAGATGGCCGCGCTCACCTTCGACGCGGTGTTCAAGGACCTGTTCCCGGCGCTCATCGGAGGCGCCACCGTGTGCCTCCCGCCGACCGACCGGCCCTTCGTCGATGTGGCACGGGTACTCGCTTGGCTGCGCGAGGACGAGGTGACGGTCCTCCAGACGGTGCCGAGCGTGCTGTCCACGCTGCTGGCCGAGCAGCCCGCAGGTACGGGCTTCCCGGCACTGCGTCTGATCTGTCTCTCCGGCGAGCCGCTCGCGGGCAGCCTCGTCAACCGCTGGCGGAATGCGACCGGCGACGCGGGCACGCGGTTCGTCAACCTCTACGGAACGACCGAGGCCACCATCCTCAAGTCCTGGTACCCCGTTCCGGACGGCGAGGTCCCTGCGGGCATCCTGCCCGTGGGCAAGGGCATCGACGGCGCCGAACTGCTCGTGGTCAACAAGCGCGGCCGGCGGTGCGGCGTCGGTGAACCCGGTCACGTGCTGATCCGCACCCCGCACCTCACCCGGGGCACCTGGCGCCCGGCCGTGGGAGAGGCCCCGCTCTTCCAGGTGAACCCGCTCAACCCCGACGACCCCACCGACCTCGTGCAGCGGACCGGCGACCTGGGCCGCATCGGCCCCCGGGGCGACCTGGAGATCCACGGCCGGGTGGACGACCAGGTCAAGGTCCTCGGCGTCCGCGTCCACCCGGCTGAGGTCGGCGCGGTGATCACCCGCATGCCGGAGGTCGAGGACGCGGCCGTCGTGGTCCGCGCCGGGGACGACGGCCCCGCGCTCGTCGCCTACGTCGTGCCGGCCCAGGGCGCGGGCGTGGACGCCTCCGCCGTACGGCGGCACGTGGCCGCGGCCGGCTCCAATGCGATGGTCCCGGCCCGGGTGGTCCTCCTGGAGCGACTGCCGCTCACCGGCCACGGCAAGCTGGACCGGTCCGCGCTCCCCGACCCCGACGACACGGCGGAGCAGCAGCCGGAGGAGGCGGCGGACGAGGGCGAGTGGACCGCGACGGAGCGGCGCGTCGCCGAGCTGTGGTCCGAGGCGTTCAAGAAGGAGATCACCTCCCGGCACGCCGACTTCTTCGATCTGGGCGGCCACTCGCTGATGCTGGCCCGGCTCCTTGCCAGGATCCGCCGGACGTTCGAGGCCGACCTGAATCTGCCGACCCTGTACCGCTCGGCGACGATAGCCACGCTCGCTCAGGCCGTGGACAGAGCGCTGCGGGAGGGCCCCCAGGCCGAGGAGGAACCGGCGCCCGTGCCCGTCGCGCGCGAGGCCGACCAGCCGCTCTCGCCCGAGCAGGAGGGCCTCTGGTTCCTCCAGCAGCTGGACCTCCACGGCTCCGCCTACAACATGGCCGGTGTGTTCCGGCTGCCCACCGGCCTGGACGAGGAGGCCGTACGCACGGCCTTCCTCACGGTGTGCCGTCGTCACGAGGCGCTGCGACTGCGCTTCCGCGAGGTCGACGGGCGCCCCGTGCAGTCCGTGGGCGAGGCCGCCGTCGACTTCACCGCCCTTTCGGCCGTGGCCGACAGGCCGTCGGGCCTGGCCGCGCTGTCGAACGCGGCGGCCGCCGCCTTCGACCTGGTCGCCGGCCCGCTGGTACGGGTCCGGACGGTCCGGGTCGGGGACGATGAGCTCCTCGTCGGCCTGACCGTCCATCACCTGTGCTGTGACGGTGTGTCGTGGAGTCTCATCGCGCAGCAGGTCGACGAGGTGCTCGCCGGCACCGACCGGCACACGCACCTGGACGGCGACACCTCCCGGCTCCAGTTCGGCGACTACGTGGCCTGGCGTGCGCGCCGGACGACTGGCGGGCGCGAAGAGGCCGACCTGGCCTACTGGCGCGACCTGCTCGCCGGCACCCCCGACCCGGACGTGCCGTGGGGACGTCCCGTGCGAGGCGAACGGCCGCACCAGGCACGGGTGCTGCGGGTTCCGGTCGCCCGCGAGGTGACAGATCGCCTCGCCGAGCTGTGCGCGAGGTCCGGGGCCACCGAGTACATGGCGATGATGACCGTCCTGGCCTACGCCCTGTCCCGGGCGGCGGCGCAGGACCGGGTCGTCATCGGCAGCGACAGCGTGGGCCGGGACCGCGAGGAGTTCGAGGACGTCATCGGGTTCTTCGTCCGGACGCACGCCTATCGCTTCGACATGGCGGGCACCCCGACGTTCGAAGAGGCACTCGGCCGGGTCAAGTCGACGCTCGTCGAGGCATCGGGGCACCGGGACGTCTCCTACGCGCAGGTCGTTGAGGCCGTCGCCGCCGCCCGGGACGGGGACCGCAGCCCGCTGTTCTCCGTGATGCTGCGGATGCCACCGCGCGGGGAACTGCCGCCCGAGGCCGCCCTCCTGCGTCCCGTCGACGTGGTCGCCGAAGCCGGTGACGGCTCCGGCACGGCGCCGACGGCCAAGTTCGACCTCACCGTGGTGGTGCGCCCCGGAGAGGCCGGCACCGTCCTGGACTTCGAGTACGACGCCGACACGGTCCAGGCCGAGTTCGCGGCCGCGCTCGGCGAGCGGTTCACGCGCCTGCTCCGCTTCGCCGCCGAGCAGCCGACGCGTCCGCTGGCCTTTGAACACCGCGCCGACCACCCGTTCGCCGAGCCGCTTCCCACGCGGGACCTCGTCCCCGTCGCCGAGCGGTTCAGGCGCCGGGCCGCCGCCACCCCGGACGCCGTCGCGGTCTCCTGGGCGGAAGGCGAGGTGACCTATCGGCAGCTGGCCGCCGCGGTGGCGGCCGCCGCGCAGGAGCTTCAGGCGGGGCAGCGCGTCGGTGTGCTGGGCGGCAAGTCGCCCGCCACCGTGGCCGCCCTCGTCGCCGCGGTCGGCGTCGGCGCCACCGCCGTACTCCTGGACGACGGTCTTCCCGAACCACGGCGCGCCGCCATGGTGGCCAGGGCCGGCATCCGGCAGATTCTGCTCACCGAGCCGTCGACCGCGACCGAGGTGCCGGGCGACACCACCGTGCGACGCCTCTCCTTCGAGGAACTTGCCAAGAGCGAGGGCGAGGCGCTCGGCCCCGTCCCCGCCCGGCCCATGGAACCGGCTTACGTCTTCTTCACTTCCGGCACGACCGGCGAGGCCAAGGCGGTCGTCGGGTCGCACCGCGGCCTCGACCACTTCATCGACTGGGAGGCGGCGGAGTTCGGCGTGCACGCCGGGGACCGCGTGGCACAGCTGACCACGCTCTCCTTCGACGCAGTCCTGCGCGACGTCTTCGTGCCGCTCACCCAGGGGGCCACTCTGTGCCTGCCGCCGACGAGCGCCCTGGACGACACGGCGCGGATGGTGGACTGGCTGGCGCGCGAGCGCGTCACCATCGTCCACACGACACCCAGCGTGGTGGCTTCCTGGATGCGGGACACCGACCGGGCCAACACGCCTCTCACCGACCTGCGGCTGCTCTGCCTCGCGGGCGAGCCCCTCACCGGCCGTCTCGTCCAGGAGCTGCGTGAGCGGCTGCTGGGCCCGGACACGGAAGTCGTCAACTTCTACGGGCCCACCGAGACGACCATGATCAAGACGTTCCACCGGGTGACGGCCGAGCAGGACGCGGGACCGGTGCCCGTCGGCCGGCCGCTGCCCGCCGCCCAGGCGGTCGTCCTGGGCGCGGACGGCTCCGTCCGCGGTCCCGGCGAACGCGGCGAGATCGTCATCCGGACGCCGTACCGGACCCTGGGCTACCTCGACGACGCCCGCGCAGCCTCGAACTTCCGTCCCAACCCGCTGTCGGAAGACCCGGACGACCTCGTCTATCACACGGGAGACCTCGCCGTGGTCGGCGCCTTCGGCGAGATCCACGTCGAGGGGCGCAGCGACGACCTGCTCAAGGTGCGCGGCGTCCGGGTGCACCCCGCGGAGGTTGCGGCCGAGCTGACCACCCATCCGCAGGTGCGCCAGGTCCACGTGGAGGCGGACAAGGAGGCGGACGGCTCGCTCGTCGCCTACGTCGTGCGCTCCGCCGGCTCCGCCCTGACCACGGAGGAACTTCGCCGCCACGCGCGCGAGCGGCTGCCGCTGGCCGTCGTCCCCTCATTGTTCCTCTTCGTCGACCGGTTCGCCCTGCTGCCCAACGGCAAGCTTGACCGGTCCTCGCTCCGGGGCACCTCGTTCCCGGCCCTGCAGGAGCGTGTCGCGCCCCGGGACGACACCGAGACCCTGATCACGTCCATGTGGGCCGAGCTCCTCGGTCACGAGGACTTCGGCGTCACCGATGACTTCTTCGCGGTCGGCGGGCACTCACTGCTCGCCACCATCCTGCTCACCCGGATCCGGAAGAAGACCGGCCTGTCGCTTTCGCTGCGCAAGCTCCTGGAGGGGCCGCGCGTCGACCGTCTGGCCGCGTCGGTACGCCAGTTGCGGGAGGAGTCCGACGACCAGGCGAGCGAGCTGTTGCTGACTTTACGGCAGGGTTCACCGAAGGGAGCACGGTTGTTCCTCGTGCACCCGATCGGCGGCGACGTGCTGTGCTTCCGGGAGGTGGCGTCGGCGCTGCCCGCCGAGTTCACGGTGATCGGGGTCCGCTCTCCCGGCCTTGACGGCGGCACCGTGTTCACCTCGGTCCAGGAGATGGCGGCCGCCTACCTCCACGAGGTGCTCAAGGTGCAGCCTGAGGGGCCGTACCACTTCGCCGGCTGGTCAATGGGAGGCGCCGTCGCCTACGAGATGGCACGCCAGCTCTCCTTCGAGGGGGTGCGCACCGCCTCCCTGGTGCTGCTGGACAGCTACGCGCCGGGCTCGAGGGCATTCGAGCACTTCGCAGGCCCCGACGCCGACCGGGTGGAGTCCTTCGCTCGCGATCTGGAGCGCATGACCGGCGAGGGGATCGACACCGCGCTGCTCAGCGGTGACCGGCCGACGGCCGGCGAGGAGCAGGAGTCACTGCGCCGCAGGTTCACAGTGTTCGACACCAACGCCACCGCGCTCGTGGACTACCGGATGCGGCGGGCCCGCCTCAGGGACACCCGGCTCACGCTGGTGCTCGCCGGTGACCAGACGCGGCCGGAGGGGACATCCCCGGCCCTCGGCTGGGAGGAGGCACTGGGTACGCCGGTTGAGACCCGGACCGTGCCCGGCGCCGACCACTTCACCCTGGTGCAGCGGTCCCATGCCGCGGTCACGGCCAGGGAGATCGCCCGCGCGGTCGCGCCGGGCACCGCTGGCCAGAACGAGGGGCGCGGATGAGCGCCGTGACGGCGCCCCGCTTCCGGGCGTACTCGGCACGCGATCTGGACGCGCTGCTGGACCGGTGCGGGGCGGACTCCGAGACGAAGCTCCAGATACGGGCCGTGGCCGCGGTCCTGCCGTTCCGGACCAACCAGTATGTGGTCGACGAGCTCATCGACTGGGACGACGTGCACGACGACCCCGTCTTCCGGCTGGTCTTTCCGCAGCCCGACATGCTGGCCGCGGACGAGCTGAAGACCGTGACGGACCTGCTGCGCGAGGAGGCGGGCCCCGCCCGTCTCGCGCCCGCCGTGCGGGAGATCCGCGCGGGGCTGAACGCGCACCCGGCGGGCCAGACGGACCAGAACGTCCCCGTCTGGCAGGGGCAGCGGCTCTCGGGCGTGCAGCACAAGTACCAGGAGACGCTGCTCTGTTTCCCGCGTCAGGGCCAGACCTGCCACGCGTACTGCACCTACTGCTTCCGCTGGGCACAGTTCGTCGGGGTGCCCGAGCTGAAGATGGCCGTGGAGAAGGACGACGCCGACGCGCTCGCCGCCTACCTGCGGCACCACACCGAGATCACCGACATCCTGGTGACCGGAGGCGACCCGCTGATCATGCGCACCGACAGCCTGCGGCGCGCGCTGGAGCCCTTCCTCGCCCCGGGGATGGAGCACATCAGGAACATCCGGATCGGCACCAAGGCCCTGACCTACTGGCCGTACCGGTTCACCGCCGACGAGGACGCCGACGACCTCCTGCGCCTGTTCGAGGAGGTTCGCGAAAGCGGTCGGCACCTCGCGGTGATGGCTCATGTGACGCATCCTCGCGAGCTTCACCCGGAGCCCGTGCGGCGCGCCGTCGAACGAGTCCGGTCGACGGGCGCCGTGATCCGCACCCAGGCGCCCCTGGTCAGGTCGATCAACGACGACGCCGACATCTGGCGGGAGATGTGGACGCGCGCCGTCGCCCTCGATGCCGTGCCCTACTACATGTTCGTGGAGCGGGACACCGGTCCGCGCCAGTACTTCGAGGTTCCGCTCGTCCGTGCCTGGCTGATCTACCGGGAGGCTCTGTCGTCCGTGACCGGACTCGCGCGCACGGTCCGCGGCCCGTCGATGTCCGCCACCCGCGGCAAAGTGGTCGTCGACGGAGTGACGCAGATCGCGGGACAGTCCGCGCTCGCACTGCGCTATCTGCAGGCCAGGGACCCGGAGGTGGTCGGGCGGCCGTTCTTCGCACGGTTCGACCCGCGGGCGACCTGGGTGACGGACCTGCAGCCGCTGTCGCCGTCGGACGCGCCCTTCCTGGACCAGACGGCCGGGGCCCGTCCGGAGGATCGGTTCTCGGACAGGCCCTGGGGCCCGCCGGGGTGACGGCGCCCGCCCCGGACGTCCCGCACCGGCCCGTCTGACCTCTCTGCCCGCCCGCAACACCGTTATGTCAGGAGACCGTATGCCCGCGCCGGCAGTGCTGCCGCTGGTGGTGGAAGCAGGTTCCACCACCGACCTCGTAGACCCCATCGAGCACGATCGTGACGAGCTCCGCTCGACGCTCGGCACCCATGGAGCGCTCCTCTTCCGCGGCTTCGACATCGACGGTGTCGACGGATCGCAGTCGACCGTCAACGCGCTGTCCGGGGAGACGCTCACCTGCACCGAGGCGTCCTCCCCGCGCACCTCGGTCCAGGGCAGTGCGTACACGTCCACCGACCACCCGGCCGAGGAGGAGATCTTCCTCCACAACGAGTGCTCCTACCCGGACGCCTGGCCGATGACGCTGCACTTCTCCTGCCTGCGGGCGCCGCAGACGCCGGGATCGACACCGCTGGCCGACACCCGGCGGCTGTACGCGGCGATCGACCCTGGCGTACGGGAGGAGTTCGCGCGCCGGCGCTGGAGTCTGGTGCGCAACTACCACCCGGACTTCGGCGTCCCGTGGGCCAAGCTGTTCGGGACCGACAGCCGGGCCGAGGCGGAGGCCTGCTGCAAGGAGCACGGGCTGATCCCCGAGGGGACCGGCGAGGACGGCCTCCCCACGAACGCGTACTACGGCGACGGCGGACGCATCCCCGACGACGTGATGGACCACCTGCGCAGCCGCTACGCGGACTGCCGGGTCCGCTTCGACTGGCAGCAGAACGACATCCTCGTGGTGGACAACATGCTGTCCAGCCACGGCCGGGAGCCCTTCGCCGGCGACCGGAAGATCGCGGTCGCGATGGCGGAGCCGCACACTGCCGGACAGGGAGACCCGCGATGACCGTGCAGAACACGCATACTCCGGCACCCGCCGGACCCGTGGTCCTCGGGATCTCGGCCCACTTCCACGACTCGGCGGCGGCGCTGCTGATCGACGGCCGGCTCGTGGCCGCCTCCCACGAGGAGCGCTACACCCGGCGCAAGCAGGATCCCGACCTGCCGCTCGACGCCGTGCGCGACTGCCTGGACCAAGCCGGTCTGCGCATCACCGACGTGGACTGCGTGGCCTATTACGAGGACCCGGCGAAGAAGCTCCACCGCCAGCTGTGGACTGGGCTGCCGGCCTTCCCGGACCGCAGCGCGAGCGCCCTCTACCGCCTGGACGCCGACCGGCCGCTGAGGGAGATACGGGACCTGCTCGGCTGGGAGGGCCGGGTCGAGTTCGTCGACCACCACCTCTCCCACGCCGCGAGCGCCTACTACTTCTCCGGCTTCGACGACAGCGCCGTGCTGACGGTCGACGCGGTCGGCGAATGGGCCACCACCAGCTGGGGGGTCGGGCGGGGCGCGTCGCTCGAACTGACCGAGCAGGTCGAGTTCCCCCACTCCCTGGGCCTGCTCTACAGCGCGGTCACCGGCTACCTCGGTTTCGAGGTGAACGAGGGCGAGTACAAGGTGATGGGGCTCGCCCCCTACGGCGAACCGCGGTTCCGGGACGAGATCGGCCGGCTGATCCATGTCACCGAGGACGGGTCGTTCCGGCTCGACCTGGACTACTTCGACTTCACCAACCCGGACGGCATGCTCGGTGAGCGCTTCACGTCCCTGATCGGCCTGGCACCGCGGGTGCCGGAGTCGGCGATCGAGAAGGTCCACCACGACCTCGCGCGCAGCATCCAGGTCGTGACCGAGGAGACCCTGCTGCGCATGGTCGACAAGGCCCACCGCATGTCGGGCAGCGAGAGCCTGTGCATGGCCGGAGGCGTGGCCCTCAATGTCGTCGCCGTGCGCCGCATCGTCGAGGAGGGCCCCTTCGCCAGGGTGTTCGTGCAGCCGGCCGCCGGTGACGCGGGCGGCAGCCTCGGGTGCGCGGCGGTGGCCCACCAGCGCCTGACCGGGGAGCGGCCCCGACAGGACCGGCTGACCTCGGTGCTCCTCGGCTCCGGCACGCACTCCGACGGTATCGCCCGGCTGCTCGGTGCGTACGCCGGCCAGTCCTTCGCGGACTTCCGCGGGGACGAGGCGGGTCTGCTCGATGCCGTCGCGGGGCGACTGGCCGAGGGCAAGGTGATCGGCTGGTACCACGGCCGGGAGGAGTTCGGGCCCCGCTCGCTCGGCGGACGGTCCATCCTGGCCGACCCACGGGGCGACGACACACGGGACCGGATCAACGCCTCGGTCAAGATGCGCGAGGCGTTCCGGCCGTTCGCGCCCGCTGTGCTGGCCGAGCACGCGCACGAGCACTTCCGGCTCGACCACGAGTCGCCGTTCATGCTGGAGACCTGCGAGGTCGTGTCGCCGCTGTCGCTGCCGGCCATCACCCACGTGGACAAGTCAGCCCGTGTGCAGACCGTCACCGAGGGAACGAACGGGCGCTTCTACCGCCTCATCCGGACGTTCGCCGACCGGACGGGCTGCCCGCTGCTCCTGAACACGTCGTTCAACCTCCGGGGAGAGCCGATCGTCCACACCCCCGTCGACGCCCTGCTCTGCTTCCTGAGGTCAGATATCGACTGCCTGGTGCTCGACGACTTCGTCCTGGACCGCGAAGCCCTCCCGCGGTCCTGGGTGACGTGGTTCAAGGGCACCCGGCCACCGCGCCGGAGCCGGGTGAGTGACAGCGTCTACACCCTGCTTTGACAGTGACAGGTACTCCGTTGCCCAGTGGGGGAGTTGAGGCCGGGGCCGAGACCGTCAGGTCAAGGCCCCGGCTCTCGTCTCGGCTTCGGTGCCTGCGGAGCTACTCCAGCCGGAGGCCCGATGCCGGCAGGGCGGCGATCCGGCGCTGTCCCTGATGGGAAGACCTCTTCAGCTTCGAGGTTCTCGTAGTAGCTGTCCGCCGCGGCCCCGCCCCGCACACTGCCCGACGCTCTCGTCGTCGCCGCCGAGCATCACGCCTTCTGCCCGGACAACGTCTGGCAGGGCTCAGGCAGCCTCGACGCCTACGCCAAGGAGCTGCTCCTCGCCGACCACTGGGATGAGTCGCTTCGGTCGCTGGCCACACCCTGCTTCTGGGCCCGGCGACCCGCGACTGTTCCTGCGCCGCTCGTCAGTGGCTTCTCAACACTGCAGGTCACGAACCCGACAGGCTGTCTGGCAGCGACCGCAGTGAGCTGTACTGAGATTTGTGGAGTCCCTGATGCCAGGGTTACGGTCCTGGCGAAGGAGAACCACCAGCACCATGGCAGCACCCCGTAAATACCCCGACGAGCTCCGCGAGCGCGCGATCCGTGAGGTCCGCACCACCGGCCGCCCGATCGCCCACGTGGCGAAGGATCTGGGCATCCACAAGGAGGCCCTGCGCGGCTGGGTCCGCCAGGCCGAGGCCGACCGCGGCGAGCGCGACGACCGGCTGACCACCGCCGAACAGGACGAGCTCAAGCAACTCCGCAAAGAAGTCGCGGAGTTGAGGCGGGCGAACGAGATCCTCAAAGCCGCCAGCGTGTTTTTTGCCCAGGAGATCGACCGTCCCCGGACGAGGCCGAGCAGGTGATCGACCACCTGCGTGACAGAGGTCTCGGGGTCGATCCCGTCTGCCGGGTTCTTGAGCTGTCGCCGTCGACGTACTTCGCCCGCAAGAAGCGGCCGAAGTCGGCCCGCCGGCTCCGCGACGAGCAGCTGATGCCACTGATCGAGAAGATTCACGCGGAGTCCGGGGCCACCTATGGTGCCCGCCGGATCACCCGCGCACTTCGGCGCAAGGGGCACGAGGTGGCCCGCTGCACCGTCGAGCGGCTGATGGCCGAGCTGGGTCTGGAGGGCGTCATCCGCGGCCGGCGGCGCCGGACCACGGTTCCGGAACCGTCGGCACCGCGTCCGCCGGACCTGATCGACCGCGATTTCACCGCCTCGCACCCGGATCAGCTGTGGGTGGCGGACATGACCTATGTCCGCACCTGGTCCGGCTGGGCATACGTGGCGTTCGTACCGGACGTGTACTCCCGGACGATCGTCGGCTGGCAGGTCGCGAACCACATGCGGACCGAACTCCCGCTGGACGCACTGGAGATGGCGCTGTGGAGACGGAGGATCAAGAAGGACTCCGGCCTCATACACCACAGCGACCGCGGGTCCCAATACGTATCAATTCGCTATACCGACCGACTGTCCGACATCGGCGCCTCCGCATCGGTCGGCTCGGTCGCGGACTCGTACGACAACGCGATGGCCGAGGCCCTGAACGGCACCTTCAAGGCCGAACTGATCGAGATGCAGGGTCCCTGGAAGGACGTCGACCAGATCGAACGGGCGATCTTCCAGTGGATCACCTGGTACAACGAAGAACGCCTCCACTCGGCACTCGACTACGTACCGCCCGCCGAGTACGAAGAAGCCTTCTGGCGGAGCCAGGAGCAGACCCCGCAGTCCGCCTGAAACAAGATCACTGGACTCTACGAAACTCGGGGCAGCTCACTGTCGTGGACGTTCGCGGCAGAGACGCGGACAGCCAAGAGCAGTCCGTTCACGTGCGACAGGATGTGCATCGTGGAGCCCCGCCTGCCCCGGTCCACGGGGCCCGGCCGGTATCGCCGCCGTCTTCTTTGCGCCCTCACATGGGCGGAGTCGAGGACGACACGGGATACGTCGATGAGGCCGCCGCGTGGAGCCGGTGCAGGGCGTGCCCCGCCCCTTGGCCAGACCGACGAGCGATCACCACACAGGGCACCGTCTTGGCTGTGCTGGCCAAACCGTGTGACGTCGATCAGGTACACGCCCTGGTGGGATGAGCACGGGCCCGGTCTTGCCGAATACATGTTATCGAATCGATACGCAGCTGCAGTCGACGGAGACTCAAGCGGATCAGTGCATCTCAAGAAGGCACCAGAGCCATCGGGAAGATCCTCATCCGGTGCCGGTCCCGCACCCGGTCCGGGTGCGGGACATCGACGGTGTTGACGGAGCCTCCGGACGGCGACAACGTTGTCGCCGCCGACTCGAGGTGCGACGGGTTTCCTTCGTGAAGAGGAGAGACAAGATGCGCAGACGCCTGTCCGGATCCCCCCTCGCCGCGGCTCTGGCAGCCGCCGTGCTGACGACCGGGGCCTGCGGGGTGAGCGGACCGGGTGGCTCCGGGGACGACCTGCCGAGGAAGACCGGCGTCATCGAGGGCGACATCACCTTCCGGACCTTACAACTCAAGCCGACCTTCACCGGCTACATCCAAGGCGTCATCGACTCCTTCGAGAAGGAACATCCGGACGTCACCGTGAAGTGGGAAGACGTGCCCGGCGAGGGCTACAACGAGAAGCTCGTCGCGGACGCCCAGGCCGGCTCGCTGCCGGACGTCGTCAACGTCAACACCGACTCCTTCCAGCTGCTCGCCGACCGCGGCATCCTGGCTGACATCTCTCGGCTCGACCCCCAGGCGCAGGCGGACTTCGTGCCGGGTGCCTGGGACCAGTACAAGCTCCCGGGCAAGGGGAACGCGGTCTACGCCTACCCCTGGTACGTGACACCGGAGATCCTGACCTACAACAAGGACCTGTTCAGGAAGTCCGGCCTGGACATGGGGAAGCCCCCGACGACCGTGGAGGAGCTGTTCGACTGCGCCGAGCAGATCGCGGAGCGGTCCGGCGGCGCGTACAGCGCCTTCATGGCCGACCCGGCGGGCCGGCTGCCCGGCGACTGGCAGAAGATGGGCGTCCCCATCCTCGACGAGGCGGGCGACGAGTTCATCTTCGACACCGCCAAGACGGTCGAGTGGGTCGAGCGCATGACGAGCCTGTACGCGAAAGGCGCCATGCCCAGGGAGTCACTGACCGGGGCCGCCGACATCAACCAGCTCTACGGCGCGGCCAAGCTCGTCTTCGGCCCCGGCTCGCCCGGCTTCGTGAAGGACATCAAGGAGAACGCCCCGGAGGTCTACGAGGACACCGGCGTCGCCGAAGCCATCACCGGCACACTCGGCCACATCGGCATCTACACCCAGTCGGTCGGCGTGCGCAAGGACACCGACCATGTGGACGCCGCAGCCGCCTTCGCCAAGTGGGTCACCAACGGGCCAAACCAGGTGGAGTTCTCCCAGCACGCCACCGTCTACCCGTCCAACGCCGAGGGCCTCGACGACCCGCGCTTCACCGATCCCGGCGACGGTTCCGACGCCGAGACCGCGGCCCGCGCCACCGGTGCGGGCCTGCTGCGCGAGGCGCAGCTGGACGCCAACACCCCGGTGCAGTGGACCAGTCAGGTCGGCGACGCCGTGGTGCGCCATATGCAGAAGGCCATCAAGGGTGACATCTCCGCCCAGAGCGCGATCGAGAAGGCTCTGCGCGACGCCAACGAGATCCTCGCCAAGCAGCGGGACCAGTGACGGACCCGATGATGCAGACCGCAGGCCCGGAGCTCGCGGACCCTCCCGAGACGGGCTCTGCCGCCCCGGCGAGCAGACGCGACCGGCGGCGCCGCCGGAAGGAGATGGAGACAGCCACTGGCCTGGTGCACCGGCGCTGGTGGGCCCCCTACCTCTTCCTGCTGCCCGGCCTGGCGATGGTGGCACTGTTCAGCCTCTGGCCCTTCGTCAACACCGTCATCCTCTCCTTCACCGACGCCCAGATCCTGCGCGGCGGCAGCTTCGTCGGCCTCGGCAACTACACCCGGGCCCTGGACGACCCGGACTTCTGGAAGGCCCTGGCCAACTCGGTTCTGTACACCGCGGTCGTGGTCCCGGCACTGGTCTTCCTGCCGCTGGCGCTCGCCGTGCTCGTGCAGAAGAACATCCCCGGAATCGGGTTCTTCCGTTCGGCCTTCTACACCCCGGTCATCGCCTCCACGGTGGTCGTCGGCCTGATCTGGCAGTGGGCGCTGCGCAGCGACGGACTGGTCAACACGGTCTTCCTCAAGCTGAGGCTCGTGTCCGACCCGGTGCCCTTCCTCACCGACTCCACGGCGTTGCTGCTGTCCGCGATGGCGGTGACGGTCTGGAAAGGCCTCGGCTACTACATGGTCTTCTACCTGGCGGCCCTGGGAAACGTGCCGACCGCGCTGTACGAGGCCGCCGCGCTGGACGGCGCCGGCGCGCTGCGGCGCTTCTTCAGCATCACCGTCCCCTCCGTCAAGCCGATGATGCTGCTGGTGGGCACCCTCTCGGCGATCTCCGCGCTGCGCGTTTTCACCGAGATCTACATCCTCGGCGGTGAGAGCGGAGGCCCCGGCGGCGACGCCCGCACCCTGCCGTTCATGATCCGTGAGGTGGGTCTCGGCTTCGCCGGGGAGAGCGGGTACGCCTCCGCCGTGTCGATCCTCCTGTTCCTGCTGACCCTGGTCTTCAGCCTGCTGGGACACCGGCTGTCGAAGGGAGACGAGCGATGACCGCCCCGGCCCCCTCCGGCCGTCGCACCGTTTCAGAGGGGCGGCGGCCCCGGCCGCAGGCCGCCTTCGGGCTCGCCGGGCGCTATCTGGCCCTGTGCCTGATGCTGGTCGTCATGCTGGGCCCGATCGTCTGGCAGTTCCTCACCTCGCTCCGGGGCCGGGGCGAGAACGTGTACGACGGTGTGCTGCCCAGCCGGCCCACCCTCGGCAACTACGCGCGCGTCGCCGAGTCCTTCCCGCTGTTCCAGTACGTGGGCAATACGCTGACCGTCGCCGTGCTGGCCGTCGTCTCCAACTGCGTCTTCGCAGCCATGGGCGGCTACGCCCTGTCCCGGGCCGACTGGAGGGGCCGAAAAGCCGTGTTCACGGTGCTCGTCGCGACGCTGATGTTCCCCTTTGAAGCCGTGATGATCTCGATGTTCCTCACGGTCCGCTCGATGGGGCTGGTGGACACCCTCATCGGCGTCTGGCTGCCGGGGGCGGTCTCCGTGCTCAATCTCCTGATCATGCGGGCGGCGTTCCTGGCGGTGCCCGGAGAACTGGAGGAGGCCGCCGTTCTCGACGGCGCCAACGAATGGCAGCGTTTCACACGGGTGTTCGTACCGTCGGCCAAGGGCGCGCTCGCGGTCGTCTGCATCACCAGCTTCATGGGCGCCTGGGACGACTTCCTGTGGCCGCTGATCGTGCTCTCCAGCAGTGACAACTACACACTCCAGCTCGGCCTGAAGACCCTGGCGGGCGCCACCACCGTCAACGACCAGCGGCTCATCGCCGCAGGCGCGATCGCCGCGCTCGCCCCCATGATGCTGCTCTTCTTCGCCCTTCAGCGCTTCTTCTTCAGGGGTGTGGGCGAGGGGGCGCTCAAGACCTGAAAGCTCCCGTCACCCCATACATCCCCGTGCAGGAAGCAGCGACCGACCATGAGCCGTCCCTCCCCGTCCGCGCCGCGCCTCGGCGCGAACTACACTCCCACCCGGGGCTGGTTCCACCACTGGCTCGACTTCGACGACGCCGGAATGGACAGCGTCCGCCGGGATCTCGACTCACTGGCCGCCCTCGGCCTCGACCACATCAGGGCCTTCGCCCTCTGGCCGCTGTTCCAGCCCAACCGCACGCTCATCCGCGGCCGCGCCCTCGAGCAGCTGGGGCGGCTGGTGGACGCTGCGGCCGAGCGCGGACTCGCCGTGGCCGTCGACGCGCTCCAGGGGCATCTTTCCAGCTTCGATTTCGTGCCGTCGTGGCTGCACAGCTGGCACCGCAGGAACATGTTCATCGACCCCGACGTCGTCGACGCCGAGGCGCGCTACCTCGCCGCCCTCGCCGCCTCTCTCGCCGACCGGCCGAACTTCCTCGGCATCAGCCTCGGCAACGAGGTCAACCAGTTCTCCGGCAAACCCCACCCGGACCCCGACGTGTGCACGTACGAGGAAGCCGGCCGGTGGTTGGAGCGGCTGCTCGCCGTCTGTGAGCGGGCCGCACCCGGCCGGGCCCACACCCACAGCGAGTACGACGCGGTCTGGTTCCGGGACGGCCACCCCTTCACCCCCGCGCACGCCTCCCGCATCGGCCGCATGACCACCGTCCACTCCTGGGTCTTCAACGGCACCGCGCAGCGCCACGGCCACACCGGCGACGCCACCGTGCGCCTGGCCGAGTACCTCGTCGAGCTGTCCCGGGCCTGGGCCGAAGACCCGCACCGCCCGGTGTGGCTTCAGGAAGTCGGCGCCCCGGCGCCGCTGATCCCTCCCGAGCACGCCGCCGAGTTCACCGAGGCCACCCTTGCCAATGTACTGACTTGCCAGGACCTGTACGGCATCACCTGGTGGTGCTCCCACGACGTGTCCCGCTCGCTGGCCGACTTCCCCGAGCTCGAATACGACCTCGGGCTGCTCACCGCCGACCGCGAGGTCAAACCCGCCGGGCGGGTCGTCGCGGACCTCGCCGCCAGGCTGAGGCGTGAACCGCCGGCCCCCGCGGCCCCCCGCCGCACCGCTCTCGTGCTGGACGCCGGCGCGGAGGACACGGCGCCGACGCGCTCGGTCTGCGCTCCCGGCGGCGCGTACTTCGAAGCCTGGATGCGACTTTCCGCTCAAGGGGTGCGCGCCACGGCCGTACTGGCGAACCGGGCCGGTGACCCGGGGCAGCTGGCCGCACGGGGCATCACCGAACTCGTCCACCCACAGGACGTTGGGTGACGGTGCCCACCGGCACCAACCCCACAGACAGGAGACCGCAGTGACCGACCGCCAGTCCCGTGACTTCGCGGCTGACTCCGCGAGGCGCGGAATCACCCGACGCGCCCTCGTCGCCGCGAGCACGTCGGCCGCCGCCCTGCACTGGCTCGCCGCCGGAACCGCCAGCGGCGCCGGCAGTCCCGGCGCCGCCGGGACCCTCCAGCCGTATGCCTCGTACTGGTACCCCGAGACCTTCCCCGAAAGCCAGCCCCCCGACCCCGGCGCGGTCTGGCGCAGCCTGAAGGACTGGCGTCCACAGGACGACCCCGACCTGCCGTTCAACACCTCCTCCGTGCCTCTCGCGGAGCGCTTCACCCCCACGCCGGCCAACACCACCGCCCGCCGGGACCAGGCCCGCGTCACCGCTCTGGTCTCCTTCGCCGGCACTGCCTCCAACCCCTCCCAGGGCTCGGCGCAGGCCGACTACTACGCGCTCACCAACTGGGCCTACATCGACGAGCTGGTCTTCTGGGGCGGCTCTTCCGGCGAAGGTGTCATCCTCGCCCCCAACGCCCCCGTCGTCGACGCCGCCCACCGGCACGGCGTGCGTGTCCTCGGCAACGTGTTCCTGCCGCCCGTCGCCTATGGCGGCCTGCTGAAGTGGACCCGTGAGCTGGTGCAGCAGGATGCCTCCGGCCGCTTCCCGATCGCCGACAAGCTGATCCAGGTGGCCCGCGCCCACGGCTTCGACGGCTGGTTCCTCAATGGCGAGACCTCCGGCGGCGACCCCGAGCTCGGCCGCCTGTTCGCCGACTTCACGGCTGCACTGCGCCGGGGTGCGCCGGACCTCGCCATTACCTGGTACGACGCCTTCACCATCGAGGGCGACGTCTCGTGGCAGGGCGCCCTCAACGACCGCAACGCCGCCTTCTTCCACCGGGCCGGCCGGCGTCAGGCCGACGGCATGTTCCTGGACTTCCGCTGGAGTGCGGCCAGACTCGCCTCATCAGCCGCCTACGCCCGACGGCTGGGCCGCTCCCCGTACGAGCTGTTCGCAGGCCTGAACGTGGAGCCCGGCGGCTGGAACGGCAGCTACGACTGGGACGCCTTCGCCCCCGACGAGCGCGACCACGTCACCTCCTACAGCTACTACCGCCCCGAGTGGACCCTGCACTCGCTGCCCCACGCCACCCGCACGCCGGCCCAGTTCCATGCGCGCGACGACCGGTTCTGGGCCGGGCAGCACAGTGATCCGGCCCGTCCGGAGGGCCCCGGCCGCTGGCGGCCCGCCGCCCGGCACGTCGCCGACAGCTCCACCGTCACCTCGCTGCCCTTCGCCACCACCTTCAACACCGGTCACGGCGTGGCCTGGTACGAGGACGGCGAGCGCACCGGCGAAACGGAGTGGAACCATCTCGGCGTGCAGGATGTGCTGCCCGCCCGCCGCTGGCTGCTGCACACCGCAGGAGAGCGGCCCGAGGCGGGCTTCGACTTCGCCGACGCCTGGCACGGCGGCAGCAGCGTCCTGGTCGACGGCTCGCTCACCTGCCCCGTGACGCTGGAGCTGTACCAGACCCGGCTCACGCCTGCGTGCGACGCCGTCGTGGAGATCGCCCACCGCGTCGACGGCGGATCGGCACCCGTCACCGTCGAGGTGGCCGTCGCCGTTACCGAGGCCGCCCGTCCCGGGCGGCCCGCTCCGTACCGGCTGCTGCCGGCCGCCGCCGTCACCGCCGCCGACGGCTGGACGACCTCGGCCGTAGTCCTGGACGGCATCCGCGCGATCCGCGCCCTGGGCGTGCGCCTGTCCTCGCCCGGCGGCGGCACGGCCCGCTGGCGCCTGGGCGCGCTGGCCGTCCGTGACACCGAACCGGTGGCCCCCGCGGCGCCGTCCGGACTGCGCGTCACCGGGTCCCGTGCCACCGTGCCCGGCGCCGCCGAGGTCCGCCTCGCCTGGCGGCGCGACGGCGGTGCGCGCCACTACGTGGTGCACCAGGAACTCCCCGGCGGCGGCCGCCGCTTCCTCGGCGGCACCAGCGGCGGCGCGTTCTACGTTCCGGTCGTCCGCCGCAGCGGGTCCGAGGCCAGGACCCGCCTCACGGTGCGTGCCGTCGGCGCGCACTACTCCGCGTCGGCCCCGGCCCCGGTAGACCTGCCCTGGTAGCCCGCAGCCTTCCCCCTCCGCCGTCCCGCGTACCGCCTAGGAGCTTCTCTCATGCACGACGACCGTGAAATCGTCGAACACCGGCTGCGCCGGGTGCTCAGCGAGCGCGTCAAGCCCGCCGTCTACAGCGCATCGGTCCCTCTCGCCGTGCAACGGTGGGACGCGCCGGGCGAGCCGCCGCCCGTCGCCGAAGGCCTCGCCGCCGCGTACCGGCCGGCCGGGGCCGGAGACGCCTGGGGCCCTGCCTGGGGCACCACCTGGTTCAAGGTGACCGGTCAGGTACCCGGGGCCTGGGCGGGCCGCACCGTCGAGGCTGTCCTCGACCTGGGCTTCGACCGGATGATGCCCGGATTCCAGTGCGAGGGCCTGGTCTACCGGGCGAGCGGCGAGGCCGTGAAAGCCCTCAACCCGTACAACGACTGGGTCAGGATCAACGAACGGGCCGAGGGCGGGGAGGATGTCGAGCTGTTCGTCGAGGCCGCCGCCAACCCGGTCCTCGTGCACCACGGCCCCACCCGCGAGGGCGACCGGACCACTGCGAGCGACCGTCCGCTGTACCGGCTGGCGCGCATGGACCTGGCCGTCTTCGAAACCGAGGTCTGGGAGCTCGTCCAGGACCTGGAAGTGCTCCAGTCCCTGATGGCCGAACTCGCCCGGGACGACGCGCGACGGCATGCGATCCTGCGCGCCGTCGAGAGAGCCCTGGACGCCCTCGACCTCACCGCCGTCGCCGGCACCGCCGCCCGCGCCCGGGAGCGGCTGGCCGGCGTCCTCGCCGCCCCCGCCCACGCCTCCGCGCACCGCATCAGCGCCGTCGGGCACGCCCACATCGACTCCGCCTGGCTGTGGCCGCTGCGGGAGACGGTGCGCAAGGTGGCGCGCACCTGTTCCAACATGGTGAGCCTCATGGACGACCACCCCGAGCTGGTCTTCGCCATGTCCCAGGCCCAGCAGCTGGCCTGGATCAAGGAGCACAGGCCCGAGGTCTTCGAGAAGGTGAAGAAGAAGATCGGGGACGGACAGTTCGTCCCGGTCGGCGGCATGTGGGTGGAGTCCGACACGAACATGGTCGGCGGCGAGGCAATGGCCCGGCAGTTCCTCTACGGCAAGAAGTTCTTCCTGGACGAGTTCGGCATCGAGACGAAGGAGGTGTGGCTGCCGGACTCCTTCGGCTACACCGCGGCCTTGCCGCAGATCGTCAAACTGGCCGGCAACACGTGGTTCCTCACCCAGAAGATCTCCTGGAGCCAGGTCAACGACTTCCCGCACCACACATTCTGGTGGGAGGGCATCGACGGCACCCGAGTCTTCACGCACTTTCCGCCCATCGACACCTACAACGCCGACCTCGGCGGGGAGCAGCTGGCCCACGCCGCCCGCAACTACCGGGAGAAGGGCCGCGGCACTCGTTCGCTGGCGCCGTTCGGCTGGGGCGACGGCGGCGGCGGCCCGACCCGCGAGCACCTCGCCCGCGCCAGGCGCACCCGCGACCTGGAGGGCTCGCCGCGCGTCGAGATCGAACGGCCCGACGCGTTCTTCGACAAGGCCCGCTCCGAGTACGAGGACGCCCCCGTCTGGCAGGGCGAGCTCTATCTCGAACTACATCGCGGCACCTACACCTCGCAGGCGGGGACCAAGCAGGGCAACCGGCGCAGCGAGTCCCTGCTGCGCGAAGCGGAGCTGTGGGCCGCCACCGCCGCCGTGCGCGTCCCCGGCTACCGCTACCCCAAGCCGGACCTGGAGCGGATCTGGAAGACGGTGCTGCTGCACCAGTTCCACGACATCCTGCCGGGCTCCTCCATCGCCTGGGTGCACCGCGAGGCCCGGGAGACCTACGCGCGTGTCTGCGACGAGCTGACCGCTCTCATCGCAGGCGCGCAGGGCGCACTGGCCGGCGAGGGCGGGACGGAGGTCGTCTTCAACGCGGCGCCGCACGCCCGCGGCGGCGTTCCCGGCGGGGGCGCCGCCCCGGCCGCCGCGCGCGAGCAGGCCCAGGCCGTGGCCGTGTCGCCGCGCCCCGGTGGGGGCTTCGCCGTGGACAACGGCCTGCTGCGGGTGGAGATCGACGGCCGCGGACTCATTACTTCCGCGTACGACGTCGCCTCCCGGCGCGAGGCCATCGCCCCGGGGCAGGCCGGCGGGCTGCTGCAGATCCACCCCGACTTCCCCAACATGTGGGACGCCTGGGACATCGACGCGTTCTACCGCCACAACGTCACCGACCTGGTGGACGTCGACGAGATCACCCTCGCCGAGTCCGGCGGCGGCCGGGTCTCCGTCCGCGTCTTCCGCTCCTTCGGCGACTCCACCGTGCGGCAGACCTTCACGCTGCGCGCCGGCTCCAAGGTGCTGGACGTCGACGCCGAGGTGGACTGGCACGAGACAGAGCAGTTCCTCAAGGCTGCCTTCCCGCTGGACGTGAAGGCCGACCGCTCCGCCGCCGAAACCCAGTTCGGGCACGTCTACCGCTCCACCCACACCAACACCTCGTGGGAGGCCGCGAAATTCGAGATCTGCGCCCACCGCTGGCTTCAGGTCGAAGAGCCGGGCTGGGGCGTGGCCCTCGTCAACGACTCCACGTACGGCCATGACGTCACGCGCGACATGCGCGCGGACGGGGGCCAGACCACGACCGTTCGCCTGTCCCTGCTGCGCGCCCCGCGCTACCCCGACCCGCAGACCGACCAGGGCCGCCACTGTCTGCGGTTCGGGCTCGCCCCGGGCGCGGGCGTCGTCGACGCCGTCCGCGAGGGCCATCGGATCAACCTGCCCGAGCGCACGGTCACCGGTGCGGGCCGGACCGTCGAACCACTGGTGTCCGTCGACGACGACGCACTCGTCGTCGAAGCCGTCAAGCTTGCCGAGGACGGCAGCGGCGATGTCGTGGTCCGCATCTACGAGGCTGCAGGCGCGCGTACCTCCGGCACGCTGACGACGGGCTTCCCGCTCGCCGAGGCGATCGAGACGGATCTGCTCGAAAGGCCGCTTCCGGACGCGTCAGGGCACCCGGTGACCGGCGGCGGCCGAGTGGATTTGACACTCCGGCCCTTCCAGATCCTGACGCTGCGCCTGTGCAGGGGCGCGGGTAGTTCCTGATCGGTGGCGGCAGGACGGTCCGTTCCACGGCGGGTCTCCCGCCGATCGGACCGTCCACGCCCGGTGTTCCGGCCGGCCGCTTCGCGGCCCCGTGCCGTCGCTAGTGCTCTGACCGGGAAGGTTCCCCGGGGCGGTGACGTGCGAGGTGGTGAGCCGCAGGGGCTGCAGGCGGGAAGGTCCGCACCATAAGATCTTGGGCTCAGGTGCGGATCGGAGGAGGAGCTGATGGAACAGCCGCGGATACGCCTCGGGAGTGATAGCGCGTGGCTGGCAGTGACTCGGACCGATGAGGACAGTTGGCAGGTCACAGCCGACTGGTGCTCTTGCCTGACAGCCGACTTCACAGCATACCTCAGCACCGCAGAGGTCGCTGACTTCGCAGCACGGATGCTCTCTCGCCTGCAGGCACCGTCGGGCGGACGCTTCTCCGAAGTGGTGAGCTCCGGACGCAACAACCCTCTGGCCTTGACGGCGGAGCCCGTCGGGGACGGCTTCGCCTTCTTCGTGCGGCTCACGCCTGACGGAGACGACGACGTGTGCCATTTTCAGATGGAGATCGATCCGATTACCACTCCCGAACTACGCGAGACCTTCGATGCCCTCCAGGCAGCGCTGACTGAATGACTGCCAGAAGCATCCACGCTGGTCGGGCTGCTGTCAGTGGACGCCCACCCCAGCGGACACCCTTCTCGCTGCGGCTGCGCTCGCGACGCTGGGTGGCCAGGATGGCGGGGTGGCGGGCCTTCTGATTGCGCCAGCGGAGGTAGGCGTGCAAGGTCCTGGTCTGGACCGTGTGGTTGCGGTGGTGGGAGTTGGCGACGGTGAACTGCCGCAGCGGTCCGAAGTGGGCCTCGATCGGGTTGGCCCAGGACGCGTAGGTCGGGGTAAAGCACAGTTCGACGCGGTTCTTCCTGGCCCAGCATCGGATCTGCTCGCCCTTGTGGGCGGAGAGGTTGTCCAGGATGACGTAGATCGGGGCGCCGTCCGGCCTGGCCGCGCGGATCGACCTGAGTGCGGCCAGGGTGTTCACCGCACTCTTCTTCTTGCGGTTGACGCCCCATAGGGCGTCGTGGCCGACGGAGTAGCAGCCGTGAAAGTGACGGACTCCGTGGGTGCGGCGACCAGGCGTCCGGGGCGGGGCCGTCTCTCTCCCCACCCGGGACGCCTGGAACGTACGGGCCGTATCAGGGCCTGGGCAGCGGCATGCCCGCGTGGTCAGCAGCTGCTCGTTCGAACGTGGGTTTCCTGCGGGGTGGTGGTCTTCGGGTAGTGCGGGCGGAGGGCGGCCGCACTGATGCGGTCGAGCATCCGGTCCGGCAGTACCCGCGACAGCCGGGTGAGTACGGCCGCGTCGCGACCGACGGTGTAGCGCGTGCGGGGCTTCCTGGCGGTCACGGCCTTGGCGATCACCCGGGCGGCATCGTCGGCGGTCTTTCCGCTCGCGGTGCCCGCGGCGGTCAGCGCGATGACCGCCTGGACCAGCGGTCCGTAGCGATCCCGCTGTTCCGGTGACATGGCCTGGGCCAGCCGGCTCGTGGTGGCGATGCCCCGGTCGCCCATCTCGGTGCGGACCCCGCCGGGCTCGACGACCACCACGCGCACGCCCAGCGGCGTCACTTCCCGGCGCAGCGCGTCGCTGACCGCCTCCAGGGCGAACTTCGTGCCCGCGTAGGGGCCGAAGGTGGCCATGGCGACCTTCCCGCCGACCGAGCTGATGTTGACCACCCGGCCATGGTGGCGCAGCAGGGCGGGCAGCAGTGCCTGGGTGACGGCGACGTGGCCGAACAGGTTGACCTCGTACAGTCGGCGCCACTCGTCCAGCGGCAGGGCCTCGACCGGGGCGTTGACGGAGATGGCGGCGTTGTTCACCAACGCCCGCAACGCACCTGTCTGCGAGCCGACGCGGGCGGCCAGCTCGGCGATGTGGTCGGGCCGGGTGATGTCGAGGATGACCGGCTCGATGCCCGGGGCGCGGAGCGCGTCGGCATCCTGGTCGCGGCGGACGCCGGCGAGGACGTGGAATCCCCGGCGGGCCAGCTCGCGGGCGGACGCCGCGCCGATCCCGGTCGAGGCTCCGGTCACGACGACGCAGCCGCGGTCTTCCAGCGCAGTTTCAGATGACGTTGTCACCTTAACAAGGGTGGACCACTCAGATGACAGTGTCAACTGTATAGTGATCGGCATGGTCAGCCGAGTGGAATCCGCCGCCGCAACGCGACGCGCCCTGCTGGACGCGGCCGCCGACCTGCTGGACAGCGGCGGGCCGGGCGCGGTGACGTTGCGCGAGGTCGGGGCGCGCGCGGGGGTCACCCGCGGGGCGCCGTACCGGCACTTCCCCGACAAGGACAGCCTGCTGACCGCCGTGGCAGCCGAAGCCCTGGACCGGCTCGCGGATCAGGCGCAGGACGTGCGCACCGATCCGCAGGCGCCCCCGGCCGACAAGCTGCGCCGCGCACTTTCCGCGCTGATGACGATCGGCCGCCGTCAGCCGCACCTGTACCGGCTGATGTTCGCCTCCCCGGCCGGCGACCCGGCGGCGATCCGCGCGGCGACGCAGGCGGGCGACCGTGCCCAGGACGAGTTCCTCGCCATCGTCGGCGATCTGGTCGGCGCCCAGCACACCAGTCGATACGCAGCGCTGCTGTTGACCAGCGTGCACGGGATCACTGATATGGAGGTCAGCGGGCACCTGGACGCGGACAAGTGGCACATCACGGCCGAGGAACTCGTCTCGACCCTGGTCTCCATGATCGACCGGCAGACCCGCAGCGGGTAGCCGTGCGGGAGCGGCAACGCGCCACCCTCCCGCCACCGCGACCCGCATGCACTGCCACTGAGGCGACCTTCCGGCCGGGCGCTGACGGAAGGGCCCCGGGACGCCATTTCCGATCTTGCTCATGTACCGGTCGATAGATGGGCAAGATCAAAAATTGGTCCGGAGGAAGCCGGTCCGGCCGGGATCATGCTCATAAACGGTGTCAGGAAGTCGGGGTGCTCAACAACTCGGGCACCCCGGATTTGTGAGTACGATCTGCGGGCGCAGCAGCCCCGCGACGTTGATGACCCGCTGGCCCCCGTCCCTTCCATCCCCAACGGGAAGTCAATCGGCTATGCGAGGGTTTCGACGAAGGGGCAGTTGCTGGACCGCCAGATCTACGCGCTCAACGCGGCCGTCTGCCCTCGGATCTAGTCCGACAAGAAGTCCGGCAAGAACGCCGAGCGCGAAGAACTCTCGAATGCCCTCGACTACGCCCGCGAGGGCGACACCCTCGTGGTGCCCTCCCTCGACCGCCTCGGCCGCTCCATCCAGGACCTCATCGCCATCGTGGCAGGACTGCGCAAGCGCGGCATCGGCTTCACCTCCCTGGACGAGAACCTGGACACCGCCACCCCAGGCGGCCGGCTCGTCTTCCATGTCTTCGCCGCCCTCGCGGAGTTCATCCGCGAACTCATCGTCCAGGGCACCAGCGAGGGCCTCGACGCCGCCCGCGCCCGCGGCGCCCGCCGAGCAGGACCGACAGGGCGGTAGCAGCGACTCTTTCGTGCCGGGTGCGTGGCTGGGCATCTCGGCACCGCATCATAGGTGTTGCTTACAAGCCGACTGCAGATGCAGGACGAACCGGAGGCGTCGTGGCTGACGCCCGGGCACGGATGTTCCTCAACTCCCGAGACGAGGACGCCTGCCAACGAAAGCTTCACTCTGATTCACCCGATTTCCAGTTGGATTGCGCCACGTGGGCTAGCGTTTCTCTCGCTCATGCTCCGGACGCTGCGTTCAAGATCTGGGGCTTTCAGTGACGGGGAGGTTGGAGTGGGGGTTCTCGCGCGGCTGCCGCTGGAGAACGGAGGCTCGGTCCTGCTGGCGACACGGCAGGAGCCGGACGGGCCGGTGAAGGTGGGACGGCTGGCAGACGCTGTTCAGGAGTTGCCGCACACGGTGCAGCAGGCTCTGCAGCCGGTGACGGGCATGGCACGGGCGGCGCTGGAGCAGTTGCGGCAGGCGGGTCCGGACGAGGTCGTCATCGAGTTCGGTGTCGACCTGTCCGCCGAGGCCGGCGCCGTGATCGCCAGGACCGAGACGGGCTGCCACCTGACCGTCACTGTCACCTGGCATGCCACACCCGTCCCCTCCACCGGCGAAGACCATGAGGGCCGCTGACAGCAGCCCACGAAGGGCACGGTGAACCCGTTGGATGGGGCGGGGCGGGGGTTTTCCCGGTCGGTCGCTGAGATCCGCACTGTGCGCGGCGTGGTCGCCGGGGCGGGTTTCCTGGCCGGTCAGGATCTGCTGGTCACCTGTGCTCACGTGGTGCGCGCGGCCGGCTGCGGTCCCGGGGACCGCCTGTCGCTGGCCTTCCTCGGCCAGCCCGAGTCCCTGGAGACGTGGGGGGTGGTGGAGGCCGGGACGTGGCGAGAGGTGGAAGCGGAGGATGTGGCGTTCCTGCGGCTCGATGGCCTGCCGCCGGGTGTGCCGGTGCTCGCTTTGGGCAGCGCCGAGGGCTGCCGGGGGCACCCGGCCAGCTCCTACGGTTTCCCCCGACAGGCCCGGCCCGGCGGGCACTTCGGGCATCTGACGGTGGGGCATGTCCTGGACAGCCCCACCGGAGCGGGGGCGGGGGGTCTGCTGCAGTTGACCGAGGCCAATGACCTCACCGAGGGCTTCAGCGGCGCCCCGGTCGTCGATGACATCACCGGCCTGGTGATCGGTATGGTGACCGCTATCACCGCCGCTGACCGGCACTCCCGCGGCCTGAGTACCGCCTATGCGACTCCCGTGAAGGTCCTGCGCGCTCTCTGCCCCGACCTGGCCGAGCTGGCGTTGCGCCCGTATCCGGGCCTGGAGCCGCTCACCACCGAGCACGCCGCCTTCTTCCACGGCCGCGCTACAGCGCAGGACCTCGTCATCGCGTCGATGCGCGGGCCCACCGGGGCGCTGATGCTGCTGGGCCCGTCCGGATCGGGTAAATCCTCCCTCCTGCAGGCCGGAGTCCTGCCCGCGCTGGCCGAAGGGACGGCGGTGCCTGGTAGCGATCGCTGGCTGCCCGTGCTTGTCCCCCGCCCCGGCCACGACCTGTTGGCCGCAGCCGAACGCCACGGCCTGCCCGGCGCCGTCTCCGAGGGGATCGAGGCCGCTGCCCGGCGCCTGCTGGACGAACAACCAGCGCACATCCGGGTGCTGTTGGTCATCGACCAGTTCGAAGAACTGCTCGCCCCCACCGAAACTCCAGACGGTGACGGCATCGGTCCGGCAGTCGAGCAACTAACCCAACTGGCCCATCTGGCCGGCTCCCGGGCCCCGGTCACCCTGATCCTGATCATGCGTGACGACTTCTACGCACCCCTGGCCGCCCGCGCGCCCGCCCTGCTGGAGGCTGTCTCCCCACCCTTGAACATCCCCGCCACGCTCAGCGAACGCGACCTGCGCGCCATCATCGAACACCCCGCCGCCCACGCCGGACTGCACATCGAAGAAGGCCTGACCAACCGCCTCATCGCCGACCTGCTCGACAGCCCCCAGCCCGGCACGGACACCGCAGCAGGCAGCGGCACGGCCCGCACCACGCCGGTCACCTCCCTGCCCGCCCTGCAGCTCACCCTGCACCAACTGTGGCAGCGCCGCACCGACGGCCGGCTCACCCACCAAGCCTACGAACGCATCGGCACCGTCACCGGCGCCCTGACCACCTGGTGCACCCGCGTCTTCGACGACCTGCCCAAGCCCCACCACGACATCGCCCGCCAGATCCTGACTGCCCTGGTCCTACCCGCTCACCCCGACCACGCCACCCCCGCAGCCCGCCTCCAACGCCCCCTGTTCACCCTCCACGCTCTTTTCGACCAGCCCCACACCACGCCTCCAACCTCACGCCGACACAACGACGTCGACGCCGTCCTGAACGCCCTCACCCGCCACCGGATCATCATCACCCACACATCCCGCACAGGCCCGGAACCCCGCGAGCCGGTCGCGGAACTCATCCACGACTCCCTCGTCCGTGACTGGCCCGACCTGCGCGCCTGGGTCACCAAGGACCAGGACTTCCACCGCTGGCTCCACCGCGCCGAAGAACAGCACACCCGCTGGAAACGCCACCGGGAAGCCGGCCGGCTGCTGCACGGCAGCGACCTTGCCGTAGGCACCGAATACGCCCGCCAGCGCGGGCTGCCCGCCCACATCCACCGCTACATCACCAAAAGCCGCCACCGCGCCCGCCTGCGCATCTACCTCCTGGTCGGCCTGCTCACCCTCACCCTCATCGCCACCGTCCTGGCCAGCTGGCAATGGAACAACGCCATTACCGCCCGCCAGAACGCCATCACTGCCCGCCAGCAAGCCATCTCCCGGGAACTCGCCGCTGCATCCGACAGCCTCATCGACACCGAACCAGACCTCGCCGCCCTCCTCGCCGCCTACGCCTACCGCACCTCCCCCACCGCTGAAGCCACCTCCAGCCTCCGCACCGCCGCCGCAACCCCCCTCCCCCACACCCTCACCGGCCACACCGACCGGGTGCGGTCGGTGGTGTTCAGTCCGGAGGGCCGCACCCTGGCCACCGCAAGCCTCGACGATACGGCCCGCCTGTGGGACGCTTCTTCCGGCCGCCTGTTGCACACTCTCACCGGCCACACCGACAGCGTGAGCTCCGTGGTGTTCAGTCCGGAGGGCCGCACCCTGGCCACCACCAGCCTCGACGATACGGCCCGCCTGTGGGATGCTTCTTCCGGCCGCCTGCTGCGCACTCTCACCGGCCACACTGACGACGTGGGCTCGGTGGTGTTCAGTCCGGACGGCCGCACCCTGGCCACCGCAAGCGAAGACCGTACGGCCCGGCTCTGGGATGCTTCTTCCGGCCGCCTGCTGCGCACTCTCACCGGCCACACTGACGACGTGGGCTCGGTGG
>NZ_JADWYO010000006.1 GCF_022414595.1 Streptomyces sp. MUM 203J | reverse complement strand
CCGGTGCCGCCGGGCCGCCCCTGAGTGCCGGACGCGCCGGAGCCGTCGGGACCACCGTGTCCACGCGGGCCGCCGTGACCGCCCGGCTCATCCGCCCCCGCCAGACCGCTCCCGGTACCGTCGGCGCCGCCGGTACCGGCCGGGCCGCCGGGTCCGCCCGCACCGGACCGTCCGGCGCCGCTCTCGTCCGGGCGGGCGCCCCCGCCCGTACCGCCGGAGGCGGGGCCGCGGCTCTGGGGCGGGACGCGGCCCGCTCCGGGGACGGCGGGCGGTTCCGCACGCCCGACCCGTTCGTCCGCACGGCCGATCAGCCAGTCGCGGCTCGGCACGACCAGCCCCGCAGGAGTGAACGCGATCTTCCGCAGTTCGGTGTGGCTGCCGGAGTCCTTCCGCCACAGCCCGCTGACGATGTCCACGGCCTCTTCCGGCGTGGAGGCGAACTCCAGACCCGCGTACACGGGGGCGCACGCGTCCAGTCCGAGGTCCTGCGCCGACAGCCGTCGCCCGAGCCGCCGGGTGAACACCTCCGCGATCAGCGCGGGCGTCGTACCGCGCGGCTGCTGCCCGCGCAGCCAGCGGGTGACGGAGGTCTTGTCGTATCGGAGGTCCAGACCGTGTTCCAGGCCGAGCTGATCGACCCGTCTGGCGAGTCCCGCGTTGGAGAAGCCGGCCTCAGCGATCAGGGCGGCGAGCTGGCGGTTCGGGGTGCGCTGCGGGGGTCGATCCGTCATCAGTGGTGCGGTCTCCTGCCTTCCGGGCCGGGGTACGGCCCCCTCGGGACGGCGTGAATTTAGCTGCCGGAGACGCCCATACCGCCACCTTCGCCCCACATTCATCCGATCGTGTGAGGATTGGGTACGGCGCTGACGCGTCAGACCTGGCCGACCGGCCCGACGGCGCCCGCCGTACAGTGGCAGGGCATGTCAGGCGCTTGGCCTATCGCTTGGCCTATCGAGGGAGACGGTGCCGTGAGTGAGCTGCGATTCGTCCATCTGGGCTTCGGGGACGACGCTGTCGAGTACCGGGAAGCCTGGGACCGGCAGCGTGAGGTCCACGCGGCCCGGTTCGCGGACGAGATCCCGGACACCTGCCTGCTGCTGGAGCACCCGCCCGTCTACACGGCGGGGCGGCGCACCGAGGACAGCGAGCGTCCGCTGGACGGCACCCCGGTGGTGGACGTGGACCGGGGCGGCAAGATCACCTGGCACGGCCCGGGCCAGCTCGTCGGCTACCCGATCATGAAGCTGCCGCGTCCGGTGGACGTGGTCGCGCATGTGCGGCGCCTGGAGGAGGCCCTGATCCGCACGGCCGCGGAGTTCGGGCTGGAGACCACCCGGGTGGAGGGCCGCAGCGGGGTGTGGGTGCTGGGCGACCCGGTCGACCGGCGTCCTTCCCTCGGCGGGCTCTCGCTGGACCTCGACCCCCGGCTGCACGACGAGGAGTTCGACCCTCGCCTGAACGGCCCCGAGTACGCCCCGTCCAACGCCGGCCAGCGCCGCGAGGACCGCAAGCTGGCGGCCATCGGCATCCGGGTCGCCAAGGGCGTCACGATGCACGGCTTCGCCTTCAACGTGAACCCGGACAACACCTGGTTCGACCGGATCGTGCCGTGCGGGATCCGGGACGCCGGCGTGACCTCGCTCGCCGCCGAGCTGGGCCGGGACATCACGCTCGGGGACGTGCTCCCGGTGGCGGAGCGGCATCTCCGTGACGTACTGGAGAACGCGGACCTGAAGCCCCGCGAGGTCGAGAGGGTCTCCGAGGGGGCGAGCGCCTGACCGACCCGGTACGGGGGAATGCGCCCCGCCGGCCAGAGGTTGGCCTGAGGCAGGGCCGTACTTTTGACGGGCGTACCCTGAAGTTCGCCGAAGAATCGAAGCCTAGGAGCCAGCCGTGTCCGCAGTCGCACCCGACGGACGCAAGATGCTGCGCCTGGAGGTCCGGAACAGCCAGACCCCCATCGAGCGCAAGCCCGAGTGGATCAAGACCCGGGCGAAGATGGGCCCCGAGTACAACCAGCTGCAGAAGCTCGTGAAGAGCGAGGGACTGCACACGGTGTGCCAGGAAGCGGGCTGTCCGAACATCTTCGAGTGCTGGGAGGACCGGGAGGCCACCTTCCTCATCGGCGGCGACCAGTGCACCCGGCGCTGTGACTTCTGCCAGATCGACACCGGCAAGCCGCAGGCCCTGGACCGGGACGAGCCGCGCCGTGTGGGCGAGTCCGTCGTCACGATGGACCTGAACTACGCCACGATCACCGGTGTCGCCCGCGACGACCTGGAGGACGGCGGCGCGTGGCTGTACGCGGAGACCGTGCGGCAGATCCACGCGATGACGGCGGACCGGGAGGCCGGTCACACCAAGGTCGAGCTGCTGATCCCGGACTTCAACGCGGTGCCGGAGCAGCTGGCCGAGGTCTTCTCGTCCCGCCCCGAGGTGCTGGCGCACAACGTGGAGACGGTGCCCCGGATCTTCAAGCGGATCCGCCCGGCCTTCCGTTACGAGCGCTCGCTGAAGGTCATCACGGAGGCCCGCGCGGCCGGACTGGTGACCAAGTCGAACCTGATCCTCGGCATGGGCGAGACCCGCGAGGAGGTCAGCGAGGCACTGCGGGACCTGCACGAGGCGGGCTGCGAGCTGATCACCATCACCCAGTACCTGCGGCCGTCGGTGCGGCACCACCCGGTGGAGCGCTGGGTGAAGCCCGAGGAGTTCGTGGAGCTGAAGGAGGAGGCCGAGGAGATCGGCTACTCCGGCGTGATGTCGGGCCCGCTGGTCCGCTCCTCCTACCGCGCGGGCCGGCTCTTCCAGCAGGCGATGGAGGCGCGCGGCGCCGCGGAGGCCAGGGCTGCGGAGGCCGCGCGGGCGGTGTGAGGTCCGGCACACGGACGGTACGCAGGCGAGTACGGCGAGACGGCCCGTACGCCCCCGGCCTGGGGGTGTACGGGCCGTCCGCGTGTCACCCGGGGTACCCGGGTTGTCCGGTGTTTGACCCTCCGGACATGCCTTGGTAACACCGGTGAGTAACACTGTCTCCACGCACCGCACACACACGCCCCGCGCACATAACGATTTCGCTCACCCGTCGAAGGGGACACCGAGATGCAGGCCGCGAGTCGTCCCGTACCGCCCGTACCCGTACCGCCCGTACGCGCGCAGGCCCTGCCGTCCGTGACGGACGCCCTGCGCGCCGTCGAGGCCCTGCTGTTGGGGCCCGGACAGCGGGTCGCGCGCCGCAACGCCTGGCGGTCCGTGCTGGAGGACCGGCGCCGGGCCCGGGACCGGATCGAGGCGCAGCACGTCCTGGAGGCCGCGGCGAGCCGGGTGTCGTCGGCCACGTAAACTTCTGAGCATGGCGAGGAAGGCACATTCAGACAGCGGTGACGCTGCTGCGAACCCCGGGCGACTGAAGCAGATCGCCCTGACGTACAAGATGACCCGGCGGTCCGACCCGAAGGTCGGGCTGGTCATCGCGGGCGTGGGGATCGTCGTCTTCGGCGTCCTCCTCGCGATCGGGTTCCTGATCGGTCACCCGGTCTATCTGGGCATCCTCGGTTTCCTGCTGGCCTTCCTCGCGGCGGCGATCGTCTTCGGGCGGCGCGCCGAGCGGGCGGCCTTCGGGCAGATGGAGGGCCAGCCGGGCGCGGCTGCGGCGGTGCTGCAGAACATCGGCCGGGGGTGGACGTCCACCCCCGCGGTGGCGATGAACCGCAGCCAGGACGTGGTGCACCGGGCGATCGGCCGCCCCGGCATCGTGCTCATCGGCGAGGGCAACCCGAACCGGGTGAAGTCGCTGCTGGCGGCCGAGAAGAAGCGGATGGCCCGGATCGTCGTGGACGTCCCGGTGCACGACTTCGTCGTCGGGGACGGCGAGGACCAGGTGCCTCTGAAGAAGCTGCGTACGACGATGCTGAAGCTGCCGCGGGTGCTGACCGCCGCACAGGTGACCGCCGCGAGCGACCGGCTGCGCGCGATGGGCGACATGATGAGCAACATGCCGGTGCCGAAGGGTCCGTTGCCGAAGGGCATGCGCATGCCGCGCGGCGGCCGTATGCGCTGAGGCTCAGCCGCTGGTACGAGTGAGGGGCGCCCCGGCATCCGGGGCGCCCCTCACTCGTACCAGCGCGTGGCGTCTCAGTGCACGGTGTCCCGGTGCCTGGCGCCTCAGTGCGTCCGCACCTGTACGGCACGGGCCAGGCGGTCGTGGAGGCCGCGGCCGTCCCGGTCCCAGACCAGGGCGGGCAGCGCGAGGCAGAGCAGGAGACTGCGCAGCACGACACGCCCGATACCGAGCCGCTCACCGTCCACGGAGATCACCCGCAGCCCGAGGAGCCGCTTGCCGGGCGTGGAGCCGATGGTGCCGACGGTGAGGACACTGAGCACGAACAGGACGAGCAGCGCCCAGTTCCCGGCGGACGTGCCGCCCTCACCGCGGGTGATGAGCCCGTATGCGATGAGCATGCACAGCGACCAGTCGATGAAGAGGGCGCCGAAGCGACGCCCGAGGGGGGCGACGGAACCCGGCCCCTCCTCCGGCAGGCCGAGCCGCTGGCCCCGGTAGCCGAAGTCGGCGCCCATCTCCTCGGCCGCCGCGCGCGGCCCGGAGAGCCACGATCCGATTGCTTGCCTGTTGTCCACCCGTACACGGTACTGGGCCCGCTCCGGATCACTGCGGCGCGGGTGTGCGGGTGCGCGCGCGGCGTCACGCCGGCGGTCACCGCACGGCCAAGCCGGTTAACGCGCGCGAAACAAATGGGTCATGCTTGAGAAATCCCACGTCCCTATGGTCGGCTCCAGCGTGTGCCACCGCACTGGCCGCACGACCGAGCTGCAACCCCGCCCTCCCCCGGGTGGGAGTAGGAGGAGTTGGATGTTCCAGAACGCCGAGGAAGTCCAGAAGTTCATCAAGGACAAGGACGTCAAGTTCGTCGACGTGCGGTTCTGCGACCTTCCGGGGATCATGCAGCACTTCACGATCCCGGCTTCGATCTTCGACCCGGCCGAGGACCTGGCCTTCGACGGCTCGTCGATCCGCGGTTTCCAGGCCATCCACGAGTCCGACATGGCGCTGCGCCCGGACCTGTCGACGGCCCGTCTCGACCCGTTCCGCCGGGACAAGACGCTGAACATCAACTTCTTCATCCACGACCCGATCACGGGCGAGCAGTACAGCCGTGACCCGCGGAACATCGCGAAGAAGGCCGAGGCCTACCTGGCCTCCACCGGCATCGCGGACACGGCGTTCTTCGGCCCGGAGGCGGAGTTCTACGTCTTCGACTCGGTCCGTTTCAACACGACGGCCAACGAGGGCTTCTACCACATCGACTCCGAGGCCGGCGCCTGGAACACGGGTGCGCTGGAGGACAACCGGGGTTACAAGGTCCGGTACAAGGGCGGCTACTTCCCGGCCCCGCCGGTGGACCACTTCGCGGACCTGCGTGCGGAGATCTCCCTGGAGCTGGAGCAGTCCGGCCTCCAGGTCGAGCGCCAGCACCACGAGGTGGGCACGGCCGGCCAGGCGGAGATCAACTACAAGTTCAACACGCTGCTGGCCGCCGCCGACGACCTGATGCTCTTCAAGTACATCGTGAAGAACGTCGCGTGGCGCAACGGCAAGACCGCGACCTTCATGCCGAAGCCGATCTTCGGTGACAACGGCTCGGGCATGCACGTCCACCAGTCTCTGTGGCTGGGCGGCGAGCCGCTGTTCTACGACGAGACGGGCTACGCGGGCCTGTCGGACACCGCCCGCTACTACATCGGCGGCATCCTGAAGCACGCCCCGTCGCTGCTGGCCTTCACCAACCCGACGGTCAACTCGTACCACCGCCTGGTGCCGGGCTTCGAGGCCCCGGTGAACCTGGTCTACTCGCAGCGCAACCGCTCCGCCGCGATGCGCATCCCGATCACCGGCTCGAACCCGAAGGCCAAGCGCGTCGAGTTCCGCGCCCCGGACCCGTCCTCCAACCCGTACCTGGCCTTCTCGGCCCTCCTTCTCGCGGGCCTGGACGGCATCAAGAACAAGATCGAGCCGGCCGAGCCGATCGACAAGGACCTGTACGAGCTGGCCCCCGAGGAGCACGCGGGCGTCCCCCAGGTCCCGACCAACCTCTCGGCGGTCCTCGACGCCCTGGAAGCGGACAACGAGTACCTCCAGGCGGGCGGCGTCTTCACGTCCGACCTGATCGAGACCTGGATCGACTACAAGCGCACCAAGGAGATCGAGCCGATCCAGCTCCGCCCGCACCCGCACGAGTTCGAGCTGTACTTCGACATCTGACAGTCCCCCTCCGGCCTGAGGCCGGAGACAGCTCCGAGGGCTGCCACCCCACAGTCGGGTGGCAGCCCTCGTCGGCTTTCCCGGGCTGTGCCGGGCAGCTCCCGGGCCCGGGGGGAGGCGGACGTCAGAGGGGCTGGAGACGGCGGCGCAGGAGGCAGAACTCGTTGCCTTCGGGGTCTGCCAGGACGTGCCAGTCCTCCCTGCCGGTCTGGCCGACGTCGGCGGGCCTGGCGCCGAGGGCGAGCAGGCGTTCCAGTTCGGCGCCCTGGTCGCGGTCGGTGGGGTTCACGTCGATGTGCAGGGGCAGCCTCCCGGCCCGGGGGGTGTCGGTGGGGCTGAGGACGAGGGTGGGCTGCGGGCCGCCGAAGCCGGTGCCGGGCGGCCCGATCTCGATGCTTCCGTCGTCTTCCCTGCCGATCTCGACGTAGCCGAGGACCTCACTCCAGAAGGCGGCGAGCCGTTCGGGGTCGGCGCAGTCGAGGATCAGCTCACTGATGCGGCATGCCATGCCGGCAGTGTACGGAGCCGGTCGGGTGTGACTCCCGCGGTTTCCGTCACGGGTACGCGGTCCGGCCGGGACCGGGAGAGGCGCAGGGCCCGGTGTGACGGGCCGACGGCCGCCGCGGGCCGTCCCGGTCAGGCGGCGGGCCCGGCGAAAACCCGTTCCAGCAGGGCGTACAGGTCGTCCCGGTCCTGCTCGCTGAGCCTGTCCAGGCCGTCCCGCGTGGTGCGCATCCTCACGCTGATCGCGTCGGCGACCCGCTCCCCCTCCGCCGTGAGGACGACGTTCTTCACGCGCCGGTCGGACGCTGCGGCCTCGCGGCGCACGAGGCCGCGCTTCTCCAGGCGGTCGATGATCCCGGTCACGTTGGAGGCGTCGCAGCCCATGGTCGCGGCCAGGGCGCGCATCGGAGCGGGACCCCGGCGCAGCACGGTCAGCGCCTTGCCCTGGCTCGCTGTGAGGTTCTCACTCGCCGCCGCAGCCGCGAAGTCGGCGTAGTAGACGCCGAGCGACACCGAGAGCAGCTCCATGAGCTGGGCCGTGTCGACGCGAGGAGCTTCCGTCATGAGCGCCACTCTATCCGCTCCGCGCCCGGAAACTTGACTACTTCAAATATCAGCCTCTACCGTCTCCAGCATTGCTTGACGTTCTCAAGCATCAAGGTTGTCAAGTAGCTACGAGGAGCGCTCCCTGTGACCGTCACCGCGTCCCCCGCCTCCCGCGCGGCCCAGTTCCTGTCCCGGCCCATCGCACTGAACGGCCTGACCGTCCCGAACCGCATCGTGATGGCGCCGATGACGCGCATGTTCTCCCCCGGCGGCGTTCCCGGTGAGGACGTGCGTTCCTACTACGCCCGTCGCGCCGCCGCGGGGGTGGGCCTGATCGTCACCGAGGGGACCTACGTCGGCCACGAGTCGGCCGGGCAGAGCGACCGGGTGCCGCGGTTCCACGGTGAGGAGCAGCTGGCGGGGTGGGCGAAGGTCGCCGCCGCCGTCCACGAGGCGGGCGGCACGATCGTGCCGCAGCTGTGGCACATCGGCATGGTGCGCAATCAGGGCGACCCGCCCTTCGCCGCCGCCCCCGCCATGGGCCCCTCCGGCATCCGCACCGACGGCACCGAGGGCACCGGACGGGCGATGACCCGGAGCGACCTGGACGAGGTCATCGGGGCCTTCGCCCGGGCCGCCGCGGACGCCGAGCGCATCGGCTTCGACGGGGTCGAACTGCACGGCGCCCACGGCTACCTGCTCGACCAGTTCCTGTGGGCGGGGACGAACCGACGTACCGACTCCTACGGCGGCGACCCCGTGGCCCGTACGAAGTTCGCGGCCGAGATCGTGGCCGCGGTCCGCGAGGCCGTCTCGCCCGAGTTCCCGGTGATCTTCCGCTACTCGCAGTGGAAGCAGGACGCCTACGACGCGAGGCTCGCGGAGACCCCGGAGGCACTGGAGGCGGTCCTGAGCCCGCTCGCCGCGGCCGGCGTCGACGTCTTCCACGCTTCGACCCGCCGCTACTGGCTCCCTGAGTTCGAGGGCTCGGACCTCAACCTGGCGGGTTGGACCAGGAAGCTCACCGGCAGGCCCACCATCACCGTCGGCTCGGTCGGCCTCGACGGCGACTTCATCCACGCGTTCGCGGGACAGGGCGCCGAGCTCGGCAGCCTCGACAACCTCCTCGACCGCATGGAACGCGACGAGTTCGACATGGTCGCCGTCGGCCGGGCCCTGCTCCAGGACCCCGAGTGGGCGTCCAAGGTCCTGTCGGGACGGACCGACGAGCTGAAGCCGTACGACGCGGCGGCGCTGCAGACGCTGAGCTAGTGCCGCACCGGGCGGCGTCCGCCCTGTCCCTGAGGGCCCGGAGACGCTGACCGGCGGTGTGCCTCGTTCCGCCGGGTGGTGCAGCGGCGGGAACTCCTCGCAGCTGCGCCCGTCTCCCGCGTGGTCGCACGGTGCACGAAGGGGGCAGTCCGTCCGCCGGTCGCGGGTTCGGACCGCCCCCTCCGCGCCAGAGGCGCCTACGGCGTCATGCATCCGCTGCGGCCACCGGTCCGGACCGGCACCGCCGCCCTACCGTCCGGCGGTGCCGTCGTCGCCGTCGATCTCGTAGATGCGCTCCTGAAGCCGTTCCCCGGCCCAGTCCAGCCCCACGTCCAGGTCGAACCAGTGCCGGTCCCTGCGGACTTCGGGTGTCGCGAGGTTCACCGCCGCCCAGGAGAACACCCCCAGGAGGACGGAGCGTCCGTGCTGCGCCGTGCGCACGGACAACGCGAACGGTGCGGCGAGTGCCGCGCGGGTGACCAGGATGGCCTCATCGTCGTCGGACTGCCGACGCCCACCGGTGAAGAACCGGGGCGTTTCGAGGATCTTGACCCACTCGACGACCGCGTCCGCCACCTGGGCGCGCAAGGACTCTTCGATGCCCTTCCGGACGGCGGTCGCGGGATCGTCACCGAGCCAGCCAAGCCAGTGGTCGGGATCAGTGAGCTTGCTGAAGTCGTCCTGCGGCACTCCGTGACGGGGATTCTCCTGGTACTCCCCTGTCAGTTTCCCGCTGCCGTCCACCAGCCACGCACCGCGGATCGCTTCGGGAGGCACGTAGCCGTTCGGGTCGCCGATGTACCTCGGGTCGATCTCGGCGACGCTGCCACCGGGACTCTCGGCAGCCGCCGCCACCAGCTCCGGCGCGTCCGGTATGTCCCTACGCCGGCTTCGCGAGTCAGAACTCCACACGATCCCACCCCCACAGTCGCACGCCCGGTCGACTGCGATTGTGCCGGACCGGCCCGTGACCGCGTGAAGGAGGGTGCGGGACGGCGACGGGTGAGGGACTCTCAGGGAGCGCCGCCTCCTCGGGGACGGCGCCGCGCTTCCCGATGCCCACGCGCACCGCCCCGCCCGGTGCGGAACGTTCGCGCGGCTCGGCTATACCTCGGCGCCCAGCAGCTCCCGGAACGCCCGGGCGCCTTGCGGTGTCACCTTCACAGCGCGCCCGGAGCCGACTCGCCGCACCCACTGCCGGTCCAGCGCGGTGGCGCACAGAGCCGCGCCCAGCGCTCCGGCGAGATGGGGCCGACGCTCCGTCCAGTCCAGGCAGGCCCGCACAAGGGGCCTCCGGGAACCTGGGGGCGGCCTGTGGCCCAGGGCGTCGGCCAGCCATGCCCGGCCCTCCACGGTGACGGCGAGCCCGGAGTCGGTGGCGACCAGGCCTCGGGCGGTCATCGCGTCCGCCAGGATCACGCCCAGTCGCCCCGCCAGGTGGTCGTAGCAGGTGCGGGCCCGCGCCTCGGCGCTGAGCCGCACCGACTCGCGCAGCCCCCGCGGGTGCGGGGTGTCCGGGGCGTACGAGGTGAGGGCTTCGACCAGGGCCGCTGCCTCCGGGCCGGCCAGCCGGACGTAGCGATGCCGGCCCTGGCGTTCCTCGGTCAGCAGTCCGCCCGCGATGAGCCGGGAGAGCTGCTCGCTGGCGGTGGAGGCCCGCACCCCCGCGTGCCGGGCGAGCTCACCCGCCGTCCAGGCACGGCCGTCGAGCAGCGCCTGGCAGAAGGCGGCCCGGGTGCGGTCGGCGAACAGGCCGGCGGTCTCGGCGAGAGGGGGCATGAGGTTCATGATGGCGCACGGACGGTTCGGGGAACCCCGAACCGTTGCGGCCCTAGCGTCCGGGCCATGACGCACATGACGCATGAGTTCGACCGCGCTGCGGACATCTCGGAGGCCCTCGCCGATCCGGCGCTCGTCCCGGAGCTGCCTGCTGCGGACGGTGATCCGGCCGTTGCCGGCGTCGCGTGGCTGCGTGCCACCGTGGCCCGGTTCAGCTCCGGTGCGGCGCACCGGAGACGACGGGCTCTGGTGGAGGCCGAACTGGCCCGTCTGGAGCCCGCCATGCTGCGACGGGCGGTTGCGGCAGGACCCGAGGGGGAGGTCCGGCTACGGGTGGTGCGCACCCTTGCCGAGGCTCTGGGGATGCCGGAGCCCGGGGCGGTCGCCGAGGCGGTGGCCGTGGTGGCCGGGGCCTATTTCGGAGGTGCGGACGCGGCCGCGGACGAGGCGGTGGCCCGGCTGGTGGCGCAGCTGGCGCCAGGGCCCGCGGAGGAACCCGCCCTGGAGGCCGCCGCCAACCGTATCGGCCTGCTGGTGCAGGCCTGCGCGGCGACGGCCGCGCTGGTGGAGGCCGCGGACGCGGGCGGCGACGTGCCGCTGGCCCGGGTGCTCCGGGAAGTCCCGCCGGTGGCGGCCATGCGCCGGGTCGCCGCTCGTGCCACCCGGGTCGCCGGCCGGGAGATCGCCGAGGGCGATGTGGTGCTTCTGGATCTTGCGACGGCCAACCGTGCGCACCCCGTGCCCCTCACCTTCGGCGCACCGCCGCGGATCTGCCCCGGCCGGGCTCACGCCCTAGCCATGGCCGACGGCCTGCTCCGGCGCCCGCGGACCGCCTTCGCCCGTCTGCACGACCAGGTGGCCCCGCTGCTGCTCCCCAACGCCTGGGACCACGCCTCCGCCGCCCTTCTGTCGGCGCGGGGCTTCCCGGCGATCGGCACCACGAGTCTCGGCGTGGCCGCGGCAGCCGGACTGCCGGACGGGACGGCGGCGACCGCCGAGGACACCCTGGCTCTGGCCCGTCGGCTGGGACAGGGCTCCTTTCTGTTCACCGTCGACGTCGAAGGGGGTTTCAGCGATGACCCGGAGGAGGTGGCCGAGCTGGCCGCGAGGCTGTACGACGCGGGCGCCGCGGGGATCAACCTCGAAGACGGGCGCGCGGACGGCACGCTCGCCCCCGTGGAACTGCACGCTGCGAAGATCGCCGCGGTCAAGGCCGCCGCGCCCGCGCTGTTCGTGAACGCTCGCACCGACACCTACTGGCTCGGATGCCGGGAGGAGGAGACCGGGACGCGTCTCGCGGTGTACGAACAGGCCGGTGCGGACGGGGCATTCGTGCCGGGGCTGTCGGATCCGGACGGGATCGCCGCGCTGACGGCAGGCCTCACCGTCCCGCTGAACATCCTGTACACGCCGACCGGACCCGGCATCACGGAGCTGGCCGCGTGGGGCGTGCGCAGGATCAGTCTCGGCTCTCTGCTGTACCGCAGCGCCCTGGCGGCGGCCGCGGCCGGCGCGAGCGCCGTCCGCGACGGCCTGCCGACGGAACCCGCGGCCCTCTCCTACGCGGAGGTACAGGCACTGGGGGCACCTGCCGGGACGCCGCGGAGGCCCGGGTGACGCGTGTCCGACGGGTCGGCCGCCGGTCGTCGCCGCCGTGCGCGGGCCTGCCGCGGGCGCGGATAACACGGAGTCCGGGCGGGTGTCCCTGTCAGGGCCGGCTCCGCCGTGCGGGCGGACACGGGACCGGCGGGAGCGGGGTCGGGCCGCGCCGGTTTGCCGGAGCGTGTGAGGGGGCCGGCTTCAGCGGCTCCGTCAGGCCTGCGCCCCACCGGGCCCCGGGGCTGTGCCGTTCCGGGGCGCGCGTCAGCCCGTCGTCTGGTCCAGGAGAAGGTGGAGGAGGCCCACGAGCGAGGCGCTGCTCACGATGTCGCGGTGGTCGATCATGGAGCGGATGCGGGACAGGGGGATCCACTCGATGCGGTCGGACTCGTTCCGCTCCGTGGGCGGGCCGACGCGGGTCGCGGTGTCGGCGCGGAAGACGTGGTGCTGGGCGTCGGTGATGCCGTTGGCGGGTTCCGCGTAGATCAGGGGACGCAGGGGGCCGGGGCGCCAGCCGGTCTCCTCCAGGACCTCGCGGGCCGCGGCCTGCGCGGGGGTTTCGCCGTCCTCGACCAGCCCCATCGGGAGTTCCCACGCCCACGTGTCGGTGATGAAGCGGTGCCGCCACATCATCAGGACTTCGCGGCGGTCGTTGACCACGGCCGCGACGGCGAGGTGGCGGAGCCGTACGACGCTGTAGTCCAGGCGGCGGCCGTCCGGCTGCTGGACGTCCACCAGGCTCAGCCTCACCCAGGGGTCGGTGTAGACCTGTCGCTCGCCGTGGGTCTTCCACTGCATGGGCGGCGCCGCTCCTCCGGTAGGGGAGCAACAGCATGTCAGACGGACGGGGTCCGCCCCCTTCGGCGCCGGGGGCCCGGGACCGCCCCGGTTTCAGGGGCGGCGGGGTCTTCAGTGGCCCCGGGCCTCCCGGAGTGACCGGACCGGCCGGCCGGGCGCGTGGGGTGGCGGCCGGGTGGCCGGAACCCTCCGGCCGGCCGGACCGGAGTCGCGGTCGAACGTAACACCACTGCAATTACTTGCGAAAGAGCTTGCAGACCGTGAATCTCGCGGGTTTCCGGGATGTGACCCGGGAGTAAGAGGGGCGTGTCGAAAGGGTTGACCTTGCGCCACGCGGCTCGTACGGTCACGTCCGAAAAGTCTTGCTGCCGTCTTGCAGCAAGAATCTTCATCCACCGGCCTTGCGGGCATGGCGCGTTGCCGTACGAGGCTGCCCCCACTGCATCCGCACCTCCCTTCCCCAGGAGGAATCATGGCCAGGAGAACCATGGCCGCCGTCCTCGCCGTCGTCGCAGGAGCGGCGCTCGGCGTCACGGCACCCAGCCAGGCAGCGCAGGCCGCCGCGCCCGGCGACAAGGACGTCACCGCCGTGATGTTCGAGTGGAAGTTCGACTCGGTCGCCAAGGCGTGTACCGACAGCCTCGGGCCCGCCGGGTACGGGTACGTCCAGGTCTCACCCCCGCAGGAGCACATACAGGGGTCCCAGTGGTGGACCTCGTACCAGCCCGTCAGCTACCGGATCGCCGGGCGGCTCGGCGACCGCGCCGCCTTCAAGAACATGATCGACACCTGTCACGCCGCAGGTGTCGAAGTCGTCGCGGACACCGTCATCAACCACATGGCCGCCGGAAACGGGGTCGGGACCGGCGGGTCCTCGTACACGAAGTACGGGTACCCGGGGATCTACTCCGACGCCGACTTCCACGGCTGCCGCCAGCCGATCGGCAACTACCAGGACCGCTACGACGTCCAGAACTGCGAGCTGGTGCGGCTGTCCGACCTGGACACCGGGTCGGACCACGTGCGCGGGCGCATCGCCGCGTACATGAACGACCTGCTCTCCCTCGGCGTCGACGGCTTCCGGGTCGACGCGGTCAAGCACATGGCCGCCGACGACCTCGCCGCTGTCAAGAGCAGACTCACCGACCCGAACGCCTACTGGAAGCAGGAGGCCATACACGGGGCCGGCGAGGCCGTCTCCCCCAGCGAGTACCTCGGCAACGGCGATGTGCAGGAGTTCCGGTACGGCCGGGCGCTCAAGCAGGTCTTCACCGGCGGCGACAAGCTCGCCTACCTGAAGAACTTCGGTGAGGGCTGGGGCTTCATGCCCTCCGGCCAGTCCGCCGTGTTCGTCGACAACCACGACACCGAGCGGGGTGGTGACACCCTCAACTACAAGGACGGCGCCGCCTACACGCTCGCCAGCGTGTTCATGCTGGCGTGGCCCTACGGCTCTCCGGACGTCCACTCCGGCTACGCGTTCTCCGACCACGACGCCGGTCCGCCCAACGGCGGTCAGGTCAGCGCCTGTTACAGCGACGGCTGGAAGTGCCAGCACGACTGGCCCGAGATCAGGTCCATGGTCGCCTTCCGGAACGTGACCCGCGGTCAGGGTGTCACGCACTGGTGGGACAACGGCGCCAACGCCATCGCCTTCGGGCGCGGGGACAAGGGCTTCGTCGCCGTCAACCACGAGGGCGGGTCCCTGACCCGGACCTTCCAGTCCTCCCTGGCCTCCGGCACCTACTGCGACGTGCAGAGCGGCAAGCCCGTCACCGTCGACTCCGCCGGGCGGTTCACCGCCACCCTCGGGCCGGACACCGCGCTCGCCCTGCATGCGGGCGCCCGCGACTGTGACGGCTCCGGCACCCCCGTCACCGCCGGCGCCTCCTTCGGTGTCGAGGCCACCACCGTGTGGGGCGAGAACATCTACGTCACCGGCGACCAGTCCGCTCTCGGCGGCTGGAACACCGGTGCCGCCCCGAAGCTCGACCCCGCCGCGTACCCCGTGTGGAAACTCGACGTGGACCTGCCCGCCGGGACCACCTTCGCGTACAAGTACATCCGCAAGGACGCCTCCGGCAACGTCACCTGGGAGAGCGGCGCCAACCGTACCGCCACCGTCCCCGCCGACGGCCGGGTCACCCTGAACGACGTCTGGCGCAACTGACCCCGCACCGCCTGTGCCCCGCATCCGGCCCACGGGTGCGGGGCCTCCTCTCCACCACGCCCACCGAGGAGAACTCCTTGATACGCCCCCGCCCCGCGCGGAAACCCCGCCCCGTGCGGAAACGCAGAGCCCTGGCCGGTCTCACGGCCGTGACCGTCACCGCGCTCGTCGTCCCGGCCCTCACCGCCCCGGCGAACGCCGCGCCCCGGCCGCCCAAGCCCCCGTCGGACCGGAAACTGGCCGCCCAGCCCGCACGGCACGACCTGACACGCGAGCAGTTCTACTTCGTCCTGCCCGACCGCTTCGCCAACGGCGACCGGCGCAACGACCGCGGCGGACTCACCGGCAGCCGCCTCCGCCACGGCTACGACCCCACCGACAAGGGCTTCTACCAGGGCGGCGACCTCAAGGGCCTCACCGAGCGGCTCGACTACATCAAGGACCTCGGCACCACCGCCATCTGGCTCGCGCCCATCTTCAAGAACCAGCCCGTCCAGGGCGAGGGCGACGACGCCTCCGCCGGGTACCACGGGTACTGGATCACCGACTTCACCCAGGTCGACCCGCACTTCGGCACGAACGACGACCTCCGCACCCTGATCGACCGGGCCCACGCCAAGGGCATGAAGGTCTTCTTCGACGTCATCACCAACCACACCGCCGATGTCATCGACTACGAGGAGAAGACCTACGAGTACCTCTCCAAAGGGGCCTTCCCCTATCTGAGCAGGGACGGGAAGCCCTTCGACGACTCCGCGTACGCGGATGGGGAGCGGCGCTTCCCGAAGACCGGCCCGGGGTCCTTCCCCCGCACGCCCGTCGTTCCACGGGACAAGAAGGACCTGAAGGTCCCCGGCTGGCTCAACGACCCCGCGATGTACCACAACCGGGGCGACTCGACCTTCGCCGGGGAGTCCTCCGCCCACGGCGACTTCGTCGGGCTCGACGACCTGTGGACGGAGCGTCCCGAGGTCGTCGAGGGGATGGAGAAGATCTATCAGAGGTGGGTGCGGGACTTCGCCATCGACGGGTTCCGCATCGACACCGTCAAGCACGTCAACACGGAGTTCTGGACGCAGTGGGCCACCGCCCTCGACGCGTACGCCGAGAAACGGGGGCGTCCGGACTTCTTCATGTTCGGTGAGGTGTACTCCGCCGACACCGACATCACGTCCCACTACGTGCGGGAGGGCCGGCTCGACGCCACGCTCGACTTCCCGTTCCAGGACGTGGCCCGCGGCTTCGCCTCCCAGGGCGGCTCGGCGGCCCGGCTGAAGCAGCTCTTCGCGGACGACCACAAGTACACGAGCGGCAAGGCGAACGCGTACGAGTCCGTCACCTTCCTCGGCAACCACGACATGGGCCGCTTCGGAACGTTCCTCAAGCAGGACAACGCGCAGGCCGACGACGCCGAGCTGCTCAGGAGGTACGGGCTCGCCAACGAGCTGATGTTCCTCAGCCGCGGCAACCCCGTCGTCTACTACGGCGACGAGCAGGGCTTCACCGGTGCGGGCGGCGACAAGGACGCCCGCCAGACCCTGTTCGCCTCCAGGACCGCCGACTACCTCGACGACGACCAGCTCGGGACCGACCGGACCCACGCGGAGGACGCGTACGACCCCACCCATCCCCTCTACCGGCAGATCGCCGCCCTGGCAGGGCTGCGCAGGGCCCACCCGGCCCTCGCGGACGGCGTCCAGACCGAGCGCCACGCCGATGAGGGGGCGGGGGTCTACGCCTTCTCCCGGATCGACCCCGCGGAGAAGACCGAGTATCTGGTCGCCGTCAACAACGCCACCGCGGCCCGGACCGTGGAGCTGAGCACGGACTCGGCGGCCGGTACCGGCTTCCGGACCGTGTACGGCGGTGACGCGGCGCTCCGGAGCGGCGACGACCGGAAGGTCACCGTCACCGTGCCCGCCCTGTCGTCCGTCGTCCTGAAGGCCGACCGGGCCCTGCCCACGCCCTCCGGTGCCCCCGCCGTCGAGCTGAAGGCCCCCTCCGAGGGCTCCTCCGGTGCCGTGCGGGTCACCGCCGACATGGAAGGCGGCGGCCCACTGGACCGGGTCGTCTTCGCCGCCCAGCAGGGCAACGGCAGGTGGCAGGTCCTCGGCTCCGCCGACCACGCCCCGTACACGGTGACCCACACCATCACGGCCCCCGCCGGAACACCCGTCCGCTACAAGGCCGTCGTGGTCGACGCCATGGGGCGTACGGCGAGCGACCTCGCCACGACCACCGCGGGACAGGCGCCCGCGCCCGAGGTGCCCACCGCGACCCAGCGGGACTACGCCGTCGTCCACTACAAGCGGCCCGACGGCGACTACGACGACTGGCGGCTCTACGCCTGGGGCGACATCGCGGACGGCGAGGCCACGGAATGGCCCGCCGGGCACGCCTTCACCGGGCGGGACGCCTACGGCGCCTTCGCGTACGTCAGGCTGAAGCCGGGCGCCTCCAGCGTCGGCTACCTCGTCATCGACAAGGACGGCAACAAGGACGTCTCCGCCGACCGCGCCGTCGACCTGTCCCGGACGGGCGAGGTGTGGGTCGAGCAGGGCAGGGAAGAGGCCCTGAACCAGGCGCCCGACGGCGTCTATCCGCCGCAGGACACGTCGAAGGCCGTGCTGCACTACCAGCGCGCCGACGGCGACTACGAGGGCTGGGGCCTGCACGTGTGGGCCGGGGCGGCCGAGCCCACCGACTGGTCGAAGCCGCTCATGCCGGTCCGGACCGACGCGTACGGGGCGGTCTACGAGGTGCCGCTCAGCGAGGGCGCCACGTCCCTCAGCTACATCCTCCACAAGGGCGACGAGAAGGACCTGCCCGCCGACCAGTCCCTGGACCTGAAGGCCGACGGCCACGAGGTGTGGCTGCTGAGCGGCCGGGAGAAACACCTGCTGCCGCAGCCCGCGGGCGGCGGCGCGGCCCTCGACCCGTCCAAGGCCTCGGCTGTGTGGATCGACGAGACGACCCTCGCCTGGAACGGCTCCGACACCGCCGCCTCCAGCCAGCTCCAGTACTCGCCGTCCGGCTCCATCGCCGTGCGGGACGGCGCCCTCACCACCGGTGACGACACCGCCTGGCTGCGGCTGAGCAGGACCTCCCTCACGGACGCGCAGAAGGAGCGGTTCCCGCACCTCGCCGCGTACCGGGCCTACACCGTCGACCCGCGCGACCGCGACCGGATCCGCACCGCCCTGCGCGGGCAGATCGTCGCCACCCAGTACGCCGCCGACGGCGCGCTGCTGAGCGCCACCGGTGTGCAGATCCCGGGCGTGCTCGACGACCTGTACGGGAAGAAGGCCCGGCACAAGGACCTCGGGCCGGTCTTCCGCAAGGGCAGGCCCACCCTGTCCGTCTGGGCGCCCACCGCACAGTCCGTCGCCCTCGAACTCGACGGCCGTACGGTCCCGATGAGGCGGGACGACACCACCGGCGTGTGGTCGGTCCGGGGCAAGAAGAAGTGGACCGGCAAGCCCTACCGGTACGTGGTGAAGGTCTGGGCGCCCAGCGTCCGGAAGGTCGTCACCAACAAGGTCACCGACCCGTACTCCACCGCCCTCACCACGGACTCCGCCCGAAGCCTGGTCGTCGACCTCGGCGACCCGAAGCTCGCCCCCGAGGGCTGGAGCAGCCTGAGGAAGCCGGATGCCGTGCCACTGCGGGACGCGCAGATCCAGGAGCTGCACATCCGTGACTTCTCGGTCACGGACCCCACCTCGCGGCACCCCGGCGGCTACCTCGCCTTCACCGACCGCCGCTCGGACGGCATGAAGCACCTCAGGAAGCTGGCGGACAGCGGCACTTCGTACGTCCACCTGCTGCCCGCCTTCGACATCGGCACCATCCCGGAGCGGAAGTCCGACCGGACCGCACCCGACTGCGACCTGGCCTCGTACGCCGCCGACTCCGAGGAACAGCAGAAGTGCGTCGGCGAGGCCGCCGCCGAGGACGGCTTCAACTGGGGCTACGACCCGCTGCACTACACCGTTCCCGAGGGCTCCTACGCCTCCGACCCCGAAGGCACCCGCCGTACGGTCGAGTTCCGGCGGATGGTCCAGTCGCTCAACGGCACCGGGCTGCGCACGGTCATGGACGTGGTCTACAACCACACCGTGGCGAGCGGCCAGGACGAGAAGTCGGTGCTGGACCGGATCGTGCCCGGCTACTACCAGCGGCTGCTGGCCGACGGGTCCGTGGCCACGTCCACGTGCTGCGCCAACACCGCGCCCGAGAACACCATGATGGGCAAGCTCGTGGTGGACTCGGTCGTCACCTGGGCCAAGGAGTACAAGGTCGACGGCTTCCGCTTCGACCTCATGGGCCACCACCCGAAGGAGAACATGCTCGCCGTGCGCGAGGCGCTCGACGAGCTGACCGTCGAGCGGGACGGCGTCGACGGCAAGAAGATCGTCCTGTACGGCGAGGGCTGGAACTTCGGCGAGGTCGCGGACGACGCCCGGTTCGTCCAGGCCACGCAGAAGAACATGGCCGGGACCGGGATCGCCACCTTCTCCGACCGGGCCCGTGACGCGGTGCGCGGCGGCGGCCCCTTCGACGCCGACCCGGGCGTCCAGGGCTTCGCCTCCGGCCTGTACACCGAGCCCAACGGCTCGGCCGCCAACGGCACCCGGGAGGAGCAGAAGGCCCGGCTGCTGCACTACCAGGACCTGATCAAGGTCGGTCTGACCGGCAACCTGGCCGGGTTCGCCTTCACCGACACCTCCGGCAAGCAGGTCAAGGGCTCGGAGGTCGACTACAACGGACAGCCCGCGGGCTACGCGGCCGCGCCCGGCGAGGCGCTCGCCTACGCGGACGCCCATGACAACGAGACCCTGTTCGACGCGCTGGCCTTCAAGCTCCCGGCCGGCACGTCCCCGGACGACCGGGCCCGGATGCAGGTCCTCGCCATGGCGACCGCCGCTCTGTCGCAGGGCCCGGCCCTGTCGCAGGCCGGTTCGGACCTGCTGCGCTCCAAGTCGCTGGACCGCAACTCGTACGACAGCGGCGACTGGTTCAACGCCCTGCACTGGGACTGCCGTCTCGGCAACGGCTTCGGCCGCGGACTGCCGCCCGCGGCCGACAACCGGGACAAGTGGCCCTACGCCAAGCCGCTGCTGGGCACGGCGTCGCTGAACGTGGGCTGCGGGCAGATCGACGGGGCCTCGGCCGCGTACCGGGACCTGCTGAGGATCCGTACGACGGAGAAGGCGTTCAGCCTCGCCACGGCCGACGCGGTGCAGCGGAAGCTCGCGTTCCCGCTGTCCGGGCGGAGCGAGACGCCCGGTGTCATCACCATGCGCCTCGACGGCCTGGTCGTGGTCTTCAACGCCACGCCCGGCGAGCAGAAGCAGTCCGTCGAGGAGTTGTCCGGCACCGGATACGCCCTGCACCCGGTCCAGGCGGGCGGCTCCGACGCCAGGGTGAAGGCGTCCGGGTACGACGCCGGGTCCGGGACCTTCACGGTGCCGGGCCGCACGGTGGCGGTCTTCGCCGCGCGCTGACCTGCGGGTCCATGGTGGACGCCCCCGCTCCGGCGAGAACCGGAGCGGGGGCGTCCGCCATGCGGGCCGCGTTTGTGCCCGGGAGGCGGAGCGGTCACAGTGAGCGCATGCCGCAGATCAGCATCGACTTCTCCCCCGCGCTCGACGAGGCCTTCGACCGCCGGGCCTGCGCCCGCGCGCTGCACCCGGTGGTCGTCGAGACCGTCGGCGCCCGGCCCGCCGCCTGCAAGACCCGCACCCGCACGGCCGGTGACTTCACAGTCGGGGAAGGCGACGGCCGGGACGCCGTCGTCCATGTCGAGATCGCGCTGCTCGCGGGCCGCACCGACGAGGCCAAGGCACGGCTCAGCGAGGCCGCCGTCGCGCTCGTACGGGACCATCTCAAGCCCCTGGACGGGCTCACCGTCCATGTGTCGGCCGAGGTGCGGGACCTCGACGCGTCCTATCGGGCGTCCTGACCCGACGGCTGCGCCGGGATCCTCGCCGCCAGGGTGCCGAGCCGGGCGAGCAGCTCGCCGAACGGCCCGTCGGCGGGCTCTTCCGCGAGCATCCGTACCAGGATCCCGGCCATCTCGTCGTCGTGGGCGGCGCTCACCGCCGCCAGCGCCGCGAAGTCGTGCACCAGCTGCGACTCCAGTTCGGCGCGCGGGATGCGGCGGCCGTCCAGCCAGATCAGCGCCGTCGACTCGGCCAGCGCCACCCAGGACCGCACCACCAGGTCCAGCCGGGCGGGCGGCGGGTTCTTCGCCCCCAGGTGGTCGAGGATCTGCTCGTACGCGGCCCGCCGCACGTCGTCGATCATCACGCCGGCCGCCGGCGCCCCGGGCGTCCCCGGCCCGGGCGCCGAGCCCGCGGCGGGGCCGCCGCGCATCAGTGCCGAGAAGCCCGGCCCGTGCTCCTCCACGAAGTCGAAGAACCGGCCCATCACCCTCATCAGCCGTGCGCCCAGCGGGCCTTCGTGCGGCTCCACGAACCGGGCCCGCAGCTCGTCGGCCGCTCGGCGCAGCGCCGCCTCGTACAGGCTCTGCTTGCCGGGGAAGTAGTGGTAGACGAGCGGGCGGGAGATCCCCGCGGCGGCGGCGATCTCGTCGATCGACACCTCGTCGGGCGAGCGGCTGCTGAACAACTCCAGCGCCACTCCGATGAGCTGCTGCCTGCGCTCCTCGACGCCCATCCTTCTGCGTACCCCGGTCGTCATGCGGACAGCGTAACCGGCGCCCTCCGAACAGCCGGGGGCCCGGAGTCCGTTACGCTCCGGGACATGACCACTGCCGACCAGGACACGCCGCCGGACACCGACGGCGCGCAGCAGGAACCCGACGGCCTCACTCCGCGGCAGGCGCGGAGGCTGCGGGTGGCGGTGGCGACCGTGCTCCTGGTCACGCTGGCCGTCGTGCTGGCGCTGCGGCTGGCCAGCCGGGGGTCGGTACTGGTGGTCGGAGTGTACGGGCTGGCCATGATCCTGTGCGGTGTGGTGATCGAGCTGAGCCGCCACGGGCGTACACGGCTGGGCACGTGGCTGCTCGCGAGCGGGCTGACGGCGGCACTGGCGGCGGACTGGCTGCTGCTGCCCTGACGGCCGGGGCGCGGGGCGGAGTCCCCGGGCCCTACAGGTCGAGCACCAAGCGGTCGCCCCGGCACCGCGACACGCAGATCAGCATCGAGTCGTGACGCTCGTCGTCCGTCAGAAGCTCGTCGCGGTGGTCGATCTCGCCTTCCAGGACGCGCTGTTGGCAGGTTCCGCAGAAGCCCTGCTCGCAGGAGTACGAGAGGCCCGGCAGTTCCGCCCGGACCGCCGACAGGACGGACTGGCCGGGCGCCACGTCCACCGTGCGGCCCGAGCGGCGCAGTTCGACCTGGAACGCCCCGCCCTCGGCAGTCCGCGCGCCGGGTGTGAAGCGTTCCAGGCGGGGCTCACGGCCCAGAGCGGCTGTCACCGCCTCCAGCAGCCCTTCCGGGCCGCAGCAGTAGACCTCCGCGCCCTCTTCGGGGACTTCCGCGAGGAAGCCCAGGTCCGGGCGCCCGTCGGTGTCCTCGGCCACGACCGTGACCCGGTCCGGTCCGCCCAGCCGCTCCAGCTCGGCCAGGAACGGCATCGACGCCCGGTCGCGCCCGCAGTACAGCAGCCGCCAGTCCGCGCCCGCCGCGTGAGCGGCCCGCACCATGGGCAGCACGGGCGTGATGCCGATGCCGCCCGCGACGAACACGTACGCGTCCGCGTCGACCAGGGGGAAGCGGTTGCGCGGACCCCGGATCTCCACCTCGACGCCCTCGTGGAGCTGCTCGCGCACCTCCAGGGACCCTCCCCGCCCGTCCTCCAGGACCCGCGTGGCGATCGTGTACGTGCCGGTGTCGGCCGGGTCGCCGCACAGCGAGTACTGCCGGACCAGCCCCGAGGGCAGCACCAGGTCGAGGTGCGCGCCGGGGGACCACGGCGGCAGGCCGGTGCCCTCCAGCCGGAGCCGGACCACCCCGGCGGCGGGCTCGGTGCGTTCGGTGACCAGGGCCCGGCGCGGGGTGGTCGAGGCGCGGCGGCCTCGCCCGGAGACCGGCTCCTCCAGCGTGGGCATCGGCCACAGGGGCGCCTGCCGGATGCGGCGGCGCAGGGCGTGCCGCACGAGGAGGGCCGCTCCGGCCGCCAGCGCGACGGTACGGATTCGGGGCATGGGGTCAGGCACCTCCGCGTGCGCCGGGGGACGAGGCCAGATAGGCGACCGCCTGTGCGGTGTCGCCCTCCTGGGAGGGGTGGTAGGCGCGGCTCAGGTAGCGGGGGATGGACCGCAGCATGTCGGGCGTGGCGGGCAGGACGCCCTCGTGCCCCTTCCGTACGAACCGCGTGAAGGTCGGCTTGTCGCCGGGCAGGGTCGGGTCGTTCTCCATGAAGAACCGCACCCCGCGCTGCCACAGGAACACCAGCGCCGAGAAGGCCGCCGCCCAGGTCCGCACCCGGCGCCGGTAGCCGCCGTCCAGGTGCGTGAACAGGTCGAACGCGACCGACCGGTGCTCGACCTCCTCCGCGCCGTGCCAGCGCAGCAGGTCCAGCATCACCGGGTCGGCTCCACGCCGGTCCAGTTCGTCGGCGTTGAGCACCCAGTCGCCGAGGAACGCGGTGTAGTGCTCGATCGCCGCGATGAGCGCGACCCGCTCCATGAGCCACCACCGGCGGGGCCTTCCGGGCGGGAAGGTGCGGTCGCCCAGCAGTTTCTCGAAGAACCAGTCGACCTGGGCGGTGTACGGGGTGGGGTCCAGGCCCAGTTCGCGCAGGCGGGGCAGGACGTCGTCATGGGCCTGGGAGTGCACGGCCTCCTGCCCGATGAAGCCGATGACGTCCTCGCGGAGCCGGTCGTCCCGGATGTACGGGAGGACCTGGCGGTACACGTGGATGAACCAGCGCTCGCCCGCCGGGAGCAGCAGGTGCAGGACGTTGATGGTGTGCGTGGTGAACGGGTCGCCGGGAACCCAGTGGAGCGGGGTCTCCTTCCAGTCGAAGGAGACCTTGCGGGCCCGCAGATGGATCGGCTCCGTGGACACCTGCGGGGGAGGCACAGCAGCCGGCCGCTTATTAGACATGGCGTCAATGTACTGAGCGGTACGCCGTGGCGACACCCCCGTGCACGGGCCTTTTCGGGACCTCTACCGCAGCGCCCCCAGTTCCCCGCCCCCCTTCAGCGTCCCGTTCAGCTCCACCTGCGCGCCCTTCTTCGCCTCGACCGCGAGCAGTCGGCCGTCCGCGCGGCCGGTCACCCCGCCCGAGGCGGCCACCGACGTGACGTCAGGGCTGCCCGCCGCCAGCACGTGCCAGATGTCGTCCGGCGCCTTCCACAGCACGCCCGCCAGCACCTGCGGCGCCCGGGCCCCGCAGGCCGGGGAGTCCTCCGCCTTCGCCGCGACCGCGCCCGGGGTGACGGGCGTGCCCGGCGTCACGGTCGTCACCGGCGCCTGGAACTGGGCCAGCACCCTGCTGCCGGGGCCCCGCCAGGTCTCGGCGCGGGTGCACAGCCAGGACGCCTTGCCGTTGCCCGCGCCCGGCAGCTCCTGCTCCGCGAACCGCCACGAGTTGACCGACCGCACCCCGATCGCCCGCATCGAGGGCAGCAGACACGCCGTGCGGGCCCACTCGGCCCGCTCCACGTCCCCGGACACGTCGGCCGGCGCCGACGGCGCCCCCGACGTCAGCCGCGCCGGGACCAGCTCGCCCAGGTCGGTCAGCACCCGGGTGGCCGACCCGTCCCGCACCTCCAGCACATCCCACGAACGGCAGGTGCTCGCCGCCGCCGGGCTGAGCATGGGGCTGGTCACCCCGTGCTCGTCCCGCGCCAGCCGCCTGCCCTCCCCGTCGGCCACCAGCAGGTCCCGCACCTGTACGTCACGGACCCAGGGCGCCGTCAGATAGCGGACGTTCGCGTGCGTACGGCTCACCACGAGCGCCGCCGACGAGGCCGTGTCCGCCCCGTCGGTACGGGCGAAGTCCAGCGCAGCCACATCCGTGCCGTCCTTCGGCTCGGCGTACCGCACCGCCCTGAGCCCGTCGTGGAACAGCACCACCCGCGCGCCGTCCACCTCGCCCGCGAACAGCAGCTGCGGCGGGCCCGCCGGGGGGCCGGGCATCGTGCCGGGCGTGGCCGAGGCCTGCACCTGCTCCCCGGGCCGCGCCCACACCGCCAGTGCCCGCCGCAGCAGTTCCCGGTCCCCGACCAGGTCGCCCCGGGCCGGCCACACCGTGAAGTCGGTACGGGGGGAGCTCTGCCACGCCGCCGGATCCACCCGCAGCAGCCTGCCCGGGTCCAGCGCCGCCTCCGCCGCCGGGTTGCGCGCGTACGCGGGCGCCGCCGCACCGTCGGGCCCCCAGCCGCCCCCCGGAAGCCCCAGCAGCACCCCGCACACCACGAGCGCCGCACCCGCCGCGAGCGCGGCCCGCGTGTGCTGGCGGCGCCGCATCAGGTCCGTCGGCCGGGCCTGCAGCGAGCACGGGTCGAACTCCGGCGACTCCAGCAGTGCCACCCCGCCGGCCGCGCCCCCGGCGTCCACCGTGTCGGCCTCGGCCAGCGCCGCCTTCGGGTCCGCGACCCCGGCCGCGGTGAGCACCCGCCGCACCTCGGCGTCCCCCTGCCGCTCGATCCCGCGCAGCACGTACGCGGCCCGCGCCGCGCCCGAGACCCCGGACAGCCTCTGGTCCAGCGCCAGTTCGTCGGCACCGCCCGAGCGCGGGAACAGCCGCAGCCCCCACACCTGCGGCAGCAGCGGCGGAAGTTGCGACCGCTTGGGCCACGCCCGGCGCCGCAGCGGCAGCCCGGCCTCCAGGGCCTGCCGGAGCACACGGAGCCGCAGGAACGCGTAGCCGGGATCGACGGCGTCCTCGGGGCGCCGCTGGACCGGCATCGCCAGGTCCCCGGCGGACGTCCGCCGCCGGGGCAGGGACCGCTGCACCAGGGAGTGCGCGGCCAGGACGCGGCGGTTGCGGCCGAGCGACGGCGGCAGCACGAGATAGGCGATGCGGACGAGCCTCGGGTAGTGCTCGACGAGCGCGGCCTCCGCCTGCTCGACGTCGATGGAGGCGGGGGCGGCGGTGGTGGACGCGGCGCGGGGCTCGGGCGCTCTCCGGTCGCGCTGGGCTTCCTGGGTGCTCACGTTCAGCAGAACGAGCGATCATGATGATGGTCACCTGGGCGGCGACGGATCGTTGTCGCGGTTCGGGTCACGGCGCGGTGTCACAGAAGGCACGATGACACCATGCGTACCAAGCGAACCCCTCATTCCGCTCTCGCTGCCGGCGCCCTCATAGCCCTGGCCCTGGCAGGCTGCACCGCGCAGAGCCACGGCCCCCACGACGGCGGCCCGGCCCCCGCCCCCTCCCCCGCCACGGGCACGCTGGAGCAGCTGGCGAAACGGGCGGAGTGCACCCCGCGGATCCAGACCGAGGCCGAGGAACTCCGCCAGGCCAACTGCACGACGGAGTACGGGAAGTACGTGCTGGCCACCTTCGCCACCGACCGGGGCCAGCGCGAGTGGATCAACGGCGCCAAGGACTACGGGGGTTCGTATCTGGTCGGCCGCAAGTGGGTGGCCGTCGCGGAACCGGACGTCATCACGGAGCTGCGCGGCCGGCTCGGCGGTGAGATCGAGGCTGGGGAAGAGCACTCGGGTCACCACTGAACCGACCGCGCAGGTGGGGGGAGTGGGGGGAGCCGGGGGGCGAAGGCCCCCCGGCGGTGGTCAGGCGCAGCGGCGCCCCGTGTTGATGCAGTCGACCACGCGGTTCATCAGGCCACGGTCGAAGACGTTGATGAAGTCCCCGTGGTCGGTGATGGGCTTGTGGAGCTGCTCGGGGAACGAGTCCACCGCGAAGTTGGGCTTCGGCGGCACGTTGTAGACGATCCGCTGCACGAGCTGCGGGATGGCCCGGAAGCCCCGGGGGCAGCGCCCGGACTCGTCGGCGAAGGCGACATGCGTCCGGTGGTTGGCGCTGTCGGCGTTCCGGCCGTCCCAGCAGCTCTGGAACTTGAAGGTCCGGACGACCTTGCTGCCCGAGGGACAGAGCGGGTACTTGTCCTTCAGCTGGACCCGGTCCTCGAACCCGGTGCAGCTCCACGAGGCGTTGGCGTTCGCGTCGCCGTTGGTGAACGCCTTGGCGTCACCGGTGATGATCCTCAGGAACCGGGGCATGGCCGTGACCTTGGAGACCGGGCTGCCGACGAAGTTCATCGTCACCTGGGCCGGGGTCTGGATCTTTCCTACGTTCTGCTCCTTTCCGCCGCCGTCCTCGTCGGCGTCGAACTCCTTCTCGCCGTTCTGGACCCGCAGGACCGGCCAGTAGTACGTGGAGCGGTCACCCTGGTTGCGGCAGGTGGTACGGCCCCGGGCCAGGTCCCTGTTGTCGGCGAAGGCGTCGTTGGCCTGGTTGCCGACGTAGTCGTGCATGTGGTGGGCGCCGTTGACGACACCGGGGGCGACGATGATGTTGTCGGAGTTGAACTTCCCGTTCTCGTTGCGGCCGCACTTCGTGACGAAGCTGCCGGTGGAGGCGCCTCGCTGCTGACGAGGGGTCTGTACGTTCGGCTGGACGGACTGGATCTCGACGAAGTCGCCGGCGACGGGACCGTTCCCGGCCTGGCCCTGGCCCCGGCCGTTGCCCCGGTCGTCGCCCTGGTCCCGGCCGTCGCCCTGGTCCCGGCCGTCGCCCTGGTCCTGTTGCTGAAGGGTGCAGGGAGCCAGCTCCTCCATGCCCTCGGGGCGGTCGGCCGAACGGTCGATGGCGGTGACGATCCGCTGGATACTGGCGAACCGCTCGTCCTTCAAGGGGTTCAGAATCACGTTGTCAGCGAAAGAGGGATCCTGCCGCATCTGCTCCTGCGACTGCGCCAGCCGCTGATAGGCGTCGGTGATCCGGTTGTCGATCCTGGCCAGTTCCAGGTCGACCTCCCCGCGCGCCTGGTCCGGGATCTCCTTGGGCAGTCCGTTGGCCACTTCGGGACAGTCGATGGTCGACATGTTCACATTGGCGGCCTTGGTGTCCGCCCGCTGCGGCTGCTCGTCCCGGGATGCCCCGGACCATCCGTACCACCCCCACCCCTCATGGGCGGAGGCGTAGAAGTTGGCCGTGAGCAGTCCGCCTCCGCCCAGCACCAGAGCGGCGGTCGCGGCGATCGCTCGGTTGGCCAGCGTCGAGCGTTTTCTTGTGCGTCGCATGGAACTCCAATCCCTGCGGGGGAACAGCGCTCCCTCCCGTACGCATGGGACGCGTGGGACGTTCAACGCCGCGTGGAATTCCGCCCGTCGAGATACGCGAGCACCGCCAGCACCCGGCGGTTGTCGTCGTCCGAGACCTCCAGGCCCAGCTTGGCGAAGATGTTGGAGGTGTGCTTCGTCACCGCCCGCTCGGTGACGGTCAGCCGGTCGGCGATCGCCGCGTTGGACCGGCCCTGGGCCATCAGCTCCAGCACCTCCCGCTCCCGTGGCGTCAGCCGGGCCGACGGCGGCTCGTCCCGCCCCGAACGCCGGTTCACGAGCTGGGCGATGACCTGCGGGTCCATGGCGGTACCGCCCGCCGCCACCCGCCGTACGGAGTCCACGAACCCGTCCGCGTCGAACACCCGGTCCTTGAGGAGGTAGCCGACCCCGCCCGCCCCGTCCGCCAGCAGTTCGCTCGCGTACAACTGCTCGACGTGCTGCGACAGCACCAGCACCGGCAGCCCGGGGCGCGCCCGGCGGGCGGCCAGGGCGCACTGCAGGCCCTCGTCGGTGTGCGACGGAGGCAGCCGTACGTCGACGACCGCGACGTCCAGCCGCTCCTCCGCCAGCGCCCGGCCCAGCTCGGGCCCGCTCCCGACAGCGGCGACGACCTCGCAGCCGTACGCCTCCAGGAGCCGTACGAGCCCGTCCCGCAGGAGGAACAGGTCTTCGGCTACGACAACACGCAAGGGATCTCCAGCGTGACCGTGGTGGGACCGCCGACGGGGCTGCTGACGGCCAGGATCCCGTCGAATGTACCCAGCCGCCGCTCCACCCCGGCCAGTCCGGAGCCCTCACCCGCTCCGGCGCCGCCCACGCCGTCGTCGGTGACCGTGACGGACAGCATGACGCCACTGTGCCTGACGTCCACCCAGATCCGTTCGGCCTGCGCGTGCTTGACGGCGTTCGTGAGCAGCTCGCTCGCCGCGAAGTACGCCGCCGACTCGACCGGCGCGTCCGGTCTGCCCGGCAGGTCCACCGTCACGTCCACCGGGAGCGGGAGCCGCAGGGCCAGCGCCCTCACCGCGTCCCCGAGGCCGCGCTCCGCGAGGACCGGCGGGTGGATGCCCCGGACCAGGTCACGCAGTTCGTTCAGGGCGTCCGCCGAGTTCTGCCGGGCCTTGGCCAGCAGCGCCTTCGCCTGGGCCGGGTCCCGTTCGATCAGCGCCTCGACGGTGCCGAGGTCCATGCCCATCGCGACGAGCCGGGCCTGTGCCCCGTCGTGCAGGTCCCGCTCGATACGGCGCAGTTCGGCCGCCGACGCGTCCACCGCGTCGTGCCGGGTCTCGGTCAGCCGGTCGATGCGCTCGGCGAGGTCCGCGGTCAGCGGCCGGTCGAGGAGTGCCTTCGTCAGCATGAAGTGCCCCCGCAGCAGCACCGGGTTGAAGCACAGACCGAGAACGATCACCACCAGGCCGAGCCCGCCCGCCGCCATGGCGGTCGACTCCCCGTCCACCGGGACGAACGCGTACCAGTACGGGCCGTGATCGCCCAGCACCCGCCACAGGCCCGCCGCCCACACCAGGCCCTCCAGCCCGAACGCGAGCGTGACGAAGGGCAGCAGCGCTGTCAGGAGCCCGGCCGACATGTCCACCCACAGCCACCGCACGTCCCGCCAGGTCACCGGGTCCGTCAGCAGGCGTACGCAGTGGGTGACCCGGGGGGCCCAGCCGTCCGGGCGCTCGGGCGGGAGCGGACGGTGCGCCTCGGGGATGAGGATGCCCGCCCAGTGCTCGGCCAGGTGCCGTCGGCGGGTGGCGTGGGCCCGCACCGCGCGCAGGACGGGCGGGGTGGTCAGGATGCCGATGCCGAGGGGGATCAGGGAGACGGACAGCAGGACGGCCGTCAGGAGGGCCGTGGAGCCGACGAGGGTCGCCGGTACCAGGCTCAGGCCCCGGGGGACGGCCTGCAGTGAGGCCCGTATCCATGTGCCCGGGGTGCCGCCGTCCGCACGCCCCGCCTCCGCGTTCGTCCCCGCCACCGCGACTCCCCCTGGTGCTCCCGCGCGGCCGGTGCCGCGTCGTGGGACCAGTCTCGCGGAGGTGCGGCGAACGCGGCACGGGACCCACCGCCCGGGCCGGGGGTGTACTTTCCCCCACCCCGCCCCTCCCCCGGCCCCTTCGGGCAGGGGGTGCACCCGGAACGCGGCTCGTCCTCGGACGCCGGGCGGGCCTGAGCGCACCCGGCGGACCTCAGCTCACCATCGCCAGCACCTTCGCCTCCAGTTCCGGGCCGATGCCCACCGTGCCGCGGTCGGCCCGCAGCGGCGCCCGGCCGCCGAGGCCGCTCAGCCACTCCCATGTGTCCGCGACCGTCTCGGCCACCGGGCGGCAGCGCAGGCCCGCCGCGAGGGCCTTCGACACGTCCGCGCGGTGCATCGCGTCGTACAGCTCACCCGGCGGGATCCACACCGGCAGGTCGGTCCAGGGGGCGATGCCTGCCTCCAGGACGGGTCCCGGCTCGGTCCAGCACAGCTCCGCGTCGGATCCGGTCACGCGTACACAGCTCTCCAGCAGTTCCCGCATCGTCGTGTGCCCGGGCGGGCTCACCAGGTTGTACGGGCCGGACAGACCGGCCTCCGCCGCGTCCAGCAGCCAGATCGCCATGTCCCGTACGTCGATGTACTGGAGGGCCAGATCGCGCGGGCCCGGCGCCAGGACCCTGCCGCCGCGCGCCATCCGGTTCAGCCACCACGGCAGCCGCCCGATGTTCTCCCACGGCCCCAGGATCAGCCCGGCCCGCGCCAGCAGCGTGCGCTCCGCGCCGAACACGCGGGTCGCCGCCAGCTCCCCGCCCCGCTTGGCCTGCGCGTACGGCACGTCGTCCCAGTCGTCCTCCGACGCCTCCACCAGCGGCCCGTCCTCCGCTTGCCCGGCCGCCACGGGCCACGCGTACACCGATCGGCTCGACACGTACACGTACCGCCCGGCCCGCCCGGCCAGCAGCCGGGCCGCGTCCCGTACCACCGACGGCGCCGACGACCAGGTGTCGACGACCGCGTCCCAGGTGCCGCCCCGCAGTTCCTCCAGCCCTTCCGTGCCCTCCGTCCGGTCGCCGTGCAGTGCCGCGGCCCCGGGAGGCGGCGCGTGGCGCCCCCGGTGGAACACCGTCACATCCCAGTCACGCGCCAGCGCCTCCTCGACGACCGCGCGGCCCACGAACTCCGTACCGCCAAGAACCAGAAGTCTCATACCGTCGACTCTGCCTCGCCGGGCCCCGTCCCGCACCCGTCCCGCACCCACCGCGCGTCCGCTCTGAGAAGAACCGGACCGCCGCGCGTATCCAGGGGGGTGCGAGCATGTTCGAGCCATGACCGGTAACCGCTCACCTCTGCGCCTGATGCGCGCCGCCCTGTTCGCGGCGGTGTGCGTCGTGCTGTCCGCGACCGGTCACGCCTCCCAGACGGCCCACCGTGTCCCGCTCGGTTCCCTGCTGACCGCCTTCGCGCTGACCTGCGGCCTCGCCTGGGTCTTCGGCGGCCGTCGGCGCGGTGCGTGGTCCATCGGTACGGGGCTGCTCGCCGTGCAGGGCGCGCTGCACCTGACGTTCGCAGGCGCGCGGGGGCATCACGGCGGCGGTCACGGGGGCGGCGCCTCCCTGGCGGACGCACTGCCGACGCCCGGGATGACCGGAGCACACCTGCTGGCCGCGGCGGTCTGCGGGCTGTGGCTGGCCTGCGGCGAGGCCGCGCTGTTCCGGCTCGCCCGCACCGCGTTCGTACCGCTGCGGCCACCGCTCACCGCCGTACGGCTTCCGCTCGCGCCCCGCCCGCCCCGGCCGGTTCCCCGGTCCCGGGCGGACCAGCCGACGCGCGGGGCCGTCCTCGCCCGCGCCCGCACCCGCCGGGGGCCGCCCGTCCTCGCCGTACCCCACCACGTCGTCAAGGCCCTCGGAGCGCACGCCTGATCCCGGGGGTCTGCCACCCCTGCGGTCAACCACGCTTGCGAGGACACGCATGCTCACCACCGAACCCACCGAGTCCATACAGTCGGAGAAGGACCAGGACCAACGCGTACCCGTCCGGCCCGGCACCTGGAGCGCGCTGCGGCCCCTCGTGCTGCGGCTGCACTTCTACGCCGGACTGCTCATCGCCCCCTTCCTGTTCGTCGCCGCCGCCAGCGGGCTGCTCTACGCCCTCTCGTACCAGGCCGAGAAGATCGTCTACCGGCACGAGCTGGAGGTGCCCGTCGGTGACAGCGTCCGGCCGCTGGCCGAGCAGGTGGAGGCCGCCCGCCGCGCCCGGCCCGACAACACGGTGACCGCCGTGTGGCCGGCGGCCGAGGAGGGTGCCACGACCCGCGTCCTGATGAGCGGGCCGGGTGTCGAGGACGGCAGGTCGCTGGCCGTCTTCGTCGACCCCTACACCGCCGAGGTGCGGGGCGCCCTTCCCAGCTACGGCGGCTCAGGGGCGCTGCCGCTGCGCACCTGGCTGTCCCAGGTCCACCGGGACCTCGGGCTGGGCGAGCCCGGCCGGGTCTACAGCGAGCTGGCCGCGAGCTGGCTGTGGGTCATCGCGCTGGGCGGCCTCGCCCTGTGGCTGGGCCGCAGGCGTACCGCCCGGCGCGCCCTGTTCCTGCCCGAGGGCGGGGCCCGCTCCCGGCGCCGTACCCTCTCGTGGCACGGCTCGGTGGGCCTGTGGGCCACCGCCGGGCTGCTGGGCATCGCGGCCACGGGCCTGAGCTGGTCGGCCTACGCGGGCGAGAACATCGGCTCCCTGAGGGAGCGGCTCGGCGGCGCCACGCCCAGCGTCTCCGCCGCTCTCGACAGCGTCGCGGGTTCCGCCGACAGCGGCCACGAGGGACATGAGGGGCACAGCTCCGGCCACCGGCCGACGGCGCCGGCCGGTGGCGGCGTCATCGGCATCGACCAGGCCGTCCGGGTCGCCGCCGAGGCCGGGGTCGCGGGGGAGATCGCGGTCAGTCTCCCGAGCGAGGGCAAGGGGTACGTGGTCAAGGGCATCGACCGTCAGTACCCCGTCCATCTGGACTCCGTCGCCGTCGACCCGGCGGACGGCCGGGTGCTCGACACCGTCCGGTTCGCGGACTACCCGCTGCTCGCGAAGCTCACCAGCATCGGCATCGCCCTGCACATGGGAACGTTCCTGGGCCTGCCCAACCAGCTGGCCCTCGCCGTGCTCGCGCTGGCGCTGGTGCTGCTCGTCGTGTGGGGCTGCCGCATGTGGTGGCTGCGCCGCCCGGGCAGGCCGGTCGGGCCGGGCGCCTGGAGGAGGGTTCCGCCGACGGTCCTGCTGCCGCTGGCGGCGGGAACCGCAGCGGTCGGATGGTTCCTGCCGCTGCTGGGACTGAGCCTGCTGGCGTTCCTGGTGGTGGACGGGGCGCGGTCGCTGGCGGCCCGCCGCCCGAACGGCTGACGGGTACGGGAAGGGGCGCCCCACCGGACCGTTCCGGTGGGGCGCCCCCTCGCCGCGTCCGGGCGGGATCAGACCTGGCCGGCCTTCTCCAGTGCCGAGCAGCAGGTGTCCACCAGCAGGCGGGTCACCACGTACGGGTCGACGTTCGCGTTCGGGCGGCGGTCCTCGATGTAGCCCTTGCCGTCCTTCTCGACCTGCCACGGGATGCGGACCGAGGCACCGCGGTCCGAGACGCCGTAGCTGTACTGGTCCCACGGGGCCGTCTCGTGCAGACCGGTCAGCCGGTCGTCGATGCCCGCGCCGTAGTTCTTGACGTGGTCGAGCGGCTTGGAGCCCTCACCGAGCGACTCGCACGCGGTGATGATCGCGGCATAGCCCTCGCGCATCGCCTTCGTCGAGAAGTTGGTGTGCGCGCCCGCGCCGTTCCAGTCGCCCTTGACCGGCTTCGGGTCGAGGGTGGCGGACACGCCGTAGTCCTCCGCCGTGCGGTAGAGCAGCCAGCGGGCGATCCACAGCTGGTCCGAGACCTCCAGCGGGGACAGCGGGCCGACCTGGAACTCCCACTGGCCCGGCATCACCTCGGCGTTGATGCCGGAGATGCCCAGACCGGCCTGGAGGCAGTGCTCCAGGTGCGCCTCGACGATGTCACGGCCGTGGATCTCGTCCGCGCCGACACCGCAGTAGTAGCCGCCCTGGGGGGCGGGGAAGCCGTTCTCGGGGAAGCCCAGCGGACGGGAGCCGTCGAAGAACGTGTACTCCTGCTCGATGCCGAAGACCGGCTCCTGTGCGGCGAACTTCTCCTCGACCTCCGCCAGCTGCGCCCGCGTGTTGGTGGTGTGCGGGGTCATGTCCGTGTTGAGGACCTCGCACAGCACGAGGATGTGCTCGCCGCCGCGGATCGGGTCCGGGCAGGTGTGGACCGGCTTCAGCACGCAGTCGGAGGCGTGGCCCTCGGCCTGGTTGGTGCTGGACCCGTCGAAGCCCCAGATGGGCAGCTCCGCGACGCCGGAGACGGCACCGGACAGTATCTTCGTCTTCGAGCGAAGCTTGGCGGTCGGCGCGGTGCCGTCGATCCAGATGTACTCAGCCTTGATGGTCACGGGCCTCATCCTTTGCGGGTGCAGCGGTATGCCGCGCAGCTTGGCAACGGGGGATTTCCCGACCGTTGCCCGTATGTGAACCCCGTGTTACTCAGGTTTCCTGTGGTTTGCGCACGTGCTGTGCGCCGTCTTCCAGGCGCCGCGTGCCCTGCCTCACCCGCTGTGCGCCCTGCTTCACGTGCCCTGTGCCTCGCGTGACCGCTGTGCGACCACGTGCGGGTTCAGCAGCGACCCGAAGCCCGCCCGGCGGATCCGGGCGACCAGTTCCCCGTAGCCGATGCCCATCGCCTCCGCGGTGTGCCCCAGGTGCCAGTCGGTGTCGGCCAGCCTCCGCAGCAGGTAGCCGCGCCGGACCTGTCCGTCGGACAGCCGGAAGGTCTTCAGGTACGCGGTCCGTCCCCTGTGGTCCGTGATCATCTCTCCGATGTGCTGTCCGAGCCCGTCCCGCGCGAAGGGCGGCAGGAACCGGTACAGGCCGAACCGCCCCTTCCGCTGGACGCGTTCGCAGGCGTACGGGGTCTCCAGCAGCTCCCGGGCCATGACCGTGTCATGGCCCGCCGTCCACTCCCGCTCCTGCGCGCGTGCGGCCCGCCGCAGGTCCGCGAGCGTCCGGACGGTGCCCCGCGCGTCGTCGATCCGCGCGGTGAACTCCGGCACCGGGGCCCCGTAGTACGCGTACTGGTGCACCAGCTCTCCGTACAGGTCCTGCACGAGGGAGGGGTGCAGTGCCCGGTAGTCGTCCGGGTGCGGGACGACGAACGCGGCGGCGAGCGCGTCGGCGGCGTACACCATCACACCGCACTGGTCCGGGTGGATCTCGAAGATCCGCAGCGCCTCCGCGAGCCCCCGCACGTCCGCCCCGGCGTACGCCTGCTCCTCGCGCGGCGACAGCCCTCGCCGCACCGCCGCACGGGACCACTCGTCCCACACGACGGACGGCCCGCCGAAGTGGAGCGCGAGGTAGCCCTCCAGGGCGAGGTGCAGCGGCAGGAACCGCAGCCGCCCGCGCGCCGGGCCGTCTCCGGCCTTCCTGGCCGGCCGGTGAAGACCGCGGACGGGCACGGCCACAGGGGTGCCGGTGCCCATCTGGGTCCCGTAGGCGGCGCTCTGGCGCCTCTCCTCCGTCCCGGCCGCCCCGGGTGTCCCGGACCAGTCGGCCACGAAGCCGTGCGGGACGTACGAGACATACGCATGCCGCTCGTCCAGCCGCACGAGGCCCGTGTGGTCCTCGTACAGCTCCCGGCGCAGCCGGAGCCCCTCCACCGGCCGCTCCCGCAGCAGCGGCACGAGCCGGATGCCGCCCCACACCTGCGAGGGCCCGGCGGTCAGCCCGCCCAGGTCGATCCGTGTCACGACTCCCCCAGGAACAGCCGTACGCGCCCGTCCAGATACGCCCGCAGCTCCGCGAGCCCGGTCCGGCCCTCCGCGAACCGGGCGATCTCCACCAGCGACGCCAGGTCCCCGGCGTCCCGGATCCCGGCCGTCGGCACGCTCGGCGCCAGCCGCCGCACGTCGAACCCGCCGGCGTCGTACACGGGGTTGACGTGCACGGCGCTGGTACGGCGCTCCGGGTCGATCCGGGTCCGCCACACCCGCAGCACCTCCCCCGCCAGCCCCGGCGGGGCGTTGTCCCACCCGTCCGAGACGATCACCAGCCGCTCGGGGCGGGCGTCCAGCGCGTCGAGGATGCGTGTCCCGAGCGGGGTCGGGCCCCAGGGCCGCACGAGCAGCGGGTCGGCCGCGCCGGACGTCCACAGCGGCGTGTACGCGCGGGGAGCGGCCAGTGCCTCCAGCAGGAAGTGACAGCCCAGGGCCACCGCCAGCGGGCGGCGCCGTTTCTGACCCGACCCGGACGAGGAGAAGCTGTCGTCCAGCACGGCAGCGACCCGCCCCCAGGTACCGGCGTGCGTCCCGGCCGCCCGGCGGGCCGCCGCGCGCAGGGCGCCCGTCAGCTCGGCCCGCCGGGCGGTCCGCTCCTCGAACGGGAGGGCCAGCACGTACAGGGCGAGCCGGGTCAGCGGCATGACGGTCAGGTCGGTGTCGGTTCCGGCACCGGCCCGATGGGTGCGCAGCCGTTCCAGCCGGGTCATGCGGGGCGCCATCCGCTCCAGGAACACCTCACGCTTCAGACCGTGCCCGGCGGCGAAGCCCTCGGCGACGGTGAACGGCAGCTCGTACAGGGCGGCCTGCTGGTGGTGGGCGCGGCGGTGGGCGTCCAGCAGGGGATGCGCGTAGCGGGCGGGGGCCCGGCGGCGCGGGGTGAACAGGAAGTGCCCGATCTCGGGTGCCGGCGCCACGTGCGCGTGCCGGACGGCCGCTCTGACTCCCGCCCGGTACTTGACGGCGTCGTGCCCGAGGTCGGGGCGGGCGGCCAGCCAGTCCCGCATCAGGGCGCGGGTGCGGCGGTTGTTGACGCGGGCGGTGCGCAGGGCACGGAACAGGCGGTACACGCGTGGGGGCGGGAGCGTGGCCAGCCGGGCCGCGATGAGCCGCCCTTCGAGCCGCTTCTGGTCCGGGTCGGCCTCGCCGGCATGGCGCAGCAGGTTCTCGACGACGAGCGCGGCGTTGTGGTCGTTGATGCCGAGGGCGAGCGACGCGGCGTACAGGGGGCGGTAGTTGACCCGTACGTACTCGTGCAGAAAGCGCAGCGACAGCCGCTGCCGCGCGGCCCCGGACCGGAACTCGCGCTGGCCGGTCGCGGTGACGGCGGCGTTGACGAAGAGCAGCACGTCCTCGGCCGCGACAAGATCGGCGAGCGTCTCCGCCATGGTTCCCCCGGTGCTCTGCGAGAGGTGCGGTACCGGCCGGGGAATAGGGGCGTGAACAGCGAAATCGTTGCTTGAACAGAGCAGGTCTCGGAAGTCACGCGGGAGTCCCGCGGCCGGCGTGGAAGGAAACATAACACCGGAGCGGGCCGGGTCCGGCATGGATTTCGGGCCGGGATCCCCGGCCGGCGTGCCTGTGCGGCCCGGTTTCCGGGCGTGCCGGAGCGGCGGGCAGACTGGCGGGCATGCAGACGTCGTCACCGAAGCCCCGTATCGGCCTTCTCGGCACCGGCCCCTGGGCGGCCCGCACCCACGCCCCGGCGCTGGCCGCGCACCCGGGGGTGGAGTTCGCCGGGGTGTGGGGCAGGCGCTCCGAGGCGGCGGCCGGGCTGGCCGCGAGGCACGGTACGCGCGCGTACGGGGACGTGGACGCGCTGTTCGCGGCGTGCGACGCGGTGGCGTGCGCGCTGCCGCCGGATGTCCAGGCGCCGCTGGCGGTGCGGGCGGCCGGGGCGGGCTGCCATCTGCTGCTGGACAAGCCGGTGGCGACGAGTGTGGCAGCCGCGCGGGAGGTGGCGGACGCGGTGGACGCGGCGGGGGTCACGGCGGTGGTCTTCTGCACGCTGCGGTTCGCGGAGGCGACGGCGCCGTGGGTGGCGGAGCAGGCGGCGGCGGGCGGCTGGCACCTGGCGGAGGCGCACTGGCTGGGGGCGCTGTTCGGGCCGGACTCGACCAGCGCGTACGCCGCTTCGCCGTGGCGGCGGGAGAAGGGCGCGCTGTGGGACGTGGGCCCGCACGTACTGTCGGTGCTGCTGCCCGTGCTGGGCGAGGTGACGGGGCTGCGGGCGGTGCCCGGCCCGGGGGACACGCTGCATCTGCTGCTGCGGCACGCGTCGGGCGCGGGTGGCTCGGTGACGCTCAGTCTGAGCGCTCCCGCCGCCGCTGCGGACGCGGGCGTCACGCTGTACGGCGAGCGGGGCCGGGCGGTGATGCCCTACTGGGGCGACGCGACGGGTGCGTTCGGCCACGCGGTGGACGCCCTGCTGGACGCCGCCCGCACGGGCACCCCGCACGCCTGCGACGCCCGCTTCGGCCTGCGGCTGACGGAACTCCTGGCGGAGGCGGAGACGCAGACCGCGCCGGTGCGGGTTCCGTAACGGGCAGGAGTCCCGGGCACGGCGGGCGCGGGCCCTGCGGGACACACGGGTACGGAGGGACACGGGCCTCGGAGCTTCGGTTCGTGGAGGCGCAGGCCCGGACGCACGGGCCGAGGGACGCAGTGCCGGAGGAAGACCCCCGGGCGGGCACGCGGCCCGGGCGACGCGGGCCCGGAGAGCGCGAGCCCAGGACGCACGGGCCACCCGGGAACCGCAGGCCCGGGAGGCACGGGGCGCGGACAGGTGCGGGAGAAGTGTCCCCCTCACTCTCCGCCGGTCTCCCGCAGCACCTCCCGGACCCCCGTCAGGAACCGCCGCACCGCGTCCCGCTCCCGCTCGTCGAACCCGTTCAGCAGCTCCGCGGTGCCGTCGATCAGCGGCCCGAAGTGCGCCCACCCGAGCTCCCGGGCACGGTCGGTCACGGTGAGCAGTACCCGCCTACGGTCCCGCGCGTCCCGCACGCGGGCGAGCAGCCCGAGGCGTTCGAGCCGGTCGATGACGGCGGTGGTTCCCGCGGAGTTCAGGCCGAGGGCCGCCCCGAGGAGACCCGCCGTGGCGTCCTCGCCGGCCCGCTCGGCGTCGAGCAGCCGGATCAGGGCCCGCACATCGGTGGGGTGCATGTCGTTGCGTGCGGCGAACTCCCCTTGCCGCAGACCGTATTCCACGGTGACGGCTCGCAGCAGGTGAAAGACCCGGAGCTCTGCGGACTCCTCGTGCACGGACACACCTCCGGCATAGTATCTCGGTCAGCGAGATTATCGCTGGCCGAGATACTTACCCGAACGGAGGGGCACTCATGGCCATCCCACCGGCCGACGGGGCATTCTTCACGGCGTACGACACGGTCCTGCGCACCCGGTGGCCCGCCACCACCGTCAGCACGACCGTCCCCACCCCGTACGGGCCCACACACGTCAACAGCCACGGCCCCGAGGACGGCCCGCCCGTCATCCTCCTCCCCGGGGGCGGCGCCACCTCCACCGTCTGGTTCGCCACCGCCGCCGAACTGGGGCGCACCCACCGGGTCCACGCCGTCGACCTGATCGGCGACCCCGGCCGCAGCGTTCCCGGGTCGGACGACCCGCCCGTCCGTGCCGTGGCCGACCTCATGGCCTGGCTGGACGCGGTCATGGACGGCCTCGGCACCAAGACGGCCTCCCTGTGCGGCCATTCGTACGGCGCCTGGACGGCCCTCCACTACGCCGTCCACCGTCCCGACCGACTGGCCACACTGGTCCTGCTGGACCCGACGAACTGCTTCTCCGGCTTCAGCCCCCGCTATCTGCTGCGGGCCGCACCGCTCCTGCTGCGCCCCACCCCGGCCCGGACCCGGGCCTTTCTCCGCTGGGAGACCGGCGGTGTGCCGCTCGACGAGACCTGGCTCGCCCTGGAGCGGCACACCGCCGCCTTCCCTGCCGCCAGGCCGGTCACGGGTCCCCGCCCGGAGACCGCGGCCCTGCGCGTGCCGACACTGCTGCTCCTGGCGGAGCGCTCCCGGGCCCACGATGTACGGCGGGCCGCGGCGGCGGCCCGGAAGGTCCCCGCCGTGCGGGTGGAGATCCTCCCGGGCGCGACACACCACACCCTTCCGCTGGCGTCCCCGCCCGGCACGGACGCACGCGTGGCGGAGTTCCTCCGGGCCCGGCCCCTCCAGGCCTAGCCGACGCGTTCGATCCGGGCGTTGCGGATCAGGAACTTGCCTGCCTCCCGGACCTGCTCGAACGCGGCGTCGTTGAGCAGTACGCAGCTTCCGGAGGTGGATGTGACCTCGACGGTCGTCGACTTGTCGTTGTCGAGGTTGGTGACCTTCAGCCGCGTCCCGGCCGGGAACTGGTTGCTGGACGCCGCGGGCGCGCCGCCCTCGCCGGAGAGCGTGACGGTGGAGCCGGCACAGACGACCTCGCCCCCGGCCGCCGGGGGCGCGGCCTCGGCCGGCGGCTCCGCCTCCGCGGGCGGGGCGGCTTCGGCCGGCGGGGCGGCCTCCGCGGCTCCGCCGCCGCCCACCTCGCACCCGCTCGCCGCCTGCTTCCTCTTGATCTCCTCGATCACCGCGAGCCGGTTGGCGATCCGCGCCTCGGACTGGGCGTCCGGATTGGCCCGCTGTCCGGCGATGAACTGCTCGTTGTTGGCCAGCGCGGTGGCCAGCCCGTCGCAGGCCACCGACGCCTGACTGGTCCCGGTCATGACCACCGCGGTACCGCCCGCCAGCACGGCGGTACCGGCGAGCAGCGCGAGCTTCTTACTGCGGCTGAGGGTCTTCCTGCGTGACACGTGGGGCTCCTGTCCCCGGCCGCCACCCGGGGGAGAGCCGGCGGCCGGATCGGCTTCACTGTGCCCCTACGTACGAGTAACACCCCGGATCCGACTCAAAGTTGGCTGCGACTCGCTCTCAGGAACGGGACAGGGCGTCCCGTACCGCCTCCTCGGTGCGGGCGACCACCGCCGTGCCGTCGTCGGCGGTGACGATGGGCCGCTGGATCAGCTTCGGATGGGCGGCGAGCGCCTCGATCCAGCGGTCGCGGGAGACGTCGTCACGGGGCCAGGCCTTCATGCCCAGCTCCTTGGCCGCGGCCTCCTGGGTGCGGGTGATGTCCCACGGCTCCAGGCCGAGGCGGCGGAGCACGGTGCGGATCTCGCCGGGGGACGGGACGTCCTCCAGATAGCGGCGGACGATGTACGTCACGCCCTCCTCGTCGAGGATTCTCACGGCGCTGCGGCACTTCGAACAGGCGGGGTTGATCCAGATCTCCATGCCGGACACGGTACCGCCCGAAGGCCTCGGACTCCTTGCTCCCACGCCCCTTCAAATGACGTCTGACCAGGGCCGATTGTCAGTGGGGGCCGGTAGAATGAAGGCATTGAGCGAGGGTCCGGGGGAGGGCTCTCGCACCCCGCACCAGGAGGATGCCGATGGCCGTCGCCACCGTCACGCCACTGCCCGTCGAAGCCTGGAAACCGCTGCGGAAAAAGCCGCTCCCGGCCGGACGGCCGCGCGAGTGGTACGTGCGCCACAACCGTCGTCTGAAGGCCATGCGCCTTGCCATCGCGCTGCTCGACACGGGCGTGTACGTCCCCTCGCGGGCCGACGACGCGACGATACGGGACACGGCGCACCGCATCGGCGTGCACCCGCCGTCGACGACGACCTGCCGGATGGTCCGCACCCTGATCCGCGCCAACCGCTGACCGGCGGCTCCGCCCCCGGCATGCCTCGGCCCGTCCGGCGGGTGAGGACGGGTTCTCCCGGGGCACGATGACGGGGATCCGGGGGCGGAGCCCCCGCACGCGGCGGCAGCCGTGTACCGGTGCGGCCGGGAGAGCCGGGACAGCCTGTTCACCGGTCCCGGCCGTGAGCGCCTGAGGGCAGGCATCGAACCTCGCGGTCATGCCATGTCCAGCCCTCCGTCCTCTGTACCCGCCGCTCCGGCTCGTCTCGTCGTCGCCTGGCGTGCCGCCGCCCTGCCGACGGGCCGCGTCACCCCGTCCGGCGGCACGAGCGCGCCCGGTACGACTCCGCCCCCGGGCCTGTCCCAGATGCCCTGGCGCAGCCCGCCCCGACCATGACGGACGCGCGGGTCGAGGACGCGGCCGAGCAGCCGGACACCGGGGTCGGCACGCTGGTGCGGCGGACGGGCGTGCCCGGTGTCGCCGTTGCGGTGGTCCACAAGGGGAAGGTGCTCCTGCAGAAGGGCTACGGCGTCCCCGCGTCGCGCCTCGTGGGGCCCTGCGACGGCGACGCCTTCAGCAACGAGTCGACGGGGGGGAGGGCGAGGAGGCCGCCAAGGCGGCCGTCGAGAACCTCGACAGGAGCGGGCCCGGCACCTTCACCCGCGGCTCCCAGCCGTCAGCGAGGCTCGTCACACCCCCCGGTACAGCTCCGCGAGCAGTGCCACCGCCGCGTGCGTGCCCGGATGCGGGTCGTGCCGCCGCCAGATCAGGTACACCGGCACCGGTGCGGCGTCCCGCACCGGCCGGTACACGATGCCGTCGCGCCGGTACTGCGTCACGGTCGCGTGGGGCGTCACCCCGACGCACCGGCCCGAGGCGATCGCGGCCAGCCAGTCGTCCACGTCGTCGATGAACTCCAGCGCGGGCCGCGCGTCCTCGGGCCACAGGTCCACGGTCGTCGTCCCCTTCCGCCGGTCCACCGCGAGCACCCGCTCCCGGATCTCGTCCAGTCGCACCGAGCGCCGCCGTGCCCACGGGTCGTCGGCGGCCAGTGCCACATAGCGGCGCTCGGTGCCGACCAGCGCGTGGTCGAACCCGGGCCCCCGGTCCACGGCCGCGCGCACCACCGCCAGGTCGCACAGGCCCTCCGCGAGGCCGCCGGTCGGCGTGTTGTGCCGGATGAGCCGCAGCTCGACGTCCGGGTACCGGTCGTGCCAGCGGCGCTGGAACTCCGCGGTGTGACGCCCCAACGCGGACCAGGCGTGTCCGACGCGCAGCCGGGTGTGGCCGGTCACGGCCTCCCGCACGAGCTCCTCGGCCTCCGCGAGCAGCAGCCGGGCCCGTGCCAGGACCTGCACGCCGGCGGTGGTGGGGGTGACGGTACGGGAGGTCCGGTGCAGGAGCTGCACCCCGAGGATCCGTTCCAGAGCACGCAGGGTGCGGGAGACCGCCGCCTGGGAGACGCCCAGCTCGATGGCGGCGTCGGTGAAGCTCCCGGTGTCGACGATGGCGACGAGACAGCGCAGGTGCCGCAGCTCCATGCCGGTGCGTTCCATGCGTCCATCGTATAGATGGAGCACTGGATGCATTTTGCGTATGGATGTGGTCGGCGGACAGTGCTGCCCATGGCGATGGCGATACGCGGAAGCGGGCAGGCGACGGGGACGGCCCTGATGCTGGGCAGCGGACTGTCGAACCAGGTGGGGGCGGCGGTGGCGGCGCTCGCCTTCCCGGTGCTCGGACCGGTGGGGGTGGTGGCGGTACGGCAGTGGATGGCGGCGGGCGTTCTGCTGGCGGTGGGGCGGCCCCGGTTCCGTACGTTCACCGCCGCGCAGTGGCGGCCCGTGCTCGGGCTGGCGGTGGTGTTCGCCGCCATGAACGTGTCGCTGTACACGGCGATCGACCGGATCGGGCTGGGCCTCGCGGTGACCCTGGAGTTCCTGGGCCCGCTCACGGTGGCCCTGGCCGCGTCCAGGCGGCGGGCGGACCTGCTGTGCGCGCTGGCCGCCGCGGGCGCGGTCGCGGTGCTCACCCGGCCGCAGTCGAGCACCGACTACCTCGGCATCGGTCTCGGCCTGGTCGCGGCGGTCTGCTGGGGCTGCTACATCCTGCTGAACCGCACGGTGGGGGCCCGGCTGCCCGGGGCCCAGGGCTCGGCCGCGGCGGCGGCCGTGTCGGGCCTGGTGTACCTGCCGGTCGGCGCGGCGGTCCTGTGGCTGCGCCCGCCGACGGTCACCGCGCTGGTCTGCGCCCTGGCGGCGGGCGTGCTGGCCTCGGCCGTGCCGTTCCTGGCGGACCTGCTGGCGCTGCGTCGCGTCCCGGCGCACTACTTCGGCGTCTTCATGAGCGTGAATCCCGTGCTGGCCGCCCTGGTGGGCCTGGTGCTGCTGGACCAGCGGCCGGACTGGCCTTCCTGGCTGGCCATCGCGACGATCGTGACGGCGAACGCGACGACGGTGACGCTGGCGGCGAGGCGCGCCAGGTCCGTCGCCCGAGGGGCTGAGCCCCTGTCCGTCCGGCGTTTCAGGACGAGTGCCGTCCTGGGTGCACCTCCCGGTTCGAAGAACCGGCCGGAGCGGTGAGGGGCCCGGGAGGCGAGCCCCCGGTCCGCCGGGCCCGCCCGCTCCGCGCCCCGGAGCCGCCGTCGCGGCGTCCGCGTCGGCCGGCTCGGGTCGGCGAACCGGCACGGCACCCGTCCCGGGCCCGCCGGGCGGCGTGTACGGCGTCGGCTTCCGGCCGCCGGGCCTGCGGTTCGTCGGGGACCGGCTGACGGCGCTGCCTGCACGAGGTCGAGGTCGCCCCGCATCACGCGCGGGGTGCGGGGCGCGTCGGTTGCGGGAGCCGACGGAGACGACGGGGAAACGGGGGGCCGAGGCCGTTCTCAGTGCCCGAAGGGAGGCTCGAAGCAACCATGCTCCGGATACGGCCCGTTGACCTGCACGAGATAGTTGCTCTTCTGGACGAACGCGGTGACACAGGCGTCGGTGCCGACGCGCAGGCCGATCCGGGCACCCTCGGGTGTGACGTAACCGCCCTCCTTCCAGCGGGGGTTCATCTCCCTGACGGAGAGGGTCCCGCCGGACGGCTCGCTCTTCGCCCCGGCCCGCTCCTCCTCGTACCCGAGCCGGAGCAGGGCCGTCCGGACGCCCCCGGGGTCCCAGGTCCCCGCCTCCCACAGCCGCTTGAGCACGGGCTCGATACGGCCGGCCTCCTTCCGGGCCCGCTCCTCACCGGCGGGTGACATCTCCCGGGGCCGCCGGTGGGCGTTGTTCTCGGCGTAGTGCGGCGCGCCGTCACCGGCCCCCGGCGCCACGTACGGCGAGGGCTCGGGCGGAGGCGGACTCGCCGTCCCGGCGCCCGGCGTTCCGGCACCCGGGGTCGCAGCCGCCACCGCTGCCCCGGCGCTCTCCGTCCCGCCCGCGGCCGGTTCCCCGGCGCGCTGTTCACCACAGGCGGTCAGGGCCAGCACGGCTCCGAGAACGAGCGCGGCGCCCCGGCCGGGCCACCCCGGGTGGGATATCTCCATGGCCGCCACCCTGCCACGTTCTTCAGCAGGAGGCGCCCGGTTCCACGGGCCTCAGGCCGATGAGGTAGTCGTCCACCGCGTCGTCGACGCAGGCGCCGCCCCGCCCGTACGCGGTGTGCCCGAAGCCCTCGTAGGTCAGCAGCATGCCTCCGGGCAGCTGGCGGGCCAGCGCCTGCGCCTCGTGGTAAGGCGTGGACGGGTCACCGGTGGTGCCCACCACGAGGACGGGGGGCAGTCCTTCGGCCCGCACCTTGTGCGGGCCCGCCCCGGTCTGCGGCCAGCCCTTGCAGCCGAGCGCGGCGACCACGCTGTCGGACCCGAAGTCGCCGTCGGCGCGATGGGCCCGGTCGAGGGCCTTCCAGTACTGCTCCGGGTCCCCGGGATGAGGGATGTCCGCGCAGTTGACTGCGGTGAGGGCCACGTCGGAGTTGTCGGGCGGACCATCGTCCTGGGCCTCGTCCCCGGCCCCGCTGTCGGTCTCCGCCGCGTCGGCCTCCCCGGTCTCCTCCTCCGTCCCGTCCTCTCCGGAGGCGATGGCGGCGAGCCGCGTCCCGTCACCGCCGTCGGCGTCGGCCAGGGCGACGGACAGGGGCTCCCACTGCTCCTCCGGCGTGTACATCGACGCGGTGACGGCGCTGTGCAAGGTGACGGCGTCCAGCCCCCACTCGCTGTCGTCGACGGGCAGCGGCTCCTCGGCGGTCTTCGTGTACAGCTTGTCGAGCAGCTCGCGGATGCCCGCCGGGCTGTCGGCGGGACAGGCCTCGCCCGCCACCTCGGCACAGTGCTCCGCATAGTCGTCGACCGCCTCGCGGAAGCCCTTGGCCTGGCTCCGGGCCCGCTGGGACCAGTCGAGCGACGGGTCGATGGCCCCGTCCAGCACCATCGCACGCACCCGCCGGGGGAACAGCTCGCCGTAGGCGGTGCCCAGGGAGGTCCCGTACGACCAGCCGAGATAGCTCAGCCTGTCGTCACCGAGCGCTGCGCGCAGCACGTCCATGTCACGGGCGGCGTCGGCGGTGCCGACGTGCCGGAGGATCGCCCCGCTGTGCTTCTCGCAGGCGGCGAGCACGCTCTCCGCTTCGGCCAGGGCCGTCTGGCGTTGCCTCGCGGTGACGGGGTGCAGCGGCTGCGGCGGCAGGTCGTCGCCGCCTTCAGCCTCCCGGGCCCCGTCTTCTGGCCCGCAGTCCACGGCGGGGTCGCTGCCCCCGACTCCACGCGGGTCGAAGCCGACGATGTCGAACCGCTTCCGCAACCGGTCGCTGAAGGCCGTGACCCCGCCGTCCTGGAGGAGCCCGACCCCGGACTCCCCCGGCCCTCCCGGGTTGAAGACGAGCGACCCGATCCGCCGGTCAGGATCCGTCGCGGGCACCCGGATGAGAGGCAGGACGAAGGTTCTGCCGTCGTCGGGGTCCGTGTAGTCCATCGGCACCTCCAGCTCGGCGCACTCCTCGGTGCCGCAGGGCTCCCACCGCAACTCCTGGCCGTAGAAGGGGCTCAGGACTGCGGGGACGGACGAGTCCGCCCGCGAGTCGTCCGGCGCACAGGCGCCGAGGGAGGCGGTGAGCAGCACGCCCGCCGCGGCGGTGACGGCGGCACGAAGGCATCGCGAGCCTGGGGTGAACACGGGGAAGCGCTCCGGATGAGAGGACGGACAGAGGCCACGGCGGGTCGGCGGCGGCCGGGTCACCCTATGAACCGGAATCCCTTCCTCACATCGTCCGGACGGAGGACAACCGGAGTCGGCCGAAGACCGTCAGGGGGGCCGTGCCCGGTCGATCGCGCCCGGTCCGCGCTGTATAGATGGATGAAGGGGAGGCGAGCGGACCGGCCGCCCCGCGGAGGGCGGGCCGTTCCCGGACCCTGGAGGACCGCCGTGGGCTTCACCGAGGACCAGCTGATTCCGCTGGTGGACACCGGTCTGGGCAACAGCACCTATCTCGTCGACCTGGGCGACGGCCGCGCACTGGCCGTGGACGCCGGGCGCGACCTGCGCGCCGTGCGCGCCGCCGCGCGGCGCCGGGGCCTGCGGGTCGCCTACGCTGCGGACACACACCTGCACGCCGACTTCCTCTCCGGCGCCGTCCAGCTCGCCCACGACGAGGGCGCCGCCGTCCTCGCCTCCGCCGCGGGGCGCCGCGCCTTCCCGCACCGGGGCCTGGCCGACGGCGACGAGGTGGACCTGGGCGGGCTGACCCTGCGGGCGCTGGCCACTCCGGGGCACACCGACGAGCACCTGGCGTTCCTGCTGCTGGACGGGGCGCGGGAGCTGGGGGTGTTCACCGGGGGCTCGCTGATCGTGGGCTCGGCCGCCCGCACGGACCTGCTGGGCACCGGCCGCGCCGAGGAACTGGCCCGCGCCCAGTACCACTCGCTGCGCCGACTGGCGGCGCTGCCGGACGCCACCGGGGTGTGGCCCACCCATGGGGCGGGCTCGTTCTGCTCGGCGCCGCCGGGCGCGGAGCGTACGACCACGATCGGCGCGCAGAGACAGGCGAACGCGCTGCTGGCGGCGCCGGACGAGGACGCGTTCGTGCGGCGCCTGACGGCGGGACTGGGCACGTACCCCGCGTACTTCACCCGCCTGACCGAGCGCAACCGCCGCGGACCCGGGGTCCTGACGGCCGCCCCGGAGCTGCCCGCGCTGGACCCGGCCCGGGTGCGGGCGCTGACCGGCCGGGGCGGCCGCGTCGTCGACGTACGCCCTTCGGCCTCGTACGCCTGCGGCCACGTCCCCGGCTCGCTGTCCATCCCGCTGCGCGCCCGGTTCGCGACCTGGATCGGCTGGCTGCTGCCGGACGACGTGCCCCTGGCCTTCGTCATGGACGAGGGCCAGGACAGGGGCGAACTCGTCTGGCAGTCGTTCAAGATCGGCTACGAACGTCTGGCGGGACGCCTGGACGGCGGCATGCGGGCCTGGACGGCAGCGGGCCTCCGCACGGCCACCACCCCGTACGTCACACCGGACCGTACGGCTGCGACGGCCCCGTACGTCGACGTACGCCAGGAGTCGGAGTACACCGCCGGTCACGTCCCCGGAGCCCTCAGTCTGGAACTCGGCGCCCTGCCCTCCCGCACCGCCGACGTCCCCCGGGGCGCGGTCGTGGCCTGCGCGCGCGGTCAGCGCGCGATGACGGCGGCCAGCGTCCTGGAGGCGGCGGGCCACCCGGGCGTGACGGTCCTCAGGGGCGGCCCGTCCGACTACGCGGCGGCGCACGGCCTGCGGCTCACCGAGGGTGACGCCAGGTGATCCCGGCCGCGGCCCCGGTACGGCGCCGCCTGTGCGAGAACCGCCTCCGGTTCACCCCGCCGGTCGTCGCCCCCGTGTGCGTGGGCGCGCCGGCGGGCCTGGAGGCCGCCCTCCTCACCGCCGCCTCGGGCCTGCCGGCGGCCCGCCGGATCACGGAACGGCGCGGGGGCTGACTGCGCAACCGGTCAGGAAGCCAGTCCGGTGCGCTTCGCCATCGCCATCAGGTCGGGGCGGCTGCGCTGGTGCAGGACGAACAGCACGCGGAGAACCTCACGGCTCATGGGGTGGATCTCCGCCATCTGCGGCGACACCGTGAACGCCGGTTTCAGGGCCTCCTCGGCCCCGTCCAGGTCCTTGGTGGCGAGCCGGGCGCGGGCCAGGTCGATGTAGAAGCGGCCGACACGGTTCGGTTTCAGCCCCGTTGGGGGCGCGGTCACGAGGGGCGCGGCCATCCGTACGGCCTCGTCGGGCTGGTCCAGTTCGATGTGGGCGGCGAGTTCGTACAGCGCGGTGTTGCCTTCTCCGAAGGTCAGGTTGTGCAGGAGCCGGTCGTCGGGCAGCTGTAGGGCCAGATCCTTGGCGTACCGCAGGTGGGCCTTGGTGGCCTCCTTGTCCCGGTGGCGGGAGGCGAGGACGACTCCGCGCAGGTGGAGTGAGCCCAGCACGACGACCGGTTCGGGGCCGTCGGAGCGGGAGCGCCCGTAGTGGCTGATGGCCCGCTCGACGATGGCCAGGCCGTCGTCGTACTGGCCCGCGCTCTGGTACGTCCCGGCCTCGTTCCAGGCCGCCGCGGCGTCGGCCGCCGGGTTCCAGGTGCGCTGGGCGGCCCACTGCTGGCGGGAGACGACCATGTCGGCCAGGTCGGGCTGGGCGAGGCGGTGGGCGACCGCGTAGGCGCACCCGTACAGGTCCGACACCTGCCCCCACGCCACCGCGTCCCCACCAGCGTCCAGCGCGGTCGCGGTCGCCTGGCCGAGGAGCCTGGGCAGTATGCGGAGAAGCTCCAGATACTTGGTGTCGGCCCGCAGCTGCGCGGCCTGCTGAAGGCCCTGGGCCAGCTCGCTCCGCGCGGGCGTGTCCTCCTTCGGCAGTGTGTGCCGACGTACCGCGCCGCGGAGTTCGTTGAGCAGGTCGGCCTGCTCGGACGGATCCGCGAAGGGCTGCCCGTGGATCCGGGCGGTGGTGACATGCAGCGCCTCGGCGGCAGCCGCTACAACCGTGGGTGTGGCGGGCCTGAGCCCGATCTCGACCTTGCTGAGGTACGAGACCGTGATGCCCATCCGGCGTGCGAGCCTGGCCTGACCGATCCCGCGCGCTTTGCGCAGGACGGCAATGTTTTCACCGGCGGTGGGCTTGCGGCTGCTCTCCATGGCCTGAGCCTTCCCCGCAGGAGGGCCACGCATCAGCCGGCCTTCATGGCCGCGACGTGCCGCGCCCGCTCCTCCAGTTCGCGTACGGCTCCGAGCCCCCGGTATGCGGGCAGGGCACGCAGCATGGCGGTGAGATGGGCGTCACCGCGGGCGGAGGAGAGGGTCACGTGGTCGTCGAGGAAGGCGTGCCAGGTGGCGCAGGCGGCTTCCACGTGACGCATACGGAACTGGCGTTCCGCGATCACGCCCAGGCAGTGCAGCCGCCCCTGCCGTTCCTCGGCGGACCGTGCGGCGTTGGAGCGGCGCAGGCTCCGGACCGAGCCCTCGCCGTCGCCCAGGCTCCAGCGGACGTGGGCCTCGTGGAAGAAGTACGCCGCCTCGTCGTAACCGCCCACCGCGTCACGCCGGTTGTCGGCCCGTGCCAGTGCGCCCTCCGTCTCCCGCAGCCGGGCCAGCGCGCCGTGCCGGTCGCCCACCATGGCCGAGCCGTGGGCCTGCTGGCCGCGCAGGAACGCCACCAGGCGCGGCCCGGCCGCCGGGGCCGCCTCCGCCGCCGCGTCCGCCAGTTCCAGCGCCCGCGCCCCGTACCCGAGGTGCGAGGCCTGGAGGCTCATGCCGCGGAGGGTGCGGCAGTAGGTGACATGATCCTCCGCCTCCCCGGCCAGTGCGAGCGCCTCCAGGTAGTACCGCTGGCCCAGCCCCTGGCGCTCCTCGTACATGGCCATCCAGCCCGTCAGGTACACCAGGTCGGCTGCGGCGGCCCGCATGTCCCGCCGCACATGCTCCGGCCCCGACGCCTTCAGATACGCCCCCACGGTGTTCGCCAGGAACGCGGCGGCCATCGGCCGGGCATGCCCGGCGCCGATCTCGTCCAGGATCTCCGCGACCTTGACCGTCATCCTCCGTACGGTCTCCACGTCGCCCGCCCCGATCCGCACCGTCCGCCCGGCCTCCGCCGCCTCCGCCCGCCCGGCCAGGACCTCCTGGAACGACGGCACCAGCAGTGTCGCGCTGTACAGCCCGGCCCCCAGCACTCCCCGCCGGGACGGGTCCATGTCGGCCCGGCTCAGCTCCATCACACCCGCCGCCACGTCCCGTGTCCCGGGGGCTTCTGCCCCCCATCCCAGCTCGGCCGCCACCACAGGACGGCCCACCAGGCGCCCCAGCGCCTCCGTCACCGCCGGACGGGCCTCGGCCTTCGGCACGCTCCCCTTCAGCCAGTGGGAGACCGTGGACTTGTCGTAGTGCAGCCGCAGCCCCAGTTCGGCGCCGACCGTGTTCACTCTGCGCGCGAGCTGGGCGTTCCCGACTCCTGCCTCGGCCATCAGGCGGGTCAGCGCCTCGTTGGGTGTCCGTGTCCGTGTCCGTGCCTGTGCCGCCATGGCCGCACCCCCGAGCGTTCAACGCGTTCAACCGGACCTTCAGAGTGCCCGGTTCTCCCCCGGCCCGTACCCGCGTTGGATGGATGTCAGCCGCACGGAAACACCCGGGGCGGCCCGTCTCCCAGCACCCGGTCGAGGGGAACGACGATGGCAGTGCCCCACACGAACCCGCCCTCCACGCCGCCTCCCGTGGACACCTCACACGTCGCCCAGGACGTGGACCTGGCCCTGCGCCTCGCCGCCCTGAGACCGACCGGCGAGGCGGCCGACGCGCTCCGGGAGCGGCTGCGGGGTTACATCCGTGCGTACGCGGACGCCGCCGGTGCCTACGCCCGCGACCTGGCCGACGGGCGGGCCCGGGACATCGCGCTCAGCACGGTGACCCACGCGCGGGCCGTCGCCGCCGACGCCGTGCACGACCCCGGCGCGAACCTCCGGCTCCTCGCCGGAGGCGCACAGATGCTCGCGCGGTACGCCGCGGCTCGGAAGGGGGCCCTGTGATGGCTCACCGTCCCCCGTTCGGGAGGGAATTCAGTGGCGGTGCACGTGTCCTCGATACCGCGCGGATGAAGGTCGCCGTTGTCACAGCGCCGCCTGACAAGGGTGGCTGGTACCGGCTGGCCGGTGAGTACACCGAGGACGCGTGGCACGCGCGGGGCTGGACCCTCGTCCCGCTGCCGTCGCTGCGGGATCAGCACGATCGCCCGTTCACCTGACCTCGCGTCAGGCCCCTGGTCCCGCAAACAAGCCGGAGGCCCGGGTGCATCGCGCAGGCGGGCCGCCCCGTCCGCCTGGGAGGGGGCGCCCACCCCTGGAGGGCGCCCCCGGGCGGGCGGGGCCGGGCCCCGCCCGCCCACGCCGCCGTCACCTCCCCGGCGCCGCCGTCGAGCCCCGTACCACCAGTTCCGGCTGGAACACGTACTCCGTGCGCTGGACCGGGTTGCCCTCGATCTCCTCCAGCAGCGCGTCCACCGCCGCCGTCGCCATCGCGCGGACCGGCTGGCGGACCGTCGTCAGGGGCGGGTCGGTGAAGGCGATGAGCGGGGAGTCGTCGAAGCCGACCACCGACACGTCCCCGGGCACGTCCAGGCCCCGTGCCCGTACCGCGCGGATCGCACCGAGCGCCATCAGGTCGCTGCCGCAGACGATGCCGGTGCAGCCCTGGTCCAGGAGGGTGTCGGCCGCCGCGTGGCCGCCCTCGACGCCGAAAAGCGTGGACTGGATGTACGAGTCGGCCTCCTCGCGCGGGACGCCCAGCAGCCGGTGCAGGGCGGAGACGAAGCCCTCGGCCTTGCGGCGGGAGGGAACGTACCGGGTGGGGCCGATGGCCAGGCCGACGCGCTCGTGGCCGAGGTCGGTCAGGTGGCTCACCGCCATGCGGGCCGCCGCCCGGTCGTCGGGAGAGACGAAGGGCGCGTTCACCCGGTCGTTGAAGCCGTTGATCAGGACGAACGGCACGCCCCTCGCCGCCAGGCGCTCGTAGCGGCCCGGGTCCTCCGTGGTGTCCGCGTGGAGGCCCGACATGAAGACGATGCCGGTGACGCCGCGCTCCTCCAGCTGCTCCACCAGTTCGTCCTCCGTCGCGCCGCCCGGCATCTGGGTGCACAGCACGGGGGTGTAGCCGTGGCCCGCCAGGGTCTGCTCGATGACCTGGGCGAACGCCGGGAAGATCGGGTTCGTCAGCTCGGGGATCACCAGGCCGATCAGGCCCGCGCTGCGCTGTCTGAGGCGTACGGGGCGTTCGTAGCCCAGCAGGTCGAGCGCGGTCAGCACCCGGTGGCGGGTCGCCGGGGCGACGCCCGCCTTGCCGTTCAGGACGCGGCTGACCGTGGCCTCGCTGACCCCGGCCTGGGCCGCGATGTCCGCGAGGCGCGGGGCGGCGCCGCCGGTGACACCAAGGTCACCGGCGGCGCCGCCCCGCGCCAGGGAGATGGTCACTCCGCCCACCAGACCGTGGTGTCGGCGGGCAGTTCGGCCGTGCCGTCCACGCTCGTACGGACCTGCTCGCTCGACAGCAGCATGCGGCCGGGGACCTCGATGCGGACCGGGGCTGCCGTCGTGTTGGCCGTGCAGACGAACCCCTCGCGGCGGAAGGACAGCACGCCCTCCGGCGCCACCAGCCACTCGACGTCCGCGCCCGCGCCGAGGCCGGGCTGCTCGCGCCGCACCCGCAGCGCCGTGCGGTACAGCTCCAGCGTCGAGCCGGGCACCCCGGTCTGGGCCTCGACCGACAGCGCGCCCCAGGTGGCGGGCTGCGGCAGCCAGCTGCCCCCGGCCCCGAAGCCGTACGAGCCGCCCTCCACGGTCCACGGGATCGGCACGCGGCAGCCGTCGCGGAAGCCGTCCTGGCCGCTGGCGCGGAAGAACGACGGGTCCTGGCGCACCTCGTCCGGCAGGTCGGTGACGTCGGGCAGGCCCAGTTCCTCGCCCTGGTAGACGTACGCGGAGCCGGGCAGCGCCAGCATGAGCAGGGTCGCCGCGCGGGCTCGGCGCAGGCCCAGCGCGCGGTCGCCGGCCTCCCGCAGCTGGGTGCCGAGTCCCGCCGGGTTCGCGAACCGGGTGGCGTGGCGGGTCACGTCGTGGTTGGACAGCACCCAGGTGGTGGGCGCGCCGACCGGGCGCATCGCGGCCAGCGAGACGTCGATGACCTCGCGGAGCTCGGCCGCGTCCCAGTGGGTGCCCAGGTACTGGAAGTTGAACGCCTGGTGCATCTCGTCGGGGCGCACGTAGTTGGCGGTGCGCTCGACGGTCGGGGTCCAGGCCTCCGCGACGAGGACACGCTCGCCGTCGTACTCCTGGAGGACCTTCCGCCAGCTGCGGTAGATCTCGTGGACGCCTTCCTGGTCGAAGAACGGCATCACGTCGTTGCCGAGCAGCTTCAGCTGGTCGTGGCCGCCGACGTCGGGCAGGCCCTCGGCCTTGACCAGACCGTGGGCGACGTCGACGCGGAAGCCGTCGACGCCCATGTCGAGCCAGAAGCGCAGGATGGAGCGGAACTCGTCCCGTACGGCGGGGTGCTCCCAGTTGAAGTCGGGCTGCTCCGGGGCGAAGAGGTGCAGGTACCACTCGCCGTCCGCGACACGCGTCCAGGCGGGGCCGCCGAAGATGGACTCCCAGTCGTTCGGGGGGAGTTCGCCGTCGACGCCCTTGCCGGGGCGGAAGTGGTAGCGCTCGCGCAGCGGGGAGCCGGGGCCCTCCCGCAGGGCGCGCTGGAACCACTCGTGCCGGTCGGAGGAGTGGTTCGGCACCAGGTCGACGATGATCCGCAGGCCCAGCTCGTGGGCCTCGCGCACGAGCGCGTCGGCGTCGAGCAAGGTGCCGAACATCGGGTCGATGGCCCGGTAGTCGGCCACGTCGTAACCGGCGTCGGCCTGCGGGGAGGCGTAGAAGGGGCTGAGCCAGACGGCGTCGACACCCAGGTCCTTCAGGTAGGGGAGGCGGCCGCGGATGCCCTCCAGGTCGCCCATGCCGTCGCCGTTGCCGTCGGCGAAGCTGCGCGGGTACACCTGGTAGATCACCGCGTCTCTCCACCAGCCGGTGTCCGTGCCGGTGGTCGGGGCGGCGGGGGCGGCGGCAAGGTGCTGGGTCATGTCTTCCCTGGAGTGGATGGAGGGATGGGGGCGGTGCCGGGCCCCTGTGGAGCCCTGGAGACCGGCACCGTCGTCGTGTTCGCGGACGGCCGGGGCTTCGCGCGAAAGCCCGAGGTCCGGGCGGTCAGCCCTTGGTGCCGCCCGCCGTGAGTCCGGCGACGAGGTTCCGCTGGACCAGCAGGAACACCAGGCCGGCCGGAATCGTGATGATCACCGCGCAGGCGGTGAGGTAGCCCCACTCGGCCTTGTGCTGGCCGATGAAGCTCTGGAGGCCGACGGACAGGGTGAGCATCGAGTCGGTGGACAGGAAGGCGCGGGCGAAGGCGACCTCGCTCCACGCGGTGAGGAAGGAGTAGAAGGCGGTCACCGCGAGGCCGGGCTTGGCCAGCGGCAGGATCAGCCGGAAGAAGGTGCCGAACGGGGTGAGCCCGTCCACCCGGCCCGCCTCGTCGATCTCGTGCGGGATGGTGTCGAAGTAGCCCTTCATCATCCACGCGCAGAACGGCACGGACACCGAGCAGTAGGTGAGGATCAGACCGAGGTACGAGTCGAGCAGGCCCAGCCCGCCGAGGATGTTGTAGAGGGCGACGATCAGCACCGCCACCGGGAACATCTGGGTGATGAGCAGCACCCACATCAGCGACCTGTGGCCGGGGAACCGCATGCGGGAGATCGCGTAGCCGGTGGAGGCGGCGACGAACACGCCGAACACGGTCGTACCGCCGGCGACGATCACCGAGTTGGCGAACCAGCGCGGGAACTCCGTCTCCGTCAGGACGTACGCGTAGTTGCTGATCTCCAGTCCGCCCTCGACGCTGGTCGGCGCGGTCCAGCCGTCCCGGCCGCGGAGCGAGATGAAGATCATGTACGCGATCGGGAAGACCGCGACGAGGCTCGCCGCGACCAGCGCGGCGTGCAGGCCGGCGGAGGCGAGCGGGGAGCGCTCCTCGCGGCCGCGGGGGCGGCGGGGGCGGGTGGCGCTGTGCCTGCCGGTGCCGCCGGAGGCGGAGGAGGACGGCGCGGGCTGCTTCAGGGGTTCGGTCACCGTGCTCATCGGGCGGCCTCCTGACGGTTGAGCATCCGGCGGTAGAAGACGGCGAAGACGAGGAGCATGGAGAGGATGATGATCCCGTAGGTGGCGGCGCCCGCGTAGTCGCGGACGGAGCCGAAGGCCAGCCGGTAGGCGTAGGTCACGAGGATCTCGCTGTGCAGGGCGTTGGCCTCACCGAGCATCAGATAGATGATCGGGAACATGTTGAACGTCCAGATGGTGCCGAGCAGGATCACCGTGGCGCTGACCGGGCGCAGCCCCGGGAGGGTGACGTGCCGGAACCGCTGCCAGGGGGTGGCACCGTCCATCTCGGCGGCCTCGTACTGCTCGCTGGAGATGGACTGGAGGCCGCCGAGGATCGCGACCATCATGAAGGGGACGCCGAGCCAGACGTTGACGCCGATGACGGCGACCTTCTGCGTGAAGGTGTCACCGAGCCAGTCGACCGGGCCGAAACCCAGCGTGCCGAGCAGGGCGTTGAAGATGCCCGACTCGGAGTTGTACATCATGCGCCAGATGTACGTGGCGACGAACGCGGGTACCGCCCACGGCAGGATGAGCAGCACGCGGTAGAGGGAGCGGCCCTTCACCTTGCGGTTGAGGAGCAGGGCCAGACCGAGGCCGATCGTGTAGTGGAAGAACACGCAGGACGCGGTCCACATGACGGTCCACAGCAGCTTGGGGTAGAACTCGCCGTCGGCGCCGGACAGGACCCGCCAGTAGTTGTCGAGTCCGACGAACTCGTAGGTGGCGGGGATCTGGATCGCGCCGAGCTGCTTGGCGACGTTGGACTCGTCGGCGTCGGTGAACGACAGGTAGACGCCCTGGCCCAGGGGGTAGGCGATGAGCACCCCGATGACCAGGACCACCGGCAGCACCATGGCCCAGGCGTACCAGTGCTGGTCGTAGGAGCGCTTCACGCGCGTGAGCAGCCCGGCCCGGGCAGGCCGCGGGGCCGTGGCGGGGTCTGCGGTGGCTGTCTTCATGGGCGTTCTTTTTCCTCGGGTCCCTCTGTGGGTACGGGGCCGGTCCCGGCGCCTGCGGGGCCCGGCCTCAGGAGGTGCGGCCCGGCCCCGGCGGGTCCGGTCGCGGTCGCGGGTCCCGCGCCCTGGGGCGCGGGTCCGGTGCGTACGGGTCCGGCCCGGACCGGCTCCCGAGAGGTTCGGGGCGCCGGTCCGGGCCTGGAGCGGATCAGCCGATCGAGTACTCCTTGAGGGAGCCGACGTTGGCCTTCCACTTGTCCGCCGTGGTGTCGAGGCCCTTCTCGACGGACGCGTTGCCCTTGAGGATCTCGACGTGCTGCTTGGTCCACTCGGCGAACATGTCGCTCACACCGGCGACCGCGGGGCGCGGGGTGGAGTCCGTGAGGACGTTCTTGAAGGCGGCGCGGACCGGGTCCGCGACGACCTCGACGGTGTAGGCGTCGTCACGGGTCGGCAGGACGCCGGTCCCCAGGGAGGCGAACTCCTGCGACTCGGCGGAGGTCATGAACGCCACGAACTTCTGCGCCGCCGCCTTGTGGGCCGCGTCGGAGCCGTTGTAGACGGTCAGGTTGTGGCCGCCGGTGGGCGTGCCGGCCTTGCCGGAGGAGCCGGCCGGGACGGACGCGATGCCCAGGTTGTCCTTGTTCTTGAACGCCTTGCCGGACAGGTCGTCGGCCGTGGACCACGGGCCGTTGATGACCATGGCGACCTTGCCGTCCTTGAAGGCGGCCTGCATGTTGTTGTAGCCGTCGGTGTAGTCCGGCTTGACCGCGACGCCGTCCTTGATCATGTCGACGATGGTCTGGGTGGCCTTCTGGCCGGCCGCGTCGTTGACGGTGATCTTCTTGTTCGCGGGGTCGACCATCATGCCGCCCTCGCCGTACAGGAAGGGCAGGGCGAAGTAGCTGTCCGGGTTGAGGTAGATACCGTCGACGCCGGTCTTGTCCTTGATGGTCTTCGCGGCCTTGGACAGCTCGTCCCAGGTGGTCGGCGGGGTCTTGACGCCGGCCTTCTCGAAGATCTCCTTGTTGTAGAGGAGGGCGAGGGCGTCGGTGACCTGCGGCACGCCGTACAGCTTGCCGTCGACCTTGGCGCCCTCGACGAGGCCCTGGTTGAAGGAGCCGATCTCCTTGACGGCGGGGGTGCCGTCGAGCGGGGCGAGGTACTTCAGCTCCGCGAGGCCGGCGGTCCAGCCGACGTCGGCGCGCAGCACGTCCGGGGCCTTGCCGGCCTGGGCGGCGGTCTTGTACTTCTGCTCGGCCTCGGCGAACGGGACGTTCTGGTACGTGACCTTGATGTCCTTGTTGGCCTTCTCGAACTTCTCGATCAGCTTCTTGTACGTCGGCGCCTCGTTCGTGGCGTCCGAGGTGTCCCACCAGGTGATGGTGACCGGGCCGTCGGCAGCCTTGTCCCCGTCGCCACTTCCGCCGCCGCAGGCCGTCGCCGCGAGAGCCAGGCTCGCGACCAGCGCGGTGGCCGCTATGCCACGCCGCATGTGAACTCCTTCGAACGATCCCGGTTTGCTGCAGACCGCTCCTTCGCGGGGCGCCGGGTTGCCAGGAACGTAACAGGGATGAAAACGCGCCGAAAGACCTTGCGGCAATTTTCTGCAAGCCCCGGCGATCGTTACATCCGCGTGTCCCTACAGTTGCCGACGCATCGCTTGACACAGCGGTCCCCGCAGTCACCGCGGACGCTGACCCCGGGGCCTGCGAGGGTCTGCAAGCCCTTTCAGGATCCTTGCAGCAGTGGCGCGATCCGGGGGGTGGAATCCGACGGTTCCGGCCCCTCCGGCGAGCAGGAACGGAGGGACGCACAGGAGCGAAGGGGAGCGCCCGGGGGCGCGGTCCGCGGCCTTCCCCGGGCCTGGTGGGCAATCCGACGCGCGCCCGGTACAGTCGCACCACATGACCGCGCGGCTAGCCGACATCGCAGCCCAGGCGGGGGTCAGTGAGGCCACAGTCAGCCGCGTGCTCAACGGCAAGCCCGGTGTGGCCGCGGCCACCCGCCAGTCCGTGCTTGCCGCGCTGGACGTGCTCGGTTACGAGCGTCCCGTACGGCTCCGCCAGCGCAGCGCCGGCCTCGTCGGACTCATCACACCCGAGCTGGAGAACCCGATCTTCCCGGCCCTGGCCCAGGTCATCGGCCAGGCCCTGACCCGCCAGGGCTACACGCCCGTGCTGGCCACGCAGACCCCCGGCGGCTCCACCGAGGACGAGCTGACCGAGATGCTGGTGGAGCGCGGCGTCGCCGGGATCATCTTCGTCTCCGGACTGCACGCCGACACCACGGCCGACCCGCAGCGGTACGACCAACTGCGCGGCAAGGGCGTCCCGTACGTCCTGATCAACGGCTTCTCGCCGCACATCCAGGCGGCGTTCGTCTCTCCCGACGACCGCGCCGCGATGAAGCTGGCGGTCACCCATCTCGTGTCCCTCGGGCACAGCCGGATCGGACTGGCGGTCGGCCCGAAGCGGTTCGTGCCGGTGCTCCGCAAGATCGAGGGCTTCCACGCCGGGATGCGGGAGCGGCTCGGGCTCTCCCCGGAGGAGACCGAGGAGCTCGTCCAGCACTCCCTGTACACGCTCGAAGGCGGACAGGCAGCGGCCGGCGCCCTCATCGAGCGCGGCTGCACGGCGGTCGTGTGCGCCAGCGACATGATGGCCCTCGGCGCCATCAGGGCGGCCCGCCAGCGGGGGCTGCAGGTGCCCCGGGACGTGTCCGTCGTGGGCTTCGACGACTCCCCGCTCATAGCGTTCACGGACCCGCCGCTCACCACCATCCGCCAGCCCGTGCAGGCCATGGGGCAGGCGGCGGTGCGGGCGCTGCTGGAGGAGATCGGCGGTACGCCCGCCCCGCACGGCGAGTTCGTCTTCATGCCGGAGCTGGTCGTTCGCGGTTCAACGGCCTCGGGCCCGCAAGGGCAGAGGTCCCTCCTGAGGCGTACGGATGGCGGCGGGAATCCGTTTGAAGGATGATCGAACTGATGGAGCTTTCTGGCAGACTCTTTCCCCATGGGTGACGGGACATTGACGACGTTGGACGGCCGCGCGGCGGCCCCGACAGCACCTGTGGAGGAGGCACGGCCGGGCCGCCCGGAGGAGCAGCCGACCGCGTGGCAGCGGCTGCGCTCGCCCCGTCGCCCCCGTATCTGGTTCGAGGTCCTTCTCCTCGCGGTCAGTTACGGCGTGTACTCGCTGATCCGCAACGCCGTGCCGGAGCAGAAGGCACAGGCGCTGAAGAACGCCGACTGGATCTGGTCCCTGGAGCAGAACCTGGGGCTGGCCTTCGAGAAGACCGTCAACCACACGGTGGACTCGGTGACCTGGCTCATCGTGTCGATGAACTACTACTACGCCACCCTGCACTTCATCGTCACGATCGCCGTGCTGGTCTGGATGTACCGCAGGCACCCGGGCCGCTACGCGGCGGTGCGCGCCGTGCTGTTCTGCATGACGGCCGTCGCGCTGCTCGGCTACTACCTCTACCCGTTGGCGCCGCCCCGGCTGATGGAGAGCGAGCACTTCGTCGACACGGTCATCAAGCACGGGACGTGGGGCTCGATGGCGTCCGGTGACCTGAAGAACATGTCGAACCAGTTCGCCGCGATGCCCTCCATGCACATCGGCTGGTCGCTGTGGTGCGGGCTGGCGGTCTTCGCGCTGGCGCGGGCGCCGTGGCTGCGGATCCTGGGCCTGCTGTACCCGGCGCTGACCCTGGTCGTGATCGTGGCGACGGCGAACCACTTCTGGATGGACGCGGTGGGCGGAGTGCTGTGCCTGCTGTTCGGCCTGGTCGTGGCGTACGCCTGGTACGGGGCCCTGCCGCACCGGCTGCCGCGCGAGGTGGAGCAGCGGCGGGCGGGGACGCCCGGCGGAGGCGGGGCCACGGCCGTGCGGCTCACGAGCTGAGGGCCGTACGGCCCGCGCCGAGCGGGGCCGGGGCCCGGGTTCACACCCGGATCACCGCCGCCGCACCCGTCACGCCCCGTAGAACAGGTCGTCCACCACGGCCCGGGCCCGCCGGGTGGTCCGCCGGTAGCCGTCCACCATCTCCCCGACGTGCCCCGGCCCGTACCCGAGGTATCGCCCCACGGCGCCCAGTTCCCGCCCGTCGGACGGGAAGGTGTCCCCGGCCCGGCCGCGCACCAGCATCACCCCGTTGCGGACCCGGGTGGCCAGCACCCACGCCTCGTCCAGCGTCCGCGCGTACCGCTCGCTGATCAGTCCGGCCTCGCAGGCCGCCGCCAGCGCCCTGCGGGTGCTGGTGGTGCGCAGCCCGGGTACCTCGTGGCCGTGCCTCAGCTGGAACAGCTGCACGGTCCACTCGACGTCCGACAGCCCGCCGCGCCCCAGTTTGGTGTGCAGGGTCGGGTCGGCGCCGCGCGGAAGCCGCTCGGTCTCCATGCGGGCCTTGAGCCGCCGGATCTCCCGTACGGCGGCCTCGTCGAGCCCCCTGGCGGGGTACCGCAGCGGGTCGATCAGCTCGATGAACCGCCGCCCCAGGTCCTCGTCGCCCGCCATGGGCTCGGCCCGCAGCAGGGCCTGGCTCTCCCAGACACGCGACCAGCGCCGGTAGTACGCGGCGTACGAGGTGAGGGTCCGCACCAGGGGCCCGTTGCGGCCCTCGGGACGCAGGTCGGCGTCGATGAGCAGCGGCGGGTCGGCGGTGGGGAGCTGGAGCAGCCGCCGCATCTGTGCGACGACGCGGTTGGCGGCGCGGGCGGCCTCCTGCTCGTCGACGCCCTCTCGGGGCTCGTGCACGAACAGGACGTCCGCGTCGGAGCCGTATCCCAGCTCGCGGCCGCCGAAGCGGCCCATGCCGATGACGGCGAACCGGGTGGGGAGGGTGTCGCCCCACTCCTCGCGGACGGCGGCCCGGAGGGCTCCGGCGAGGGTGGCGGCGTTGAGGTCGGTGACGGCCTGCCCGACCCGGTCGACGAGGGGTCCGGCGTCCGCGTGCTCGTGGATGCCCTCGGCCCCGTACGAGCTGATGATGTCGGCCGCGGTCGTGCGGAACAGCTCCCGGCGCCGTACCCCGCGGGCCGCCGCGACGGCCTGTTCGGCTCCGCCGGCGCGGCCCACCGCGGCGAGGATCTCCGGCTCCAGGTGGGCACGGGTGCGGGGCTCCAGTCCCTCGGGGGCGCCGAGGATGGCGACCGCCTCGGGGGCGCGCAGCAGCAGGTCGGGGGCGAGGCGCCCGGCGGACAGGACGCGGGCGAGGTTCTGCGCGGCGGCGCCCTCGTCGCGCAGGAGCCGCAGGTACCAGGGGGTCTTGCCGAGCGCGTCGGACACCTTGCGGAAGCCGAGCAGCCCGGCGTCCGGGTCGGCGGAGTCCGCGAACCAGCCGAGCAGCACGGGCAGCAGGGTGCGCTGGATGGCGGCCTTGCGGGTGACGCCGGACGCGAGGGCCTCCAGGTGGCGCAGGGCGGCGGCGGGGTCGGCGTAGCCGAGGGCCTCCAGCCGCTGCCCGGCCGCCGCGGGGCTCAGCCGGGTCTCGACGGGGGCGAGGCGGGCGACGGCGTCGAGGAGCGGCCGGTAGAACAGCTTCTCGTGCAGCCGCCGGACGACGGACGAGTGCCGCCGCCACTCGCGCCCCAGCTCCGCGATGGGGTCGGTGCGCAGCCCGAGGGACCGCCCGATCCGCCGCAGGTCGGCGTCGTCCTCCGGGACGAGGTGGGTGCGGCGCAGCCGGTAGAGCTGGATGCGGTGTTCCATGGTCCGCAGGAACCGGTACGCGTCGTCGAGCTGGGCGGCGTCGGCCCGGCCCACGTACCCGCCAGCGGCCAGCGCGGCGAGGGCGTCGAGGGTCTTGCCGCTGCGGATGGAGGGGTCGCCACGCCCGTGGACGAGCTGGAGCAGCTGCACGGCGAACTCGACGTCCCGCAGCCCGCCGGGCCCGAGCTTCAGCTCCCGTTCGACGTGGGCGGCGGGGATGTTGTCGACGACGCGGCGCCGCATCTTCTGCACGTCGGGGACGAAGTTCTCCCGCTCGGCGGCCTGCCACACGAGCGGGGCGAGGGTGTCGACGTAGGCGGCGCCCAGCGCGGTGTCCCCGGCGACGGGCCGGGCCTTGAGCAGGGCCTGGAACTCCCAGGTCTTGGCCCAGCGCTGGTAGTAGGCGAGGTGGGAGGAGAGGGTCCGTACGAGCGGCCCGTTGCGGCCTTCGGGGCGGAGGTTGGCGTCGACGGGCCAGATGGTGCCCTCGACGGTGGTCTCGGAGCAGATCCGCATCAGGTGCGAGGCGAGCCGGGTGGCGGCCTGCACGGCCCGCCCCTCATCGACCCCGTCGACCCCCTCCCCCACGAAGATGACATCCACGTCGGACACGTAGTTCAGCTCGTGTCCCCCGCACTTCCCCATGCCGATGACGGCGAGCCTGCACAGGGCGGCGTCCTCGGGCGCGGCGGCACAGGCGATGGCGAGGGCGGCACGGAGGGTGGCGGTGGCGAGATCGGCCAGCTCGGCGGCGGCCTGGGCGACGTCGGTGGTCCCGCAGACGTCCCGTGCGGCGATGGCGAGCAGGCACCGCCGGTAGGCGACGCGCAGTGCGACGGGGTCCTTGGCCCCGGCCAGCTCCCGCTCAAACTCCTCCACCCCCGGGTGGAGGTCGGCGGACTCGTACGTCACGAGCACCTGCCAGTCGAGCGGATGCCGCGCCAGGTGGTCGCCGAGGGCCTCCGAGGCCCCGAGGACGCCGAGCAGCCGGTCCCGCAGGGGCTTGGAGCCGAGCAGCGTGGACAGCAGGGCCTGCCGCCGCGCCTCGTCGGGCTGGGCCTCGACGACCCGTACGAGCCCCTGGAGGGCGAGGTCCGGGTCGGCGGTGCCGCCGAGCGCGTCCAGGAGTACGGGGTCGGAGCGGACACCGGCCATGGCTGGGTCGTCCAGCAGCCGCTCGGCGGCGGACGGGTCGGTGAACCCGTGCCGCAGCAGCCGTGTGAAGGTACTGCTCCGCCGCCCCGGCGCCGGCACCACCATGCCCGCCTCCCGTTCCACGTGCGTGTCTGGTCCTGAGCCTATAGCCAGGGCTGTGGACGGGCCCTGGCCGAGCTGCCGCTGTCAGGCCGCGGAGAAGTGTCCGCCCGGCGGAGCCTCGTCCGTCTCATGGCCGTCGTGCCCGGTGAAGAGGAACATCGACGTGTCGCCGTCGAGGCCGGCGGCGAGGGAGCCGTCCGGCGCCTTGGCGAGCCGGGTGACCGGAGGCAGCGTGGGAACGGTGTCGCCGCCCTCGACACGGGAGCTCTCCCCCTCGGCCGTCCCCGGGCGCCGCGCCGGATCACTCTGCGACAGGCCGAACTCCGACCGGCGTACGCAGACGGCCCGGCCGAGAGCGAAGGCACACCCGGCCTCCACGTGGGCGGGGGACTCCTCGACCCGTTCCCCCGGGAGCCTGCGGGTCCTGCGCGTCTTCCACCGGGAGTGGTTCACGGGTGGTCGGCCTCCGTTCGCTTGCAGCTGTGTTCGGCGGGGCCGCGCTCTTCTTCGCGGACCTTCCGGGCCTGCCGGAACCTCTCGGCCTCGGCGGTCTCGCGCTGCCTGCGTCTTGCGGAACACCGTCAGGAGCACGATCCGGCTCCCCGGGAGTCGTCGGCTGGGCAGCGAGCATGTCAGCGGCACGCTCGGCCTTGTCGTGGCGCTGGTCCGAAGGAAGCTCCGGAGACTGCCGGACCTCAGGTTCGGTCTCTGTCGGCCAGGGACCGCCCACACGTCAGACCGTATGGATCTCCGGGCCCGTGACGCGTCGGCCCGTGCGCTCTGTGCGGACCGGGCGCGGGGCGGAGCCCCCGGCCTTCTCGGCCCCTCCGGCCGAGCCGGACCGCGTGGGGCGATACCGTACGTCGGCCCTGTGCCTGGTCGCACGGGTGGACGAAAGGAGTCGTGGCGGCATGAAGACCCGTCGTACCTGGCGCAACGCGCCCAAGAAGTCGCATGAGGGCGGGTCCGTGGCCGCCGGGGTGGGGCGGGCGCTCGCTTCGCCCGGCGCGTTCCGCGGGCGGTGGGCCTGGGTGGCCGGAAGTGTCGGGGTGCTGGTGGCCGGGCTGGTGGGGACGTGGCTGCTGCTCGGCGGGGAAGGGGAGTCCACGCCGCCGGATCCGCGGGCGCGGCAGTACAAGGACTTCAACGCCTGCCTCCTGACGGACGACCAGGGCATCACGTCCGGCACGACCGCCGCGACCGTGTGGGAGGGCATGCAGGAGGCCTCGGGGGACACCCGGGTGCGTGTCACCTATGTGCCGGTGGCGGGTGAGCAGACAGCCGAGAACGCCCTGCCGTTCGTGAACGGACTGCTCCAGCGCAAGTGCTCGGTCGTCCTCGCGGTGGGCGAGGCCCAGGTGAAGGCGGCGGAGCAGCGGGCGGACGCGCACAAGGACGTACGGTTCGTCATCGTCGACGGGACGAAGAAGGGCGCGAACATCACCATCGCACGTTCCGGGGACGGCGACGGGCTGCAGGACACGGTGGCGGACGCCGTCCGGGATGTCGTCGAGGCGTCCGGCGTCTGACCGCTGAGCTGCGGGTTCCCCACCAGAGTAAAGATCACATAACGCACGGCCACTCAAGTAGAACTGACGTGCGCTCATCAGGCAGGCTCGCGAGGCTCATGTAAGCAACGCGTAAGGTTGAGGCCTGACCCATGCAACGTCGAAGGGTCCCCGGTCCGCGCCTGTTTCCGCCAGGTCGATCTGGCAGACGCAGAGCGCGGGTGACCGCGGTCACCGCACTCATATCCCTCTCACTCCTGGTCAGTACGGAACAGGCGGTGGCTCAGGGAGCCACCCTGCCCTCGCTGTCCATGCCCAAGCTGTCCCTGCCGGGGCTGTGGCAGTGGATGAACACCTCACCACTGGACACACCCGACCAGAAGGGCGGCTCCGCCGAAGGCAAGAGCCACAAGGCGTCGGCGGACGACACCAGCGCCGACGGCGGCGTCGGCAGCAAGCCCGGTAAGGGCAAGGGCGAACTCGACCCGTACGAGCGGCCGGTCGACAAGGTCGAGAAGACGAAGACGGGCAAGGCGCCCGGCGACGCCGACAGCTTCGACCCGAAGACCAGCAAGCGGGACGCGAAGAAGTCCACAGCCACCTCGGACCACTTCGTCAACGCCGACGGATCCACCACCGTCAGGCACTACGCCTCCCCCGCCAACTTCAAGGCGGAGGACGGCACGTGGAAGCCGATCGACACGACCCTGGTGGAGAAGAAGAACGGGCGGCTCGGCCAGCGGGCCAACGAGCTGGACGTGGAGTTCGCGCCGGACGCAGCAGACCAGCGCCTCGCTTCGGTGGACTTCGGTGACGGGATCAGCCTGGCGTACTCCCTGCGCGGGACCGCCAAGGCCGAGCCGGAGGTGGACGACAAGAAGATCGTCACCTACCGCGGAGTGCTCCCGGAGACCGACCTGCGGCTGGTGCCGCTGGCCGAGGGTTTCAAGGAACACCTGGTCCTCCACTCCCCGGACGCCCCGAACTCCTGGCTGTTCCCGCTGGAGCTGAAGGGGCTCACCCCGCGCCTCACGGACGACGGGGACGTGGAGTTCACCGCCCGCAAGGGCGAGAAGGACGAGGTCGTCGCGACGATCCCGCATGCCTTCATGGAGGACTCGAAGATCGACCCGCGTTCCGGTGACGCCACCCGCTCCCAGGCGGTGACGTACGAGCTGGTGCAGGAGGACGGCGAGCCCGCGCTGCGGATGACGGCGGACGAGGAGTGGCTGAAGGACCCCGAGCGGGTCTACCCGGTCACCGTCGACCCGACCATCGCGGCCAGCAACAGCACGTACGTCCAGTCCAACTACAGCGCCGACCGCTCCACCGAGAGCGTGATCAAGGTCGGTTCGTACGACAGCGGCACCAACGCGGCCATCTCGTTCCTGCAGTTCTCGTCGCTGGGCAACACCCTGAAGGGTCAGCGCGTCACGTCCGCCAAGCTGAACGTGTACGCCTCCTGGTCCTCCACCTGCACCCCCCAGGTGTTCTACGCCCAGCCGATCACCGAGTCCTGGTCGCCTTCCACGACGAAGACGTTCCCGGGCCCGAAGTTCGGCCCCGCGATCGGCTCGACGACGCCCAACCCGGGCGCGTCCTGCACCAACACCAGCGCATCCACGAGCGTGGGTGTGAAAATGCCGGTCACGCTGGACACCGGATGGTTCGACTGGGTGGCCACCGGCGGCGCCAACTACGGCCTCGCCCTGACCGCACCGGTCAACGACAACCTGCACTGGAAGAAGTTCCACTCGGACAACTCCACGACCTCCGGTTTCCGTCCGGCGCTGGAGCTGACCTACTCGGCGAACACCAAGCCGCAGATCACCGCGCAGTACCCGCCGGTGAACTTCCAGGCCAACACCCTGCAGCCGGAGCTGCTGGTGTACGCGTACGACTCCGACAAGTGGCCGGCGGCCCTGTCGTACACCTTCGAGATCTACGAGGCGGACGGCAGCACCACGCCGGTCGCCACCTCCGGCTCGCTGAGCCGCGGTGCCTGGCGGGTACCGGCGGGCAAGCTGGAGTGGAGCAAGAACTACGTGTGGTACGTCGGGGTCTCCGACGGCTACGCGGAAACCGTCCAGTCCGGCCGCTTCACCACGGCGGTCCCGCAGCCTCCGGTGACGTCGGGTCTGGCGCAGAACACCGGCGGGCACGAGTTCGATCCGTCGGACGGCAACTACACCACCGAGGACACCGACGCACAGGTGTCGGTCGTGGGCCCGTCGCTGGAGATCGACCGGTCGTACAACAGTCTCGACCCGCGCCCGGGCAACGCGTTCGGTGCCGGCTGGTCCACGGTCGTGGACATGAAGGCGGCCGAGCACAAGGACCCGTCGGGCACGGTCACCCACGTCGAGATCACCTATCCCGGCGGTGAGCAGGTCGCCTTCGGCCGCAACGCCGACGGCACGTTCGTGCCGCCGCTGGGCCGTTACGCGCGCCTCCAGGCGGTCTCGGGCGGGTACACGCTGACGGACAAGGACTTCACCGAGTACCGCTTCACGCAGGCGGTCGCGGGGAAGGCCGGCACCTACGCGATCAGCTCGATCAAGGACTTCGCGGGCCGCACGGAAACGTTCACCTACGCCTCCGGGAATCTCACGAAGATCACGAACGAGACGTCGCAGCGGTCCCTGCACCTGACCTGGACCACCCCGGCGGGCGCCAAGGCCGCGCATGTGGCGACGGTCGCAACCGACCCGGCCACGGCGGGAGACGCGGCCACGGCACAGACGTGGACGTACGGCTACGCGGCCGACCAGCTCACCAAGGTGTGTGCCCCGGCCGATCCGCTGAAGTGCACCACCTACGGCTACACCACCGGCAACCACTACCGGACCACCGTCCTGGACGCGGACCCGTTCGCGTACTGGCGGCTCGGTGAGGCCGCGGGCGCGTCGGTGGCCACCGACGGCATCGTCACCAACCAGGGCAAGTACAACGGCCTGTTCCACGACGTGACGCTGGGTGCGACGGGTCCGCTGGCGGGCTCGACGCAGACGGCCGCGTCGTTCAACGGCACCACCTCCTACGTGGAGATGCCGTCGGCGCCGGGTGCGACCCCGTCGTACATGTCGGTGTCGCTGTGGTTCAGGACCACCACCGCCGGGGGTGTGCTGTTCTACTACGGCAGCAAGCCGCTGAGCGACTCCGACCCGGTGAACAACACCAAGTACAACACCCCGGCGGTGTACGTCGGCACGGACGGCAAGCTGCGCGGCTGCCTGGCCATGTCGCCCGGCTGCAGCCCGAACATCGTCTCCGGTCCCACCGTCACCGACGGCCAGTGGCACCAGGCGGTTCTGACCGGTCAGGCCAACAGCCAGACGCTGTACCTGGACGGTGCGAAGGTCGGGTCCCTCACGGGCACGATCAACGACTGGGACCAGCCTTACATCAGCCTGGGTGCGGGGGTGAACAACCAGGGCTGGCCCGCGATGAACCCCGACGACAAGCTCGGGCACTACACCGGTGACCTCGCCGAGGTCGCCATCTACTCGGAGCCGCTCACCCCGGCCGTGATCACCGCGCAGTACCAGGCCGCGAAGAACGCGGCGGGGCTGCTCAACAGGATCACCACTCCGGAGGGCAAGGTCCGCTCCGAGGTCGACTACGGCACCACCGACGACCTGGTCCTCCAGGCCACGGACGCCAACGGCGGCACCTGGAAGCTCAACCCGCCCACCATCACCGGCTCGTCGCAGGTCTACCGGTCCGCCGTCATGGGCTCCGCCCCGGCCGGCTACTGGCGCCTCGACGACACGGCGGCCGCCCCCCAGGCCGCGAACCAGGTCAACACCGGTTTCGGCACGTACAGCACCGTCACCCAGGGCGTGACCGGTCCGTTCGGCACCGGCGACGCCACGGCTGCGTCGTTCGACGGGGTCTCGTCGTACGCGGAGATCCCGTTCGCCCCGTGGCACGGCTCCGGCGAGCGGGCGGTCGAGCTGTGGTTCAAGACCGGCTCGCCGGGTGTGATCCTGTCCGACCAGTCGAAGGACCCGACGCTCGCGAGCCCGTCCGGCTCCTGGAACCCGGTGCTGTACGCGGGCTCCGACGGCAAGCTGCACGGTCACTGGTGGAGCGTGTCGGGCTCGGGCAGCACGGCCTTCGGCTCGACGAAGACGGTCACCGACAACAAGTGGCACCACGCGGTCCTGTCCGCCTCGGGTACGAAGCAGACGCTTTACCTGGACGGTGTGAAGCAGGGCGAGTACAGCGGCGCGGCGAAGGACCAGTCCAACACCAGGACCTTCCTCGGCGCGGGCTTCGCCAAGTACTGGTACCAGTCCCCCGGTGACGTGAGCTTCTTCGACGGCTCCATCGCCGAGGTCGCCGCCTACGGTCACCCGTTGAGCGCGGCGGACGTCGAGGCGCACTGGAAGGCGTACAAGGCGTCCTCCGGTATCGCCCCCGTCAAGACGGTCAAGCTGACCGACCCGACGGACAAGACGCTGACGTACGTGTACGACGTGGAGATGGGCAACCGTCTGCTGGCCGCGATCGACACCAAGGGCAAGCGGACCACGTACGGCTACGACACGGGCGGCTTCCTGCACACCGTGACGGACGCCAACGGCAACCGGAGCATCAACGGCCACGACGTGCGCGGCAACACGGTCTCCACGACCACCTGCCAGGACACGGCCGCCGACAAGTGCTCGACGGAGTACTACACGTACTTCCCGGACGCCACCACCGCGTTCCCGCCGATGGACCTGCGCAACGACCTGCTGCTCACCGAGCGGGACGGACGCTCCTCGGGCCCCACGGACGACCGGTATCTCACCACGTACACCTACGACACGGCCGGCAAGCTCACCTCGGTGACCACCCCGCCGGTGGCGGGCCACCCCGACGGGCGTACCGCGACCACGACGTACACCACCTCGTCGACCCCGGCGGCCGGGGGCGGCACGGCGACGGTCCCGGCGGGGCTGCTGGACACGGTGACCACGCCGGGCGGCAAGCAGACCCGGCAGGTCTACCACGCCAACGGTGACCTCGCGGAGGTCACGGACGCCAACGGCGCCCGGGTGACGTACACGTACGACGACCTGGGCAGGCAGCTGTCGAGGACCGAGTACTCCGACGGCACCCCCGCCGGTCTGACCACCACGTTCACGTACGACAAGAACGACCAGGTGGTCACCGAGACCGGCCCGAAGATCACCAACCGGGTGACCGGCGCCGTCCACCAGGCCAGGACCACGACCGGCTACGACGCGGACGGCAACGTCCTGTCGCAGACGGTCTCCGACCTGACCGGCGGGGACGCGGCGCGGACCGTGTCGATGACGTACGACGCGTGGGGCCGCATGGACTCCCGCACGGACGCGGGCGGCGACACCACGTCGTTCGCGTACGACGAGTACGGCAACAAGGTGAAGGAGACCGACCCGGACGGGACGGTCATGACCTTCACCTACGACGCCGAGGGCCGGGCCCTCACCACGAGCCTGCTGGACTTCGTGGGCGATCCGGACAACCCGTCGGCGCCGGCCGACCTGGTGACGGAGTCCCGGGCGTACGACCCGGCCGGCCGGCTCGCGTCCCTCACCGACGCGATGGGCTGGGTGACCGAGTACACCTACACGGATGACGGACTGTCGGCCTCGGTGGTCCGCAAGGACCCGCAGACCGGCGAGTCGTTCACCGAGCAGGCGAACACGTACGACGCGGCCGGGAACCTGATCAAGCAGGTCACCAACGACGGCCAGACGACGAACACCTTCACGGTGGACGCGTCCGACCGCGTGATCTCCTCGGTCCTGGACCCGGCCGGCCTCGGCCGCACCACCACCGTGTCGTACGACCCGGACGACAACGTCGTGACGGAGTCCGAGTACGACCCGGCGACGGGCGAGAAGAGCACGCTCGACCGGCTCTACGACAACCTCGGCAACGTCACCGGCACGACCGTGCACGACGGCACGGTGGCCCCGGTCGCCCGCTACCGGCTGGACGAGACGACCGGATACGACGTCGGTGACTCCTCCGGGGCGAACCACACCGCCACGCACGGCACCGGTATGCACTGGAACACCGACCGGGGCGGCAGCGCCGTCTTCGACGGCGACGCCGAGTCGTACGCGCAGACGGACGGGCCGGTGGTCAACACCAGCGGCAGCTTCACCGTCTCCGCATGGGCCAGGCTGACCGACACATCGGTCAACCACACCCTGGTCTCACAGGACGGCGAGCAGGTCTACCGCCACGTGCTCTACTACTCCACGGGGGGCGGCTGGACCTTCGGCGGCCGGGCCGCGGACAGCAAGGGCTCCCCCTTGATCAGGGCCTACTCCGGTACCGACGCGGTGTCCGCGAACACCTGGACGCACCTGACGGGTGTCTACGACGCCGAGGCGGCGAAGATCCGTCTGTACGTCGACGGGTCCCTCGAGATGGAGACCGCGTGGACTTCCCCGTGGGAGGCGAAGGGTCCGCTGCAGTTCGGCCGGCACAAGTACGGCACCAACTACAGCAACAACCACAAGGGCGGTCTGGACGACGTCCAGGTCTACAGTGAGGCGCTGACCGGCTCTCAGGTGTCGTCGCTGTACGGCGGCACACTGCCGGCCGAGGGCAGCTCGGTCCAGTCCACGACGTGGAAGCTGGACCAGCGTGGTCTGCCGGTGTCGATGACCGATCCGAACGGCAACACCACCGACTACGGCTACGACGAGGGCGGCCAGCAGACCACGGTCACGGAGCCCGCCGTCAACGCCGAGCAGGAGGGCGGTACGCCGGTCACGGTCCGGCCGGTCACCATGGTCGGCTACAACACGTTCGGTGAGCGCACCGAGGTGTCGGACCCGCTCGGCAACGTGACGGTGACGGCCTACGACGCCGAGGGCCAGGAGACCTCGGTGAAGCTGCCGAACTACACCCCGCCGGGTTCCACGACCCCGATCGAGGCCATCGCCTGGACGGAGTACAACAGCCTGGGCCAGGTCACGGCCGAGGTGGACCCGCTGGGCAACCGCACCACGTACACGTACACCCAGCTCGGTGCGGTGGCCTCGGTCACGGAACCGGGCGGCGGTACGACGAAGTACACGTACGCCGACAGCGGTGAGCTGCTGTCGGTGACCCGGCCGAACGGCGCGCGTGAGGAGATGACCTGGGACTACCTGGGCCGCCCCCTCACCAGCACCACCATCGTCCGGCAGCCGACACAGCGCGCGTACACGGCGATCAACGAGTACGACGCGCCGGGCGGCGAGCTGTCCCGCTCGGTGAGCCCGACAGGCGTCGCCGAGTCCTACACGTACAACGCGGTGGGCGAGGTCACCGAGGTGACCGACGCCGCCGGTCAGACGACCAAGGTCACCTACAACATCGACGGAGGGATCCTCACCACCACCGATCCGGACGGCACCAGCACGAAGGTCGACTACGACGGCTTCGGCCGGCCGGTCGCCACGCACGACCTGGCGGCGGACGGCACGGTCATCCGCACGGCGCGGACCACGTACGACCGCGCGGGCAACCCGGTCGAGGCGACCGACTACCGCGGCCACACCACCAAGCTCACCCTGGACCCGACGGGTCTGGTGACGAAGGCGGTGCAGCCGGTCTCCGAGACGGAGTCGATCACCACGACCTTCGGCTACGACGTGGGCGGCAACCGCACACGTTTCACCGACGGCCGCGGCAACAAGTTCCTGACCACCTACAACAACTGGGGCCTGCCCGAGTCGCTCGTCGAGCCCTCGACACCCAGCCACCCGGACCTCGCTGACCGCACGTTCACCACGGTGTACGACAGCAACGGCCGCGTGGCGGAGCAGCGGTCCCCGGGCGACGTCGTGATCAGCAACGTCTACGACGCGAAGAGCCGACTGGTGCGCCAGACCGGCACGGGCGCCGAGGCGGAGACGGTCGACCACACCTACGCGTACGACTCCGACGACCGGCTGGTCGCGGTGGCGGGCGTCGGTGAGGAGACCAACACCTTCACCTACGACGACCGCGGTCTGCTGCTGTCCACGACCGGCCCGTCGGGCGCCTCGTCCTTCGCCTACAACGGTGACGGCGCGATGACCTCCCGCACGGACGCCTCCGGCACGTCAGCCTTCGGGTACGACACCGCCGGACGTCTGAAGACGGTCGACGACGGGGCCACCGGCTCCACGGCGACCTACGGGTACGACGTCAACAGCAACGTCACATCCATCGACTACGGCACCGGCAAGGCGAAGCGTTCCTTCGGGTACGACGCCCTGCAGCGTCTGACGAGCGACAAGCTGACCGCGCCGTCCGGCACGGTCACGTCGCAGATCACGTACGGCTACGACAAGAACAGCAACGAGACGTCGAAGACCACGGTCGGCGTCGCCGGAGCGTCCACGAACACGTACACGTACGACCGGGCGAACCGCATCACGTCCTGGAACAACGGCACCAGCACGGAGGTCTACGGCTACGACCCGTCCGGCAACCGCACACGCGTCGGCGGCGACACCTACACCTACGACGAGCGGAACCGTCTGACCTCGGACGGTCACAACACCTACAGCTACACACCACGCGGCACGATGAGATCCGTCGTGGACGAGGGCGGCATATCGACGCCGATGAAGGCCGACGCCTTCAACCGCGTGATCAATGAAGGCGACCGCACCTACCAGTACGACGGCCTGGACCGGCTCCTGTCCGCCACGTCCAGTGACGGCGGCTCGCTGTACGGCTTCCAGTACAGCGGCATGGGCAACGACGTGGCCTCCGACGGCACGGCCGCCTACAGCCGCAGCATCGACGGCACGCTGCTGGGCGTCAAGACGCCGGTCTCGTCGGCGCTCTACCTGACGGACCTGCACACCGACGTGGTGGCGCAGTTCACCGACACGGGCGAGACACTGACGGGTTCGGCGACGTACACGCCGTTCGGCAAGGTCGTCCAGTCCACCGGCATGGTGGGCAGCCTGGGCTACCAGTCCGGCTGGACCGACCCGGCCACCGCCAAGGTCAACATGGCCGCCCGCTGGTACTCCCCGGAGACCGGCCAGTTCAACAGCCGCGACACGGTCACGCTGAGCCCCCTGCCGGGCTCGGTGACGGCCAACCGCTACGCGTACGCCGACCAGAACCCGATGACGATGACCGACCCGACCGGCCACTGGTCGATCGGCGGCTTCATCAAGAAGGCGGCAAAGAAGGTCAAGAAGGTCGTCAAGAAGGTCAAGAAGACCGTCAAGTCGGCCTACAAGAAGACCAAGAGGGCCGTCAAGAAGGTCGCGAAGCGGGTCAGGAAGGCCGCCAAGAAGATCAAGAGGGCGGTCAAGAAGGTCGTTAAGCGGGCCAAGCGAGCCGTCCGCAAGACGGTGCGCTACGTCAAGGACAGCGTCAAGAAGGTCAAGAGATACGTCAAACGCACCTATAAGAAGGTCAAGCGGTACGCCCACAAGGTCGTCAAGAAGGTCAAGAAGACCGTAAGAAAGGTCGCCAAGGCGGCGAAGAGCGTCGCGAGGAAGGTGGTCAAGGCAGCCAAGAAGGTCGGCAGAGCCGTCAAGAAGGCCGCCAAGGCGACCGTCAACTACGTCAAGAAGCACGCCGCCACCATCGCGGCGATCGGCGTCGGCATCGCGGTCTTCGCGGGCTGCACGGCCCTGACCGCCGGAGTCGGAGCCATCGGCTGCGCCGCCCTCGCGGGCGCGGCGGCCAACGGCGTCGGCTACATGATGAGCGACGGCCCCAAGTCCGTCGGCGGCTTCCTCGGAGCCGTGGTCGTCGGCGCGGCGACCGGCGCGATCGGCGGCGCCATCGGCGGCGCGGTCAGCGGCGCCGCCTCCCAGGCGGTCGGCCGACTGCTCAGCAACGTCGGCAGCCAGGTCGCGCAGGGCGCGATCAGGGGCGCGGCCGGCGGCGCGGCCGAGGGCGCGGTCATGTACGGCGTGACCTGCGCGGCCAGCGAGGAGGGCTGCAGCGCCCGTGGCGCGGCCGAGGCCACAGCGGTGGGCGCGGCAGCGGGCGGCATCTTCGGCGCGGCGGCCAGCCGCTTCGGCCGCAAGGGCTGCACCCCCCACAGCTTCACGGGGCTGACCGGCGTACTGATGGCCAACGGCACCGTCAAGCCCATCTCCGAGGTGAAGGCCGGGGACTACGTCCTCACAGCCGAGCCCGGCAAGAAGAAGAAGGAGAAACACAAGGTCAAGAAGGTGATCGTCACCAAGACCGACCGTGACTACGTCGATGTCGTCGTAGAAACGAAGTCCGGCCCCAAGACGATCCAGACCACCAAGCACCACCAGTTCTACGAAGCCACGCGCAACTCCTGGACCCAGGCCACCGACCTCAAGGCCGGCCAGAAACTCCAGGATGCCTCGGGCTCCACGGCGACGATCGCCGCCGTCAAGTCGTACAAGGCGCAGCGCGTCACCTACGACCTGAGCGTCGAGGGCCTGCACACCTACCATGTGCTGGCTGGTGCCGTTCCGGTGCTCGTGCATAATGACAGCGGCTCCGGCTCGGCATGCCCGACGAACATCACCGTCAGCTACGAGCCGGGGATGCCCAAGTCCCAATTCAATATCAAGGCAGACGCACTCAAGAAGCTGAGTGACCAGGGGGTCCTCGTCAAAGCTCCGAACCCCCTTCCACCGCGAGCCGGTATCGAGAAGGGGTACAAGCAGGACTTCTTCAAGAGGGTCTACAGGCAGTTCAACGACGTGAACCCGGAGTTCGTCAAGCGAGCTCGCCAGCGAATCTTCGGTAACATGAATCCTGACCACGTATGGGAACTCCAGCTGGGCGGACCTGACGTCGTGGGAAATCTTCATATGCTTGACGCCTTCACCAATCAAGCAATCGGCCGACAGATAAGGCAACAGATCAGGAATCTGCCGGACCATACACCCATATCCGTCACCATCCAGGGGCCCAAATGATCACCGATGAATTCAGGCTGACGCTCTCGAGGGTGCGCGAAGCCATCGAATCCAACGCGGAGTGGAGCATCTGCAACTCCATAGACGAGGGCGCCCCCCGGCGACCGGAGCTTGACGCTCCGGAGGAGTACATCGACTTCCTGACGATTGCTGACGGGGCCATCATGGGCTCGGTAGTGATCCTCGGGAGAAGGTTCGTCGAGAGGTCCCAGGCACTGATCTCGCCGGGCATGGTCGAAGTCCCTGAAGAACCGAACGGATGGTTCGTCGTCGGGAAGATCAACGAGAATCCCGTACTCATCAACCGTCAGGATGGTTCGGTCTGGACCTACCCCGACATGCAGAGCTCCTGGTGGGCCAGTCGCGACTTCGAGAAGGTCTCGGACAGCCTTGCCGAGTTCGTTATGGAATGCGGATTCGGGCCAGGGTACCTGCGGGTAACCGGTTCTCCGGAGTCGGACGAGTGGTGGCAGATCCTGTGCCACCTCGGATACGCTGATTAGCTGTCGGAGCCGGTCGGGCTCCCTGCCGGGGAGGCGACCCGGACATGCGGGTTCATCGCCATCTTGGCGGCCTGTACGTCGGTCACATCCTCGACGAGCGAACCCGATAGCTCCCTGATCAGCAGCCTGTGGAACAGTGGGCCCCGCCGACCCGGCGGGGCCCACTCGGCTATTGATCAGGAGACCCAGCACGCATCCTGAGCTGAGCGCTCGCCTACGCCCCCAGGACAGCCTCGAACGTCCCCCACGCTTCGGCTACCCGCCTGGCGCAGCGACGCAGACACCAGAGAAGGCATGCCCTTTTTCCCTGGCGCGGCGGAGGTAGGCGCCGACGGCTTCCCGGTCCGCACCCGGAGTCAGCGGGTCTAGGCCGACGGTCACACGGACCGCTCCCAGGGTGGACGCGCGGGCCAGCCACAGAGGGTCCGAGGTAGGCACCTGGAGGAGGCAGGAGTCATGGCCGTAGTCGAGGTCGGCCATCTTGCCCCGCATGAGTACGCGCCCATGTGCTGCCACAGGGACGGGGCGGACGACGATGCCGGCCAGCCCGAGGCCGAGCGCCATGCCACGCAGGGCACTCTCGCTGGTGGAGTTCTCGCTTGTCAGCAACAGACAGGCCAAGCCCCCTGCGCGGTGATCGATCCAGGAGGTCGCGCCGATGCCGTCCAGGGCCTCGGGTCCTGGCGGTAGCGCCAAGGTGTAGGGGCTGTTCACGCGATCACCGCCTGGGCATGCAGTTCGGCCCAGACGGCCTTGCCGGGGCCTCGGCGGTCCGAGACGCCCCACCGGCCGGACAGGGCATCGACGATCAGGAGGCCCCGGCCACTGAACAGGTCCTCGCTGGGCGCGACGCGAACCGGACAGACGCTGGACGCGTCGTGCACCTCAATGCGCACGCCTTGCGCCAGTCGCACGAACCGCGTCTCGATCTCCCGGCCCCGAACCCGGGCGTGCCGGACCGCGTTGGTCAGCAACTCGGACAGCACCAGCAGCGCCGAATCACTGATGGTCACCAGGTTCCAGTCGGCCAGTGTGCTGGACAGTTCCGCCCGTGCACGCCCCACGCACCGGGGGCCTCGGCTCCAGCGCCGCACCACCTGGTCCACCTGCGGAGTCGCAGTGAGCTGGCTCATCAGCGCACCGCCATCCCGTGCACGGCGGACCGGAGCTCACGCCGCCGGGCCGCGTGAGCGGCGACGACCTCGTGCCGCCTGCACCCCGTCGGGGGACACAGTCGGGCGATAGTGTTTGCCATGTTGACGCTCCCTGAAGTCGCTTCGTGTCGGACGCGTTGGCCACGCCCCCGGACCGGTCGGACGGTCGCGGGGGTCTTCTGCGTCCACGTTTGGGCACGGAAGGTGCCTGTCGATGAGCTTCAGGCAGATGAGGCTCCTGCGGGAACGGCAAGCGGGGAGCCCCAACCGACGCTTTGGGGAACCCCGTTCAGAGATCGGGCTACGCTGGTCCGACCACTGCCGTCCCTGCCAGGTGCCCCATGGACGAACCCGAGACCCAGCAACGCAACGGCTGCCCCCTGCCAATCCCAGACGTACTCCTCCAGAGCGAAGCAATGAGGAGGGCCTGCGAAGTCCACGACTTCCAGGAGATTTTTCGGCTCGTCAATCGGCGTACTGGATCGAGTCATGCGGCTATGGCGGCTGCGATCGGCAAGATGACCAGCTCGCGCGTCAGCGACATCATCCGAGGTGTCCGCGGCATTCGCGGGCATGAGGTCATCGAACGCGTGGCTGACGGTTTCGGCATCCCTGGAGCCATGCTCGGTTTACCGCCGCGGCCATGGGAGGCCATCGACGAGGGTGGTCCGTCGACGGAGGTGAGTGCCACGAAGCGACGCGATGCCGCGAAACTGGCTGGGTTCACCTTCGTCACACCGGCCGCCACTGCGGATCTCCTGAAGCAGGCAGTTGCTGAGGCAGCGGAGTTCACTCGGCAGGCTCAGGAGAGCATGCTCGCCTCCGACACCCTGGACCATCTTGACGTAGCAGTCACCGACTTCAACCGCGCGTACTCGATCAAGCCCCCGCACGTGCTCTTCGAGGCCGTGCTGGACTATCGCCGCAAAGTGAGCGCGCTACTGAAGGGCACGTACACTCATCACCAGGGCAGAGAACTACTCGCCATCGCCGGGTGGTTGTCGGAATTGCTGGCCTGGCTGGCCCACGACCTCGGCAATGCCCGCACGGGCCTCGCGTTCGCCGCTGATGCCTTCGTGCAAGGCCAACAAGCCGGGCATGGCCAGCTCTGTGCGTGGGCGATGGACGCCGCAACGTCCATCAACCTGTATGAGCAACGCCCGACCGAAGCTCTCACCGCTGCCCGCCGGGGGCTGGCCGAAGCCCCTGCCGACCACCCGTTGACCGTACGACTGCACGCCCAGGCCGCACGCGCCTGCGCGGCCGATGGTGACTCGGAGGGTTTCACGGCCGCGCTCCGCAGCGCCGAAGACGCCTATCAGGTCCTACCGCCGCGATCGCCACGCCGCTTCGGCCTGGATGTCCTGCCACTGGCGGAGTACGCCCTGACCTCCTATCCCGCGACGTCGTGCATCTGGCTCGGCCGAGCTGACGAAGCACGGCGGTACGCCGAACGTGCCATCGCGACATACGAAGCCGCCCCGTCGACGTCCCACTCGCCCAGTCGAGAGGCCATCGCCCGCATCGACCTGGCCATTGCCCTCGCCCAGCTCGGTGCCCCAGATGACGCCGTTACCCTCGGTCATCAGGCCCTGGAGTCAGCCCGTGTTGTCGACTCCGTACGAAGCAGAGCGCGAGACCTGACCAGCTATCTAACCCGCCGGTATCCCCGCCACACAGTGGTGGAGGGACTGCGTCACGCCATGGCCCACGCCAACGCCACTTGAGCTCGAAGGAGACCAAACCCATGGCCGCCCCCCTGCCAGCCGAGCACGTTCTGAACATCCGCAAGCCCTACTTCGACCTCATCCGGCAGGGCATCAAGTCGGTCGAAGTCCGTGTCGGCTACGCCAAGATCCGGAAGATCGCCGCCGGGGATTTCCTGCGCTTCACCTCCGGCGACGACACGTTGCGTACCCGTGTCACCGAAGTTGTCGAATACCCGTCCTTTGAAGCCATGCTCGCCGCCGAGGACGGCTCGGCCATCGGCGCCCAGTCCATGACCCATGACGAACTCATGGCGTTGATCCGCAGCATCTACCCGCCCGAGAAGGAAGCCTTGGGGGTCTTCGCCATCCATATCGAGCTCGTGGCGGAACACCGCGCACTACCATAACGGCTTGGCGACCGAGCGCTTTTCTGTCAGCATGCCGGGCGACGTGCGGCCGGGCTCAAGCAGCATGCTTCCCGGCTGGTGATGAACGTTTCCACCTTCATCACCATCGCGATCCAGGCGCAGATGGACGAGCAGGTCCGCGTCAGGAAGGACTTCGAGCCTCTTGAAGCCCTGCAGGCGGAGACGGAAGCCAGGCGGAGCCCGGCACCTGGACCGATGACATCGAGCTGACCCCCGAGGAACAGACCGAAGCGGACGCCATTCTGGGGCTCCCGTCCCAGCACCGGGACACCGTATGAGTGTTGTCGCCCACGACATCCACCCGTCCGCGGCGGAGGCTCAGGGGCGGTAGGCGCCGCATCATCGGCAGGCCACGCGTCAGGCGTCGAAGCGGCGGCGGGAGGCGTCGATGTGGGCGAGGTAGGTGTGCGTCCAGTCGCACATGCCGGCGATCGTGGCGCGCAGGGCCTGGCCCGGTTCGGTGAGGGTGTAGTCGACCCGTGGTGGCACCGTGGGGTGCACGGTGCGTTCGACCAGGCCGTTGCGTTCCAGCATGCGCAGGTTCTGGGTGAGCATCTTGTGGCTGACGCCGTCGACCTCGGTGCGCAGCTCACTGAAGCGGCGGGTCCGCTCCCCCAGGGCCTCGACGATCAGGAGTGCCCACTTGTTGGCGAGGTCGGAGAAGATCTCCCGCGCCAGAGAGTCCGCGCGCCTCAGGTCCGCCTCGTCGGGCGAGCCCGTGTACTGCTTGGTCACCATCAGGTTCCCCAGTCACTGAAAAGTGCGTTCTTCCATGTCAGCGGCCACTCTCCTACGGTTTCCGAGTAACCACAAGAGAGCACAGGAGGCAGCAGCATGGCCATCACACTGGCGAACCCCGACGGATTGCCCGCCATCGACGTCTACCGGCAGGTGTCGGTCGCGACGGGGACGAGGCTGGTCTTCATCGCCGGGCAGGTCGCCTGGGACGGGGACGGGGTCACGGTCGGGAAGGGCGACCTCGCCGCCCAGGTCGAGCAGTGCTACCTCAACATCGCCACCGCCCTGGCCGGGGTCGGCGGTTCCTTCGGCGACGTGGCGAAGCTGACCGTCCACGTCGTCGACTGGACCCCCGACAAGATGCCCCAGCTCCTGGAGGGGATCGAGCGGGCCTCCGCGAAACTCGGGGTCACCCCGGTCCCGCCCGCCACGCTGCTGGGCGTCGCGGCGCTGGACGTTCCCGAGCATCTCGTGGAGATCGAGGCCACCGCGGTCCTCGACTGACGCCGACAGGCCGTCAGCCACCGCGTCCGCGCGAAGGGCGACGGGCAGGGGCCAGGGACGGCACGACGGCGCAGGGAGCCGGAGCGGTGAACGGCGGGCCGAGTGGGCTGGAAGCAACATGGCTCGCGTGCCGTCGGGTTGGGAGTTCCCGCACCTTCCTCGACGGCACAGGAGCACGCGCGTCCGGCGTCACATGACGGCACGACGGGTGGATACGGGACCGGGGCGGCGCGGTCGTCGACCGCGCCGCCCCGGGACGCAACGCTGCGGGTGGAACCCGCCCTGATGTGGATCTACAGCACCGGCAGGTTCTTCTTCAGTTCGAAGGCGGTGACCTCGGAGCGGTACTCCTCCCACTCCTGCTTCTTGTTGCGGAGGAAGAAGTCGAAGACGTGCTCCCCCAGCGTCTCCGCCACCAGTTCGCTGCGCTCCATCAGGGCGATCGCCTCACCCAGGTTCTGCGGCAGCGGCTCGATGCCCATGGCGCGGCGTTCCGCGTCGGACAGGGCCCACACGTCGTCGTCCGCGCCGGGGCCCAGCTCGTAGTTCTGCTCGATGCCCTTGAGGCCGGCCGCCAGGAGGACGGCGTAGGCCAGGTACGGGTTGCAGCCCGAGTCCAGGGAGCGGACCTCGATGCGGGACGATCCGGTCTTGCCCGGCTTGTACATGGGGACGCGGATCAGGGCCGAGCGGTTGTTGTGGCCCCAGCAGATGTAGGACGGGGCTTCGCCGCCCGCGCCCGCGCTGCGGCTGGAGCCGCCCCAGATGCGCTTGTACGAGTTGACCCACTGGTTCGTGACCGCCGAGATCTCCGCCGCGTGGCGCTGGAGGCCCGCGATGAAGGAGCGGCCGACCTTGGAGAGCTGGTACTCCGCGCCCGACTCGTAGAAGGCGTTCCGGTCGCCCTCGAAGAGGGACAGGTGGGTGTGCATACCCGAGCCGGGGTATTCGGAGAAGGGCTTCGGCATGAACGTGGCCTGGACGCCCTGTTCGAGCGCCACCTGCTTCATGACCAGGCGGAACGTCATGATGTTGTCGGCCGTGGAGAGCGCGTCGGCGTAGCGGAGGTCGATCTCCTGCTGGCCGGGCGCGCCCTCGTGGTGGGAGAACTCCACCGAGATGCCCATGGACTCCAGCATCGTGATCGCCTGACGGCGGAAGTCCATGCCGACGTTGTGCGGAGTGTGGTCGAAGTAGCCGGAGCTGTCGGCGGGAGTGGGGCGGCTGCCGTCCACCGGCTTGTCCTTCAGCAGGAAGAACTCGATCTCCGGATGGGTGTAGCAGGTGAAACCCAGGTCGGAGGTCTTGGTCAGGGTGCGCTTCAGGACGTAGCGGGGGTCGGCGAAGGACGGGGAGCCGTCCGGCATGAGGATGTCGCAGAACATCCGGGCCGTGCCCGGTGCCTCCGCGCGCCACGGGAGGATCTGGAACGTCGCCGGGTCCGGCTTGGCGATCATGTCGGACTCGTACACGCGGGCGAAGCCCTCGATGGCGGAGCCGTCGAAGCCGATGCCCTCGTCGAAGGCCTGCTCCAGTTCGGCCGGGGCCACGGCCACCGACTTGAGGAAGCCGAGCACGTCGGTGAACCACAGGCGCACGAACCGGATGTCGCGCTCCTCCAGAGTCCGGAGCACAAACTCCTGCTGCTTGTCCATTTCCACACCCATCCTCGCTGATCAGGGCCAGCATGCCACCACACGGTTTCGTGCGCGTTGCAGATCCATAGTGCCTGGGTGGGTGTGGTGTACGTAACGCGGGGGAATCGCGGGAAAGGCGGCTCGGGCCGGGTGCGCGCAGACTGGGGCACATGGAGGGTGCCGAGCGGGCGCTGCCCGGAGCGCGGCCGCAGCTCTGGGTACGGCTCATGCCCTGGCTGCTGGTCGCGGCCGTACTGCTCGCGCAGCTGCTCACCCCCGAGACCGTCCAGCTGGAGTTCGCCTTCGCGGTGATCGCGCCGCTGACCTCGCTCGTGTACGGGGTGCTCGGCACGTCCCTCGTCTCGGCCACCGCCATCGGAGTGCTGATCGTGCCCGAGGTGCGGTCCGAGCACTTCTCGGACGGTGACCTGGTCTCGTTCGGCCTGATCGCGGCGGCCAGCGCCTTCCTCGCCTGGGTGCGGGCCCGGCGCGACGCCCAGCTCGTGTCGGTGCGCAGCGTCGCGGAGGCGGCCCAGCTGGCCGTGCTGCCGCCGCTGCCCGCACGGGTGGGGGCGGTGCGGTGCGGGGCGCTGTACCGGGCGGCCGAGCGGTCGGCGCTGGTGGGCGGAGATCTGTACGACGTGCAGCCGGGGCCGTACGGGGTGCGGGCGATCGTGGCGGATGTGCAGGGGCACGGGCTCTCGGCCGTCGGGACGGTGGCGGCGCTGCTCGGCACGTTCCGGGAGGCGGTGCTCGACGAGCCCGAGCTGGCCGGGGTCGCGGCCAGGCTGGACCGGCGGCTGGTCGTGGACGGGGAGCGGCTGGACGAAGGGGGCGAGCTGTTCGCCACGGCGGTGCTGATGGAGTTCCCCGACGGGGCCGCGCGCGAGGTGCGGGTGGTCAGCTGCGGGCATCCGCCGCCGCTCGTCGTGGACGGGCACGGTGTCCGGGAGGTCGCCCTGGAGTACGGGCCGCCCCTCGGGCTGGGGCTCGCGGACTTCCGGGCGCCCGACCCCGCGGCCGTACCGCTCGCGCCGACCGATGTGCTGCTGGCCCACACCGACGGAGTGACGGAGGCGCGGGACGCGGAGGGGGTGTTCTACCCGCTGATCACGCGGATCCCGCTGGAACGGGACCCGGCGGCACTGGTACGGGCTGTATGGCGTGATCTGTCCTCGTACGCCGGAGAGGTCGTCGACGATGTGGCGCTGCTGGCGCTGAGTGTCTCCCGGGGGGAGTGAGCCCTGGTCTACCATCAGCGACCATGGAGGGCCTGCCGCTCATACGCGGCGCGCGCCCCGCGCGCCTTTCGCGTCCCATGGCCCTGGTGAGTGCCGTGGCGACGCTGCTCGCCACGCTCTTCCTCTGTCTCGCCCCCGCCCAGCACACCGACGGCGGGGGCCGTTCCGCCGCACGGGCCGGGGCGCCCGGCGAGGTCCCGGCCGGGGTCACGCTCGTGGCGGGCGCCGAAGCGGCGGCCGGTGCCGGTGCGCGGCCCTTCGCCGGCCTCGGCAGCGAGCGCTTCGGCTGCCCGCTCGACGACCGCGGCTGCGGGCTCTTCCCCTCGCTCACGCCCGCGGTGCTCACCGCCCCGCCGCTCGACTCGCCCCTCCCCGCGGACACAGTCGCCGCGCGCGGGCAGGTCGCCGGACCGGTCGCCCTCCCCTGCGCCCGCGCCCTGCCGCGCGCGCCGGACCTGCATGTGCTGCAAGTGCTGAGGACGTAGACCGCACGTCCGCGTTCCGTCTTCCCCCACCACTTCCCACTTCGTCGTAAGGGCAGCAGATCACCATGTCTTCCAACCGAGGCACCTCCGCGGAACGCCGCGCACGCATAGAGCAGATGCGGAAGGCCGAGCAGGCCCGCGAGCGCCGCAACCGGATCATCACGCTCACCGTGAGCGCCGCCGTCGTCGCCGGGCTCGTCGGGTTCGGCGGCTACGTGCTGAACAAGGAGCAGAACAAGAAGGAGCAGCAGGAGGCAGCCGCCAAGGCGCCCGTCGAGGACGAGAAGACCTGGGAGAAGCTCACCCAGAACCACGTGGACCCGAAGTCCGTCTCGTACCCGATGAACCCGCCGGTGGGCGGCGACCACCACCGGATGTGGGCCGACTGCGACGGCACGGTCTACAAGGAGGAGCTGCGGAAGGAGAACGCCGTGCACTCGCTGGAGCACGGCGCGGTCTGGGTCACCTACAACGACAAGGCGCCGGCCGAGGACGTGAAGAAGCTGGAGGAGAAGGTCGGCAGGACGCCCTACTCCCTGATGAGCCCGGTCAAGGACCAGGACGGGGCGATCATGCTCTCCGCCTGGGGCAAGCAGGTCACCGTCGACGGCGCCGACGACCCGCGGGTGAACCAGTTCTTCACCAAGTACGTGCAGGGCCCGCAGACGCCTGAGCCGGGCGCGGCGTGCACCGGCGGCACGGGCGGGATGGACAAGTGAGCCGCGCGATGACCCGCACGGTCTGGGTGGCGGCGGGAGCCGTCCTCCTGGCCCTGGTCTTCGCCGGGTGGGCGACCGTCACCGCGCTGGGGCGCGACGCGGGGGCTCCGGAGAGGGCCGCGACGGTGGCGGACGACTCGGCGGACGCCGGATTCGCCCGGGACATGTCGGTGCACCACCAGCAGGCGGTCGAGATGTCGTTCCTCGTGCGGGACCGCTCGGACGACGAGGACGTGCGCCGTCTCGCGTACGACATCGCCAACACCCAGGCGAACCAGCGGGGCATGATGCTGGGCTGGCTGGACCTGTGGGAGCTGCCCAAGACGGTGGCGGACCGGGAGCCGATGGCCTGGATGCAGCACGGAAAGGGGCACGGGGAGAAGCACGGGGAGGACGCCGCCGCGCAGGGAGACGCGAAGGGCGACGACCAGCGGCTGATGCCCGGGATGGCCACCAGGGCCGAGATGGAGCGGCTGCGCTCGCTCGACGGCAAGGCGGCCGAGGTGCTGTTCCTCCAGCTGATGATCGACCACCACGTGGGCGGGGTGCACATGGCCCAGGGCTGTGCGACCTCGTGTGAGGTGCCGCAGCAGAAGCGGCTCGCGCAGGGCATGGTCGACGCCCAGGAGTCGGAGATCGCCCTGATGACGGACATGCTCGCGGAGCGGGGCGCCAAGCCGCGCGGCTGACCGCCCGCATCGCCCTCGCTGTGGCCGCCGCCCACCCGGGTGGCGGCCACAGATGGTGCGGGGCCCGGTCGGGGCGGCCAGAATGGAGGGGCTCGGGGACGGTGCCGTACGGCGTTGTGGCGTGCGGCCTGACGTACGGCGTTCGACGTTCACGCAGTCCTACGGAGGTATGCACCTCATGACCACCGCCCGAGACATCATGCACCCGGGAGCCCACTGGATCCCCCAACACGAGACCCTGGACCGCGCCGCGCAGCTGATGCGCGAGCACAACGTGGGCGCGCTGCCCATCGCGGACCAGGACGAGCGACTCTGCGGCATCGTCACCGACCGTGACATCGTGGTGAAGTGCGTGGCCGCCGGGCGGGACCCGGCACGGGTCACCTGCGCTGACGTCGCGGAGGGCACCCCGCGCTGGATCAACGCGGACTCGGATGTCCGCGAGGTGCTGCGCGAGATGGAGAACCACCGGATCAAGCGGCTGCCGGTGATCGACAACAAGCGGCTCGTCGGCATCATCAGCGAGGCCGACCTCGCCAGGAACCTGCCCGACGAGAAGGTCGGGGAGTTCGCACAGGCGGTGTACGGCCGGGCCTGACCTCTCCTTCGGTCATGTCGCCAGGACCGCCTCGGCCACCGCGTCGGGGCGGTCCAGCATCATGAGATGCCCCGACTCCCGTACGGCTCCGAAGCGTGCGCCCAGACGGTCCGCCAGCGCCCGCTGGCGGACCGTCCACGCGTCCGTGCCGTCCGGCCGGCCGGGCGCGGCCAGCACGGTCACCGGAAGCCCGGGCGGCAGCGGGCACGCGGTCCGCAGCGCGAGCAGCCCGGCGGCGACCGCCCGGTAGTGCGTGTTCTCCGACAGCGCGCCGCCCAGCACCCGACGGGTCCGGTAGCAGCGCCGCACCAGCGCCCGGGGCGCCGGGTCGGGGGCGTGCCGCGCCCGGCCCAGCCGCACCATCACACGGCGGGCGGACGGGCCGAGCACCACGGGCGCGCCCACCCCTCCCAGCGCCGCCTCCAGGGCCCGGGCGGCAGCGGTGCGGGCGCCTCGCGCGCCCGGCACACGCGCGTGCTCCTCGACGGACGCGTCCACCAGCACGAGCCCCGCCGCGCGCCCCGGGTACAGGCGGGCGAACGCCTCGGCGTGGAACCCGGCGAGGGAGTGCCCGACGACGGTGACCGGCCGGGCGGCCGTCCCTGGCAGCGCGTCGAGGACGGCGGCGATCCGGCGGGCCTCGCCCTCGGCGGTGGGCGCGGTACGGGCCCGGGCGCTCAGTCCGTGGCCCGGGCGGTCGAAACGGACGACCGTGCGGTGCGGGGTGAGCAGCGGCATCACCGGGTCCCAGTCGAACCAGGCCAGCGCGAGCCCGGCGCTCAGGACGCAGACGGGGCCCGTGCCCTCGACGGTGACGTGGTGCGGGACGCCGTCGACGCGAACGAAGCCGCTCCAGTCCAGCCGGTTCTTCACGGCGCCTCCGGTGCCTCGGCCCGGGCGGACGGAGCCTCCCGCCTCCCCGGCGCGTCCCGTCCCTCCCGTAGCAGCGCCCAGGCCAGTGTCAGCAGCCACAGCGCGATCAGCAGGACCTGGAGGCGCTGGGCCGCGCCCAGGCCCCAGTGGCCGCGGTCTGCCTCGAAGGCGGCCACCGCGGCCAGTGTCCAGACGGTGGCGGTGCCCGCCAGGACGAGGAGGACGGCCCCGGTCCGGGCGACGGGCGGCCACCAGCCGTAGCGGCGGGCCGCGAGGGTCAGCGCGGCCATGGCGGTCAGCGCGCCCGCGACCGCGACGCTGGAGCTGACGGCGTGCGCCGCATGGGTGAGCGGGACGAGCCCGGCGTCCTCGCGGGCCGCGCAGGCGGCGTCGGCGGTGGGCGCGCAGCTGAGCGGCAGCCGCGAGTCGGCGGCCGTCGCCGCCCCGAACAGCGCGAGCCCCACCCAGCCGGTCACCGCCCAGCGGCGCCGCGCGGACACGGCCAGGGCCCACAGCGCGGCGACCACGAGCAGCGTGCCGGAGACCAGGTCGGCGGTGCGGAAGACACCGCCCAGGCGCCGGTCGGTGGCGGCCAGCTCGCTCACGTACGACTGGACCGGGTCGAGCCCGGTGCCGAGTGCGGCTTCCGGCAGCCACGAGCTGTAGGCGACCGCGCCGAGCGCGAGGAGGACGGCGACGAGCCGTGGCGGGGGATGCCCGGGACGAGTACCCCGAGGGGGTAGGCTGCGACGCATGCGTGCCAGGGCGGACGGAGTACGAGCGGGGTTCGGAAGGCTCCTGCTGCTCGCCGCTCTGCTGCTCGGCATCGTCACGATGCACACGTGGGGCCATCCTTCGGGGCATTCGGAGTACGGGGCTGCGCCGCACTCGGCGGCGGCGCCCGCCTCGCACGGCGGCTCGGCGCATGGCGTCTCTGCGACCTCTGTCCCTGAAGACGTACCGCCGGGCGGAATAGATCCCACGATGATCTGCCTTTTTCTGCTCGGCTCGGCCGGTGTGGGCCTCGGCGGGCTCGCCGCACTCCGGCCGGCACGGCGGCGTGCGGACGGCACCGGCCGGTCGCTCCTCCGGCGTGCCGGGCCGACGTCCCGGGGCACGCGGCGGACTCGGCTCCCACGACCGCGCATAGCCCTGGCCGAACTGTCGGTGCTGCGGATCTAGGAAGACGGGCGCGCCCCGCCCGTACCACGCGCACGGCGCACCGCCGTGCCCTCCTTCCCCCACTCCCTTCACACCTGCACGAGGTGCGTTCCGTCATGTCCTCCTTCCGTACGTCTCCGTCCCGCCGTGCCGTCCTCGGCGCGGGTCTCGCCGTCGCCGGTTCCGCCGCCCTGTCCGCCTGCGCGGGGCCGGGCGGCGGCCCGGGACGCTCCGGGCACAACGCCCCCAGCGCACCCGGCGCACCCGCGCCCGAGGGCTTCGTCGCACCCGACGGACCCGAGGTGCTGGCCGCCGAGAAGGCGCGCGGCTCGGGGCCCGTCCGCACCGTGCGGCTCACCGCCACCGCCGGAAGTCTGGACCTGGGTGCCGGGCGGACCGTCAGGACCTGGTCGTACGGCGGTGAACTGCCCGGCAAGGAAGTGCGGGTCACAGCCGGTGACACCCTGGACCTGACGCTCGCCAACCACCTGCCGCAGGGCACGTCGCTGCACTGGCACGGGCTGGCCCTGCGCAACGACATGGACGGCGTGCCCGGTCTGACGCAGCAGGACGTCGGGCCGGGGCAGGACTTCACCTACCGCTTCACGGTGCCGCACCCCGGCACGTACTGGTTCCACCCGCACTCCGGCACACAGCTCGACCGGGGGCTGTACGCGCCGCTCGTCGTCGAGGACCCGAAGGAGCCGCTGGCGTACGACAGGGAGTGGGTCGTCCTGCTGGACGACTGGCTGGACGGCGTGGACGGGTCGACACCGGACGCGGTGCTGGCGGAGCTGAGCGGGGGCATGGGCGGCATGGACCACGGCGGAGGCGCCGGCGGCGGTGGTCACGAGGGGCACGGGGCGGCGGCTCCGGGCCCGGCCGGTTCCCGCGGCCCGTCGCGCATGATGACGGGTGCGAGCAGCGATCTGCTGGGCGGCGACGCGGGCGATGTGGCCTACCCGCACTACCTGGTCAACGGCCGGACGGCGGAGGCGCCTTCGGAGTTCCGGGCCAGGCCCGGGGACCGCGTGCGGCTGCGGATCGTCAACGCGGGCGGCGACACCGCGTTCCGGGTCGCGCTGGGCGGTCACCGGATGACCGTGACGCACACCGACGGCTTCCCCGTGCGGCACACCGGGACGGATGCGCTGCTCGTCGGCATGGGCGAGCGGTACGACGTGCTGGTCACGGCGGGCGACGGGGTGTTCCCGCTGGTCGCGGAGGCGGAGGGCAAGCAGGCGACGGCGCTGGCGGTGCTGCGTACCGGCGCGGGGGCCACACCTGAGGCGTCCGCACGGCCGAAGGAGCTGACCGGCGCCGTTCTGACGGCCGGCAGGCTGAAGGCAGACCCGTCCGTCGCGCTCGCGCCGCGCGAGCCGGACCGGACGGTGAGGATCCGGCTCACCGGTGGGATGGCGAGGTACGACTGGGCGTTCGACGGGCGGCCGTACACTCCGGACCCGCGGCACGCGGTGAAGGCGGGCGAGCGGATCCGGCTGGTGTTCGCCAACTCGACGCAGATGTGGCACCCGCTGCATCTGCACGGCCACACCTTCCAGCTGGCCGATGCCGCCGGCGGGCCGCGCAAGGACACGGCGGTGATCCTGCCGGGACGGAACCTCTCCGTCGACTTCGACGCGGACAACCCGGGCCTGTGGATGCTGCACTGCCACAACGTCTACCACGCGGAGGCCGGGATGATGACGGTGCTGGGCTACCGCCGCTGAGCACGCCTCCGGGCAGGGCCGACGGTCCCCCCGGGCGGGGTCACCGCTAGGGTGATCCTTTCGCTCGGGGGGAGACTTCGCATGACCATGCCCACGCAGAACGGCCCGCACCAGCCGGGCGGCTGGCCCCCGCCGCCGCAGACTCCGCAGTCGCCGTACGGCTCTCCGGGAATGCCGGGATTCCCGGGGATGCCGTATCCGCCCCCGCCCCCGCCGCGCAACGGGCTCGGCGTCACCGGGATGGTGCTGGGCATCGTGGGCATCGTCTTCGCGACGGTCCCCATCACCTTCTGGTTCGGCGGCGTCCTGGGTCTCCTGGCCCTGGTCTTCGGCATTGTGGGCCAGGTCCGGGCGAAGCGCGGCGAGGCCACGAACCGGGGCATGGCGATCACCGGCATCATCCTCGGCGCGCTGTCGATGGTGGCGGCCCTCGTGTGGCTGACGCTCGTCGTGCTGGTCATCGTGGAGGCCCGGGACAAGGGTCCGATCGACCACCACGGACCGTCGGACTCGGCCCCGGCGGTGCCGGGCGAGGACGAGGGCGGCGCGGACGGCAACGAGAACACCCTGCCCGGCAGCCCGGAGCCGCTGCCCTTCGGGACGTCCTTCGCGTACGAGGACGGGCTCAAGGTCACCATCGGCGAGCCGGAGAGGTACCCGGCGGACTCCCCCGACGTCGACGTCGCCGCCGGGGAGACGGCGTTCCGGGTGAAGCTGACGTATGTCAACGAGGGCCCGCAGGGCGTGGACATCGGCTCGTCGCTGCCGATGGTCACGGACGCGGACGGGGATCCGGCCGAGATGGTCTTCAACCTCAAGGACACGCATCTCACGCTGTGGAGCCAGGAGGGACTGGGAGCGGGCGAGACGATCAGCGGGACGTTCTCCTTCTCGGCGCCGTCCGACGCGCTGAGCGAGGTGGAGCTGACGCTCTCGCCGTCGATCGGGTCCTACGAGGACACCGTGTGGCGGGGCCCGGTGTCCTGAGCGACCGCGCCGGGAGGCGCGGGCGGAGGCGGGGCGGGTGGTGCGTGCCACAGTGCGGGACATCGCGTCGGACTGACGATTACACTGGGGCGCGTGCCTCAACTTCGCCTCGCTCTGAATCAGGTCGACTCGACCGTCGGTGATCTCACCGGGAACGCCGAGTCCGTCGTCCACTGGACCCGGCACGCCGTCGGGCAGGGGGCGCATCTCGTCGCGTTCCCGGAGATGGTGCTGACCGGCTATCCCGTCGAGGACCTGGCCCTGCGGCCGTCGTTCGTGGAGGCCTCGCGGACCGCGCTGCGCGCGCTGGCCGCCCGGCTGGCCGCCGAGGGGTTCGGGGAGGTGCCGGTGGTCGTCGGCTACCTGGACCGTGCCGAGCAGGCCCAGCCGAGGGTCGGGCAGCCCGCCGGGGCGCCGCAGAACGCGGCGGCGGTGCTGCACCGGGGCGAGGTGGTCCTGTCGTTCGCCAAGCACCACCTGCCGAACTACGGCGTCTTCGACGAGTACCGGTACTTCGTGCCGGGCGACACCCTGCCGGTGATCCGGGTGCACGGGGTGGACGTGGCGCTGGCGATCTGCGAGGACCTGTGGCAGGAGGGCGGCCGGGTCCCGGCGGCCCGCACCGCGGGAGCCGGGCTGCTGCTGTCCGTCAACGCCTCCCCGTACGAGCGCGAGAAGGACGACACGCGGCTGGAGCTGGTGCGCAAGCGCGCCCAGGAGGCCGGATGCACGACCGCCTATCTGGCGATGACCGGCGGGCAGGACGAGCTGGTCTTCGACGGCGACTCGATCGTCGTGGACGCGAACGGCGAGGTCGTCGCGCGGGCCCCGCAGTTCGCGGAGGGCAGCGTGATCCTGGACCTCGACCTTCCCGGGGCCGCCGCCGAGCCGGTCACGGGGGTCGTCGACGACGGGCTGCGGATCGAGCGTGTCGTCCTGTCCGGGGCGCCGCTGCCCGCGTACGAGCCGGAGCTGACCGGCGGCTACGCGGACCGGCTGGACGACGACGAGGAGGTGTACACCGCCCTGGTCGTCGGGCTGCGCGCGTATGCCGCGAAGAACGGCTTCCGGTCGGTGCTGGTCGGGCTGTCCGGCGGCATCGACTCGGCGCTGGTGGCCGCCATCGCCTGTGACGCGCTGGGCGCGGAGCACGTGTACGGCGTGTCGATGCCGTCGAAGTACTCCTCGCAGCACTCCAGGGACGATGCCGCCGAGCTGGCCCGCCGCACGGGGCTGAACTTCCGCACCGTACCGATCGAGCCGATGTTCGACGCGTACATGGGCGCGCTCGGGCTGACCGGGCTCGCGGAGGAGAACCTGCAGTCACGGCTGCGCGGCACGCTGCTGATGGCGGTCTCCAACCAGGAGGGGCACATCGTGCTCGCGCCGGGCAACAAGTCCGAGCTGGCGGTGGGCTACTCGACGCTGTACGGCGACTCGGTGGGCGCGTACGGGCCGATCAAGGACGTGTACAAGACCGGAGTCTTCCGGCTGGCACGGTGGCGCAACCGGGCCGCCGAGGAGCGCGGTCAGACCCCGCCCATCCCGGAGAACTCCCTCACCAAACCCCCGAGCGCCGAGCTGCGCCCGGACCAGGTGGACACGGACTCGCTGCCCGACTACGACGTGCTGGACCGGATCCTGGAGCTGTACGTCGACCAGGACCAGGGCATGGACGCGATCGTCGCGGCGGGCTTCGACGCCGAGCTGGTAGCGCGCACGCTGCGGATGGTGGACATGGCGGAGTACAAGCGGCGGCAGTACCCGCCGGGCACCAAGATCTCCGCGAAGGTCTTCGGCAAGGACCGGCGCCTGCCCATCACCAACCGCTGGCGTCAGGACCCCCTGCGCGGCTGAACCGCACCCGGCTCGCGCGGGCCCGGCGGCCCGCCGTGGGACCGCGCTCGGAGGTCGCTGTGCTCGTGGGCTCCGGGAACACGAGCACAGCTGTCCTCAGAGCTTCACGCGTGCGGCGAGCGGCAGGTGGTCGCTGTCCGTCCTGGGCAGGGTCCACGACGCCACCGGTTCCACGTTCTTCACCAGGATCTGGTCGATCCGGGCCATCGGGAACGCGGCGGGCCAGCTGAAGCCCATGCCGTCGCCCGCCGCGCCCTGGGTGGAGCGCATCTGGGAGGTGACGGCCCGCAGGGCGCGGTCGTTCATGGTGCCGTTCAGGTCGCCCAGAAGGATCACGCGGCGCTTGGACTCCCCGGCGATGGCCTCGCCCAGCTGGTCGGCGCTGGCGTCCCGCTGGCTGGCGGTGAACCCGGCCTTCAGCTTGACCCGGACGGACGGCAGATGGGCCACGTACACGGCGACGTCGCCGCCGGGCGCGGCGACGGTGGCGCGCATCGCGCGGGTCCAGCCCAGGCGGATGCTCACGGGGTGGCTGTCGCTCAGCGGGTGCTTGCTCCACACGCCGACCGTGCCCTGCACCGAGTGGTACGGGTACGCCTCGGTCAGCGCCTTCTCGTAGACCGGCACCATGGACTGCTTCAGCTCCACCAGGGCCAGGACGTCGGCACCGGACGCGGCCACCGAGGTGGCGGTGCCCTCGGGATCCGGGTTGTCGGCGTTGACGTTGTGCGTGACGACCGTGAGGTCGCCGCCGCGGCCCGACCGGTCGGTGACGACGCCGCCGAACAGGTTCGTCCAGACCAGGGCCGGGACGAGGACCGCGATCAGGCCGGTGGCCGAGCGGCGCAGCAGGGCGAGCACGAGCAGGACCGGTACCAGCAGGCCGAACCACGGGAGGAACGTCTCGACGAGGCTGCCCAGGTTCCCGATGTCGTTGGGGATGTACGCGTGCAGCGCCAGCACCATCGCCAGCAGGACGGCGCATGCGGTGAGGACGAGGCCGCGGCGCCAGATCCCGGGGTCGCCGCGCCAGCGGGTGAGCCATTGCCGGAGGGAGGCCGACGCGCGGAGCCCGGATCCCGGGCGCCGCTGCTGTGCGTCGGCCCCGTCCCCGGTCCCGGTCATGTCGTCCACCCGCGCCATTCCGCCGTCCTCACGTCCTGTGTCCAGTGGTCCGTCCGGCCGTCCCGGATCACGACAGTAGGCGATCACGGAACGTCCGTACGGCCTCGATGACGACCGGGCGCGATGAGGGGTTCCTGGGGGTGCGGTCAAGACGCGGGTTGTAACGAAACGCGAACATTCACGGCCAACGGTCCTGTGGCCACCCCTCAGCGGCGCGCCTTCGCGTGCCGCGGCCCCCGCCGCTCCCCCTCCGCGGGCGGGCTGCCGCCCGTCGCCGGGCGCCGCCCCGGCAGGAACGAGCCGACCAGCACCGCCCCGGCCGCCGCGACGACCGCCGCGCACAGGGCGGTCAGGTGCATGGCGTCCAGGAACGCCGTGTGCGCGGGCCCGACCAGGGCCTCACCGGCGGGGCCCAGGCGCTCGGCGGCGGCGAGGGTCGCCTCGACGGACTCGCCCGCGGACTCCCGTACCCCCGGAGGCAGCGCACCGAGGTGCCCCTCGACCCCGTCCCGGTAGGCGGCCGACAGCACCGAGCCGAGCACCGCCACCCCCAGCGCCCCGCCGACCTGCCGGAACGTGTTGTTGACCGCCGAGCCCGCGCCGGCCCGCTCCCGCGGCAGCGACTGCATCACTGTGACCGTCACCAGCGGCGACACATGTGCCATGCCCGTGCCCTGGGCGAACAGCACCAGTTCTACGGCCCACAGGGGCGTCGTGTCGTCGAAGACCGCGAACGCGGCCATGCACGCCGCGACCAGCAGCAGCCCCGCCGCGCTCACCGCCCGTGCCCCGTAGCGCCGCACCGCCAGCCGGGAGCGCGGCGCGAACAGGACCTGGGTGAGCGCCAGCGGCAACAGCAGCAGGCCCGTCTCCAGCGGGGTGAAGCCGCGCACGCTCTGCAGGTAGAAGGCGGTGAAGAAGGTCACGCCCATGAGCGCGAAGAAGACGAGCGCGATTCCCCCGACGGCCGCCGAGAACGCCGGGACCCGGAACCAGCCCATGTCCAGCGCCGGATGCGCGGCCCGCCGTTCGTGGACGACGAAGCCGGTGAGCACCAGCAGCCCGCCGGCCACCGGCAGCAGCACCCCCCAGTGGGTGAAGTCGGCCAGTTCGCCGCCCCGGATGATCCCGTACACGAGCAGCACGAGCCCGACGACCGACAGCAGCACACCGCCGGGGTCGACCCGGCCGGGCGCCGGGTCCCGGGACTCCGGCACCAGCAGCCGGGTGGCCAGTAGTGACACCGCGACGACCGGGACGTTCACCAGGAAGATCGAGCCCCACCAGAAGTGCTCCAGCAGCAGACCGCCGGTCACCGGGCCGATCGCGGTGGCCACCCCGACCGCGCCCACCCAGATCCCGATGGCGCGCGGCTGCTCGTCCCGCTCGAACACGTTCATCAGCACGCCCAGCGTCGCGGGCAGCACGAACGCGGCACCGAACCCCATCAGCGCCCGGTACGCGATCAGCTCGACCGGCGAGTCCGCCAGCGCGGCCAGCGCGGAGGCCGCGCCGAACACGGCGGTGCCGAACAGCAGCGTCCCGCGGCGGCCGAGCCGGTCCCCGACGAGCCCGGCGGTGAACAGCAGCCCGGCGAAGACGAGCGCGTAGGCGCTGATCGCCCACTCCAACTGGCTCTGTGTGGCACCGAGTCCGACGGGTGGAGGGCTCGCGATGGTCTTGACCGCCACGTTCAGGATCGAGCTGTCCAGCACCACGATCAGCAGGCTGAGCATCAGCACGCCCAGCACGGCCCAGCGACGGGGGTGCCGGGCCGGTGGGGGCGGGCCGGGGGAGGCGGCGGGCCGGGGCGAACCGGTGGACGAGGCCATACACCTCACCGTACGTGCGCCTCCGGTGCCGCGGCGTGTCGGATTGCTCCGCCGGAGCCGCCTCCCGCCACATCCGTCTCGATCTCCGCTGTGACTTGCGCCGCTGCGCCCTCCGCGACTTCCCCCATGCGGCACGTAGTGCCACCATGGACATGGTCCGGGGACGCCGTGAGGGCGCCTCGAGATGACGAAGGAGCCGTTTCAGATGACGCTTCAGTCTGCCCGGAAACAGGCCGACGACAGCAGCACGGGGAGCGAGAGGCACCCCAAGGCGCTGTACGGGGGCAAGGGCACCCGCCGTATCACCGTGCACGACATCGCCGCCGCCAAGGAGCGCGGCGAGAAGTGGCCCATGCTCACCGCGTACGACGCGATGACCGCGTCCGTGTTCGACGACGCCGGGATCCCGGTGCTGCTCGTCGGTGACTCGATGGGCAACTGCCACCTCGGCTACGACACCACCGTGCCCGTCACGCTGGACGAGATGGCCGTCCTGTCCGCCGCCGTCGTCCGGGGCACCAAGCGGGCGCTGGTCGTCGCGGACCTGCCGTTCGGCACGTACCAGGAGGGCCCGGTGCAGGCCCTGCGGACCGCGACGCGCCTGGTCAAGGAAGCCGGAGTGGGCGCGGTCAAGCTGGAGGGCGGCGAGCGTTCGCTGGCCCAGACGGAGACGCTGGTCCAGGCCGGCATCCCGGTGATGTCCCATCTGGGACTGACCCCGCAGTCCGTGAACACCATGGGCTACCGGGTGCAGGGCCGGGCCGACGAGGACGCGCACCAGCTGCTCCGCGACGCCAAGGCCGCGCAGGAGGCGGGCGCGTTCGCGCTGGTCCTTGAGCTGGTCCCGGCCGGGCTTGCCGCCGAGGTGACGCGGTCGCTGCACATCCCGACCATCGGCATCGGCGCGGGCGCGGGCACGGACGCCCAGGTCCTGGTGTGGACCGACATGGCCGGGCTGACCGGCGGGAAGGTGCCGCGCTTCACCAAGCAGTACGCGAACCTGCGGCAGACCCTCGGGGACGCGGCGCAGGCGTTCGCGCAGGACGTGGAGGGCGGGGCGTTCCCGGCGGAGGAGCACACCTTCCACTGACGCGCATCTCAGAGCCACTGCGGCACAGACGACAGCCCGCCGACTTCCCCCATCGGCGGGCTGTCGGTGCGTCCGGGGGGCGTACGGTCGTACGGACCGGATTCCGGGGCCGGGGTCCGGGGTCGGCATGCGGGTCGGAGTGCGGGGCGAGGGGACGGCGTATGACCACGGCGGTGGAGCGAAGGATCAGTCCGGTGTTCCTGGGGATCGCCGCGGTCGCGGCCGTCGCCGGGTGGGCGGTGTGGGCGGGTCCCGGCACCCCGTCGGACGGCTCGCTCTGGCCATCGGTCGGGCGCGGGCTGCTGGTGTTCGTCTTCGTGACCGCCGGGTGGATCGTCTCCCTCTGCCTCCACGAGTACGCGCACGCCCGGACCGCGCTGCACAGCGGCGACCTGTCGGTCGGCGCCAAGGGCTATCTGACCCTCAATCCCCTGAAGTACACGCACGCGGTGCTGAGCATCCTGCTGCCGGTGCTGTTCCTGGTCATGGGCGGGATCGGGCTGCCGGGCGGCGCGGTCTTCATCGAGCGGCACCGCATCAGCGGACGCTGGCGGCACAGTCTGATCTCGGCGGCGGGGCCGCTGACGAACGCGCTGTTCGCGCTGGTGTGCACGGCGCCGTTCTGGCTCGGGACGCTGGACGGGGTGCCGACGGGCTTCCGCTCCGCCCTGGCGTTCCTCGCGATGCTCCAGGTGACGGCGGCGATCCTGAACGCCCTGCCGGTACCGGGACTGGACGGGTACGGCGTGCTGGAGCCGTGGCTCTCGGAGCGGGTGCGGCGCCAGATCGCGCCGTTCGCCCCGTACGGCATCATCGCCCTGTTCGTCCTGCTGTTCGAACCGTCGGTGAACCAGGCGTTCTTCGGTCTGGTCGACGGGGTGCTGGACGTGCTCGGGGTGAGCGGGGCGGAGTCGTCCTGCGGGCGCGACCTCTACCGTTTCTGGCAGGAGCCGCACCCGGTCTGCGAGCGCCTGCCGGGGCTCAGCCGCTGACAGGGCGGCGGTCGCGGCGCCAGTAGTACCAGCACATGTTGGACGAGACCCCGGCCAGCAGCACCCACACGATGCCGAGCCACATGCCCTGCGCGAAGGAGACGACGGCCGCGGCGGCGGCGAGCACGCAGACGACGAGGGCGTAGAGCGCGAGGCGGGGCATGGGGTCGGCTCCTGTCAGGGGCTGGCGGGTGTGCTGCCCGTCCAGTGTCCCCCATGGGCCCCCGTGCCCCGCACAGGGCACCGTCAGCGCTCGACGTCGGTGACCCGCAGTCCCGCGTGCGCCTTGTAGCGGCGGTTCACCGAGATCAGGTTCGCGACGAGCGCCTCGACCTGGTGGGCGTTGCGCAGCCGCCCCGCGAAGACCCCGCGCATGCCGGGAACGAGGGCGGTGAGGGCCTGCACGACGTCGGTGTCGGCGCGCTTCTCCCCGAGCACCATCACGTCCGTGTCGATCCGCTCGACCTCCGGGTCCTGGAGCAGCACGGCCGACAGGTGGTGGAACGCGGCGGTCACCCGGGACTCGGGCAGCAGCTCGGCCGCCTGCTGGGCGGCGCTGCCCTCCTCCGGCTTCAGCGCGTAGGCCCCCTGCTTGTCGAAGCCGAGCGGGTTCACGCAGTCGATGACGAGCTTGCCGCGCAGCTCCTCTCGGAGCGCCTGGAGGGTGGCGGCGTGCCCCTCCCACGGCACGGCGACGATGACGATGTCGCTGCGGCGGGCGCACTCCGTGTTGTCGGCGCCCTCGACGCCGAAGCCCAGCTCGTCGGCCGCCGTGCGGGCGCGTTCGGCGGCACGGGAGCCGATGATCACCTTCTGTCCGGCGCGGGCGAACCGGTAGGCGAGACCGCGGCCCTGGTCGCCGGTGCCGCCGAGGACGCCGACGACGAGACCGGAGACGTCGGGCAGGTCCCAGGGGTCGCGGGGGGCGGGGGCGGGCTTCTTCTCCGTGTCAGTCATGGAACTGACACTACGTGCCAAGCCCCCCGTACGGGTGACCCGGCGCTGAACGGCCGCGTGGCGGGCGGCCGTCCGGGCAGGATGCGGCGCCATGGACGCCGTGCGTGTCGCGCTGCTGCGCGAGGTTCTGGACGGGACCGGATGGCCCGCCGCCGCCCGCGGGTTCGCCGGGGCGCTGCGCTCGTCCGTGGTGCCGCAGGGGGGCGGACTGCTGCTGGTGGGCACGGAGGCGTACGAGCCCTGGCATCTGGCCGCGCACCTGGCGGACGAGGCGATGTGGTCGGGCCGGCCGGAGCTGTCGCCGACGCTGGTACGGCACCGGGTCCTGCCGCGGGATCCGGCACACCTGTCGGTGGGGCTCGGCCGCCTGGAGGCGGCGGGCCGGGGCGCGACGCTGCTGCTGGTGGTCCCGGACCGGCCGGGCGGCGGCCTGCTGGAGCGGGTGCACGACGCGCGGCGCGCGGGGGCGACGGTGCTGTCGCTGGACGGCGGCGACGCGGAGGTGCGGGGCCTCGCCCATGAGGCGCTGACGGTGGCCGGGGGGCGGGAGGAGGGCGTCGACCTGGACATGGTCCAGCACCTGGTGAGCGCGGCGGCCGGCGAGAACGGCCTGCCCGCGCCCCGGGGCCGGCGCCGCTTCCGGGACCGCCTGTCGTGGCTGGCCGACCAGTTGACGGCGCCTCCGCCGCCGCGCTGGTAGGGGCGGCGCGGCGAAAACCGGTTGCCGGTACGGCGGTCGGCTCCCGACCATGGCCCGCTGTGACGTCCAAGCTCGCCGCCCTTCTGCCCGACCTGTCTCCCTGGCGCTCCTCGCGGGAGTTCCGGCTGCTGTGGGTGCAGGGCCTGATCACGTACTTCGGCAGCTTCACGGCCATGGTCGCGCTTCCGCTCCAGATCAAGGACCTCACCGGGTCGCCCCTGGCCGTGGGCGCGATGGGGGCGGTGGAGCTGGTGCCGCTGGTGGTGTTCGGGCTGTACGGCGGGGCGCTGGCGGACGCGGTGGACAGGCGGAAGGTGATCCTCGGCTCGGAGCTGGGCCTGGGGGCGCTGGCCGCGGTCCTGCTGGTGAACGCGCTGCTGCCGGTGCCGCTGCTGTGGCCGGTCTACCTGGTCGCGGCCGGGGTGTCGGCCGCCGCGGGGCTGCAGCGGCCCGCGCTGGACGCGCTGCTGGCCCGGATCGTGCCGCACGACCAGCTGGGGGCGGCGGCGGCACTGAACGCGCTGCGGTGGCAGACGGGAGCGATCCTGGGGCCGGCGGTGGCGGGGCTGGTGGTGGCGTACGCGGGGCACGCCGTCGCGTACGCCCTGACGGTCGCCTGCTTCGCCGTGTCCGTGCTGCTGTGCCTGCGCCTCTCCCCCGCGCCGCCCGCGGGCGGCGGTGAGAAGCCGTCCCTGCGGGGGATCGCGGAGGGCGCGCGCTACGCGTGGTCGCGGCCGGTGCTGCTGGGCACGTACGCGATCGACCTCGTCGCGATGGTCCTGGCGTTCCCGCACACGCTCTTCCCGTTCCTGGCGGACGAGCTGGACGCGCCGTGGTCGCTGGGCCTGATGTACACGGCGGGGGCGGTGGGCTCCGTACTGCTGAGCCTGACCAGCGGCTGGACCTCGCGGGTGCGACGGCACGGGCTGATGGTGGTGTGCGGGGCGGCCGGCTGGGGGCTGGCGGTGGCGGTGGCGGGCCGGTTGTCGAACGTCTGGCTGGTGCTGCTGTGCCTGGTGCTGGCGGGCGCGGGCGACATGCTGAGCGGGCTGGGACGGTCCACGATCTGGAACCAGACGATCCCGGACGGACTGCGGGGGCGGCTGGCGGGCATCGAGGTCCTGTCGTACAGCGTGGGCCCGCAGCTGGGGCAGGTGCGGGCGGGCGCGATGGCGGGCTGGACGGGGACGCGGACGGCGGTCTGGGCGGGGGGTGCGGCGTGCGTGGGGGCGGTGGGCCTGCTGGCGGCGGCGCTGCCGGGGCTGGTCGCGTATGACGCGACGACCGACGAGGACGCGCAACGGCACCGCGCGTCCTCGGGGTGAACGCCGGCCCGTCGGACGGTCCAGCGCGGAAGAGGCAGGCGCCCCCGAGCGGGGTGCGCCCGGGCTACCGGGCGGGAGGTCCGGGCTCCGGGGGCTCGCCGCCGGGGGTGTCGGTCCAGTGGGGGTCGGACTCCCACTGGACGGTGCGCTCACGCGCGAGTTCCAGGGCGTGGGACGCCTCCCCGGCCGTCCCGTACGGGCCGAGGCGGTTCTTGGCCGGGCATTCCGGGCCTTCCTCGACCTTCTCGTGCTCCAGGCAGTAGTACCACTCGCCCGGCTTCCCCGCCGCGCGTCTTCTGAACAGGGCCATGTCCGGCTCCTTCCTCTGTCGCCATGGTGCCCCGCACCGGCTGGTTAGACTCGCTGACATGTCTGGCCAGTCGCAGTCGCTGCTCGTTCCCGGGGTCCTCTCCCCCGCCCGTTCCGTCCCCGGCTCCATCCGCCGCCCCGAGTACGTCGGGAGGCCCGCCCCGAAGCCGTACGACGGCCCGGAGGTGCAGGACTCCGACACGATCGAGCGTATGCGGCGTGCCGGCCGCATCGCCGCGCAGGCGATGGAGGAGGCCGCCAGGCACATCTCCCCGGGCGTCACGACCGACGAGCTGGACCGGATCGCCCACGAGTACATGTGCGACCACGGGGCGTACCCGTCCACGCTCGGCTACCGGGGCTTCCCCAAGTCGCTGTGCGCGTCGGTCAACGAGGTCATCTGCCACGGCATCCCGGACTCGACCGTCCTGCGCGACGGCGACATCGTGAACCTGGACGTCACCGCGTACATCGACGGCGTCCACGGCGACAACAACGCCACGTACCTGTGCGGGGACGTGGACGAGGAGTCGCGGCTGCTGGTCGAGCGGACCCGGGAGGCGCTGAACCGGGCCATCAAGGCCGTCAAGCCCGGCCGTCAGATCAACATCGTCGGGCGCGTCATCGAGTCGTACGCCAAGCGCTTCGGCTACGGGGTCGTGCGGGACTTCACGGGGCACGGGATCAACTCGTCGTTCCACTCCGGGCTGATCGTCCCGCACTACGACTCGCCCCACCACACCACCGTCATGCAGCCCGGCATGACCTTCACGATCGAGCCGATGCTGACGCTGGGCACCCACGAGTACGACATGTGGGAGGACGGCTGGACAGTCGTCACGAAGGACCGGAAGCGGACTGCGCAGTTCGAGCACACGCTCGTGGTGACGGACACCGGGGCCGAGATCCTCACGTTGCCCTGACGCGTCCGAGGGGTACCGTCTTTACCGACAGTCCGTCGGAAACGCATTGACTTAGGTAAGCCTAAGCAGCAGGATCGGCTCAGCATCGCGCTTCGCCGTACCCCTCGGTCCCCCTCGGCCCACCGGAGGCCCGCCTTGACCGCACGCGCCACCGTCACCCCGTTCTCGACACTCATCCGCACCGCGTCCCACGAGGCGCACACGGAGGCGGAGACGTCGACCTTCATGAGCGACCTGCTCGGCGGCCGACTGGGCGTGGACGCCTACGCCCGGTACACCGAGCAGCTCTGGTTCGTGTACCGGGCCCTGGAGGGCGAGTCCGCCGGGCGGCTGGAGGGCGACCCGGTCGCCGGGCCCTTCATACGCCCGGAGCTGCTCCGCACGGCCGAGCTGGAGCGTGACCTGACCCATCTGCGCGGTCCGGGCTGGCAGGCCGCCGCGGTCCCGCTCCCCGCCACCGCCGCGTACGCCGCCCGCGTCGAGGAGTGCGCCCGCATCTGGCCCGCCGGATATGTCGCGCACCACTACACCCGCTACCTGGGCGACCTGTCCGGCGGCCAGATCATCCGCGACAAGGCCGAGCGCACCTGGGGCTTCGCGCGCAAGGGCGACGGCGTGCGGTTCTACGTGTTCACGGGGATCACCAACCCCGCCGCTTTCAAGCGCGACTACCGCGAACTGCTCGACGCAGTGGACGCCGACGACCTGGAGAAGCAGCGGATCGTCGACGAGTGCAAGCGGGCCTTCGCCTTGAACACGGCCGTGTTCCAGGAGCTGGGCGAAGAGTTCCCGCTGAGCGCCTGACCCCCCTCAGGCTCCCAGGCGGCGCACCCTGCCGCCCAGTTCGATCACGCCGTCCGGGCCGGGGGCCGTCATGATCTGCGACCCCCGGCCCTGCGTGATGTTCAGCGCCCTGCCCAGCCGCGCGGTCAGCAGCAGCGCCGCACCGCCCGTCGCCTCGTCCTCTTCGATGCCGTCCCCGCGCCCGGGGAACGCGCGGGCCCGCACACGGCCGGCCGCCTCTTCCTCCCACGCCCACGCGTAGATCCACTCCCCCGGCGGCGGCACGTCGAGCGCGTCGACGTCGGCGGCGGAGCCGTACTGGCGCAGCGTGCGCTGCGGAGCCCACTCGGCTCGGGCCTCGATCCAGGTGAACTCCCCGTCGGCGCGGGCCCACACCTCCCCGACCTCCAGGTCCAGCACCTCCAGGTCGAGCAGCCAGGCGGCGCCCACGACGGGGTGTCCGGCGAACGGGAGGCGCACGCTGGGCGTGTAGATGTCGAGGACGCCGCGCTCCGGATCGTCGACGAACACCGTCTCGCTGTGGCCGAGTCGCCGGGCGAGCCGCTGCCGGTCGGCCGGGTCCGGGCAGAGGCGCCCCTCCCGTACGACTCCGAGCCGGTTGCCGTTCCGCCCCTCGCCGTCGCAGAAGACGGACAGGACGTCGACGACGAAAGGGGCGGACAGGACGTCAGGCGCGCTCATCACGTCGGGCATTCAAGCACGGCCCGACCGAACGGGCCGTTTCCGGGCCCGGGTAGGGTTCGGTCGGTCAGTCAGTAGGGGTCGAGCAGAAGGCAACCGATGACAAGGCTGGGCCGGGCGCTGGGCGTCCTCGCGGCGGTGGCGTTGCTGGCGGGAACGGCGAGCGGATGCGTGACCGTCCACGGTGAGCTGGAGGTCGTACCGGCGGTCGGGCAGGACGAGGCCGAGCGGACGCTGGCGGAGTTCGTCGAGGCGTACAACGCGGCCGACAAGGCGTACGATCCGGCGCTCGACGCGCACCGGGTGACCGGGTCGCTGGGCGCGATACGACAGGCGGGACTGAAGGCGCGTTCGGTGACCCACCCGCAGGGCAATCCGAAGTACAGGCCGCTGGAGCTGACGGACGCGCGGTTCCTGATCCCGAAGAAGGCCGGCTGGCCTCGCTGGTTCGTCGCGGACACCGACTCCAACCGGGACGCCGACGACGGCGGCGCGGGCGACAACCGCTGGCTGCTGGTCTTCATCCGGAACGGCTCCGACCAGCTGTGGGAGGCGTCCCACCTGACGATCCTCGGGGAGAAGGACGTGCCCGCGTTCCGTACGGGCGCGGACGGATTCGCGGAACCGGTCACGGAGAGCAGGATCGAGGGCATCAGCGAGGCCTACGCGTCGTTCCTGAAGACCGGGAAGCCCGGGACGTTCCTGCCCGGCCCGCACACCACGGCACTGCGCGAGGAGCGCGCGAAGATCGCCAACCGGCCCGGGCTGGCCATCCAGTACGTGGACCAGCCCCTGGACACCGGAACGTTCCGGCCCCTGGGGCTGGTCACCGAGGACGGCGGGGCACTGGTCTTCTTCGCGACGCGCTACCACGAGCGGCGCACGGCCGCGCAGGGGTACCGGCCCAAGGTGAGCGACAACGAGAAGCCGCTGCTGACGGGCGAGGTGCGCAACACGGTGACGAAGGAGTGGGTGCTGAGCGCGGCGGCTGTGGCGGGCCCGGCCGAGGACGGCACGGACGGCAAGGCGGGCGACGCGGGCCGGATGGCGGTGGTGAACCGCTTCCAGGGCGTGACGGCGCTGACGGGCTCCTGAGCCGGCCGGGGCCCTTCCGCCAGTCCGGTCGGACAGCCCGTTCCGTCAGTCCGGCTTTCAGCGGCTGAGGGGCCAGGCCGCCGCGTGGCGGTCGCCGTGCTCGTCGGCGTGCCGGGCGCAGGCGTCGGTCAGTGTCTCCAGCAGGGTCAGGGGGTCCGGCAGCGGGTGCTCCGGGCCCCGCAGCCACGCCACCTCGTGCTCCCCGGGCAGCCGCGCGGGCGGTACGAGGACATAGCTGCCCCGGCAGTGCCAGCGCATCCCCGGGTGCTCGTCCATGGTCTCGGGGTGGCAGTCCAGCTCGCAGGGCCACCACTCGTCCTCGTCCTCCGGGGTGCCCCGGGTGGCGGTGAAGAACAGCATCCGGCCCTCGCCCAGCGTGTCACCCGCCTCGGCGACCGGCCCGACCTCGATCCCCTGCTCAAGCAGCCGCTCCAACGCGGAGCGACCGGCCTCCACGGGAACGTCCAGGACGTCGTGGACCATGCCGGTCGCGGTGATGAAGTTGGCCTGGGGCTGCGCGCGCGCCCAGCGTTCGATCTGCGCGCGGTCCGTGCTGCACTGCGTCTGCCAGGCGAAGGACACGGGATGGCGGGCCGGTGTGGGACAGCCGATGCGCTCGCAGGAGCAGCGGTATCCGGAGGGGTAGGCGGCGGGCGCGAGCGGCAGTCCGGCCGCGGCGGTGGCCAGGAGGATCTCCTCACGGCCCGGGTCGGCGGTGACGGACGGTTTCTTCGGGCGCCGGCGCAGCCAGTGCGCGAGTCTGCTCTCCGTGCCGCCGCGGTAGCGGCCGATGCCGTCGCCCATCTATCCCCTCACACCTGGTGCGGTTCCCCTGTGGTCCCTGCCATGGTCGCACCTTCCCGCGCCGCGGGTGACCGGACCGCCGAAGAGGGGTACGGTGCCCGATTCGGACCGGTCTCCAGGGTGGCCGAGTTGCTGAGGAATGTCGGGATATGCCCCCTGTTCGGGGAGTGTTCACCGTGAGGAGGCCCACGCGCCGCCCCCGGGGTGGAAAGTGATGCCACCCGTACGGTGTGATGCGCGAAGGCCCGTCTCGGGCGCACCATGACAGCGACGCACTACCCGCGTCGCACGCGACCCGCGTGCACCGGCCGTCTGTGAGGAGCCTTCTTTGCCTCGTGACGCAACACCGCGCCGCTACCTGATGTGTCCGCCCACGCACTTCAGGGTGACCTACTCCATCAACCCCTGGATGGATCCGGCGAAGCCGGTCGACCTGCCGCTGGCGCTCGCGCAGTGGGAGGACCTGCGCGACCGCTACCGGGCGCTCGGCCACACCGTGGACCTGCTGGAACCCCGTCCGGACCTGCCGGACATGGTGTTCGCCGCGAACGGCGCGACCGTGGTCGGGGGCCGGGTGCTGGGCGCCAGGTTCCTGCACCCGGAGCGCACCGCCGAGGCGGAGGCGCACCGCGCCTGGTTCCGGGAGAACGGCTTCCCGGACGTCCATGAGCCCGAGCACGTCAACGAGGGCGAGGGTGACTTCGCGGTCACCGCGTCGTACATCCTGGCCGGGCGGGGCTTCCGCTCCACGTCCCTCGCGGGGGACGAGGCGCAGGAGGTCTTCGGGCGTCCGGTGATCGGCCTGGACCTGGTGGACCCGCGGTACTACCACCTCGACACGGCGCTGTGCGTGCTGGACGAGGCGGCGGACGAGGTCATGTACTACCCGGGCGCGTTCTCGGCCGGGAGCAGGGCGGTGCTGGCCCGGCTGTTTCCCGGCGCGCTGCTCGCGGAGGAGCCGGACGCGGCGGCGCTGGGCCTGAACGCGGTGAGCGACGGCCGCCATGTCCTGCTGCCGCAGGCCGCGGTGGGGCTGTTCCGGCCCCTGCGCGACCGGGGCTTCGAGCCCGTCGGCATGGACCTGGGCGAGCTGCTGAAGGGCGGCGGCAGCGTCAAGTGCTGCACGCAGGAGCTCCGCCTCTAGTCTCCGCTCCTTCCCGGGACCGGTGGCTCCGCTCCCGGTCCCCCGTTCCGCTCCCCCGGAGCGGGCACCCCCGGAACGGCGCTCGTCCTCATGCTCCGGGCGGGCCGCGTTCCGGCCCCTCCGGCGCATGAGGAGCAGGGCGTTCACGGACCGGCCTCCGGTCCATGAGCGGCATCGCCGCGGCGGCGCCCCGCCTGATGTCCGGTGGACGGGCCGGGGGCCCTCCACCGCGGGGCGGCGCCGTCCGCGGCCCTCCCCGCCTCGGTCGGCGCACCACCGGTGGAGGCCGGAGCGGGTGCGCCCGCCCGCCCTCGGAACGGCGGCGGTGCCGCTGCCCCGGCGGAGTCGGGACCGCGGAGGAAGGCGGGCTCGGCGGAACCGGCCCCGCGGCCCCGCGACCTGCCGCACCGGCCCACCCCGTGCGCGGCGCGCGTCACTGCCAGGGCGCGCCCCAGCCTGCGTCGCGGGCCTCCTTGTAGCGCGCGCCGTGCCGCTTCGTGACCGTGTCGCGGCGCAGGCCCGGCGGCTGGACGCACAGGTCCAGGAGGACCTGTCCCTTGCGGAGTTGGGGCTTGCGGGTGATCCGGGCGGGGGCCGGGTCCACCGGGAACCTCGTCGCCACCACGTACGCGAACTTCTCGTCCTCGTACGCGAGCGACCCGCCCTTCACCTGCCGGTGCAGTGAGGACCGCGCCACCCGCGCCGAGAAGTGGCACCAGTCGGCGCCCGGCACGATGGGGCAGCTCTCGCTGTGCGGGCAGGGCGCGGCCACCCGCAGCCCCGCCGCCACGAGCCGGTCGCGTGCCGCGATGATCCGCTCGTATCCGTCGGGCGTGCCCGGCTCGACGACGACCACTGCCTGCCCGGCCCGCGCCGCCTCCGACACGAGGGCCCCGCGGTCCTCGGGAGCCAGCTCCTTGAGCACGTACGAGATGGTGACGAGGTCCGTCGCGTCGAGGCCGAGTGACGAGCCGATGCGCGCCCGCCGCCAGTCGGCCCCGCGCAGGGCCGGGTGCCCGGCGGCCAGTTCGCGGCCGAGCGCCAGGGCCGGTTCGGCCCAGTCGAGGACGGCGGCACGGGGCGGGGCGTCCTCCCAGGCGTCCGCCACGGCCCAGGTGGCCGCGCCGGTCCCGCCGCCCACGTCCGTGTGGGTGCCCGGCGCCCACCCCGGCGCCGCCTCCCGCAGCGCGGCCAGCGCGGCCCGTACCGCCTCGAACGTCGCGGGCATCCGGTAGGCCGCGTACGCGGCGACGTCCGCGCGGTCCCGCAGGATGGGCGCGTCGGTCGGGGTGGCACCCCGGTAGCTGGCGATCAGCCGGTCGACCGCCTGCGCGGCCTTCGTCGGGGGCAGCCCGTCGAGCAGCCCGGCGAGGGCCGCGCGCAGGGCGTCCGGGGTGGCGAGGGTGGCGTTCACCGATCCATCGTAGGCGCGGACGCGGGTTCGCCCCGCCACGGGCGGCCCAGCCCCAGGAAGCAGCCGAGCGCCGCGACCGCGCAGCTCAGCTGTACGACGGCCATCGGCACGGCTGTCGTCTCCCCCGCGATCCCGACGAGCGGGGAGGCGACCGCTCCGACCATGAACGACGCCGTGCCGAGCAGCGCCGAGGCGGACCCGGCGGCATGCGGGGTCCGCATCAGGGCGAGGGCGTTGGTGTTGGGCAGGGTCAGGCCCATCGCGGACATGAGGACGAAGAGCCCGGCGGCGATCGGGACGAGCCCGACCGGGCCGAAGACGCCGCAGGTCATCAGCAGCAGCGCCAGGGCCGAGACCGTGATCACGGCCAGGCCGGCCGTCAGCACCTTGTCGAGGCTGACCCGGCCGACGAGCAGCTTGCCGTTGATCTGTCCGGCGATCACCAGCCCGACCGAGTTGAGCCCGAACAGCAGGCTGAAGGTCTGCGGGGAGGCACCGTAGATCTCCTGGACGACGAACGGCGAGGCGGAGATGTACGCGAAGAGCGCCGCGAAGGCGAGCCCGCCCGCCAGGGTGTAGCCGAGGAAGACGCGGTCGGCGAGCAGCCCGCGCATGGTGCGCAGGGCCGCGCCCACCCCGCCGGCGTGCCGCCGCTCCGGCGGCAGGGTCTCGGCCAGCCACTTCCAGACCACGAAGGTGAGCACGGCACCGACGACGGTCAGGACGTGGAAGACGCCGCGCCAGTCGGTGACCCGGAGCACCTGGCCCCCGATGAGCGGAGCGACGACGGGTGCGACGCCGGATATCAGCATGAGGGTGGAGAAGAACCGGGCCATCTCGACGCCGTCGTAGAGGTCGCGGACGACGGCCCTGGCGATCACGATGCCCGCCGCGCCCGCGAGCCCCTGGAGCAGCCGGAAGCCGATGAGCAGCCCCGCGCTGGAGGCGAGCGCGCACACGGCGGTGGCCGCCACGTACACGATCATGCCGATCAGGAGCGGGCGGCGGCGGCCCCACTTGTCGCTCATCGGCCCGACGACGAGCTGGCCCGCGGCCATGCCCGCGAGGCAGGCGGTGAGGGTGAGCTGGACGGTGGCGGCAGGCGCGTGCAGGGACCGGGTGACCTCGGGCAGGGCCGGGAGGTACATGTCCATGGAGAGCGGCGGCAGGGCGGTGAGGCCACCGAGGACGAGGGTCACGAGGAGCCCGACGCGGCGCGCGGCGGGCAGGCGGGGTGGGCCTGCGGGCCGGTCGGCCGGTACGGGGTTCCGCGTGCTCGGGTCCTGCGTGCTCGGGCCGGTCTCCGGCATGGGGGTTCGTCTCCTGTCCTGGGGTGGGCCCGGCCATGCTCTCAGCTCGCCCCGTTTGTTGAAAGCTCAATGGCCAGGACGGGCGGCGGATGCACGCGATAGCCCGGAGGGTGACGTTCACATAGTGGACATATCCTGTCCGACTGACGGACGCTCCCGTACGCTGCGGCTCCATGGACGCTGCAAGGATCGCGGTGGTGACCGGAGCCGGCTCGGGCATCGGCCGGAGCGTGGCACTGGCGCTGGCGGAGGCGGGCTGGTCGCTGGCCCTGGCGGGGCGCCGGGCGGAGCCACTGGAGGAGACGGCCGCGCTCGCGGGCGGCGAGGCCCTCTGCGTGCCCACGGACGTGACGGCGCCGGACGAGGTGGCGGCGCTGTTCACGGCGGTGCGGGACCGGTACGCGCGCGTGGACCTGCTCTTCAACAACGCCGGATCCTTCGCGGGCGGCGGCACCCCGCTGGAGAACGTCGCGTACGACACCTGGCGGCAGGTCGTCGACGTGAACCTGACGGGGGCGTTCCTGTGCGCCCAGGCAGCGTTCCGGCAGATGAAGGCGCAGGAGCCGCAGGGCGGCCGGATCATCAACAACGGCTCGGTCTCGGCGCATGTGCCGCGCCCGCACTCGGTGGCGTACACGGCGACCAAGCACGCGGTGACGGGTCTGACGAAGTCCCTGTCGCTGGAGGGGCGCCCGCACCGGATCGCCTGCGGCCAGATCGACATCGGCAACGCGGCGACGGAGATGACCGCGCGCATGCAGGCCGGCACCCTCCAGGCGAACGGCACGCTGGCGCCCGAGCCGGTGATGGACGCGGCGGACGTGGCACGCACGGTGGCCCACATGGCCTCGCTGCCGCTGGAGGCGAACGTGCAGTTCGCGACGGTGATGGCGACGGCGATGCCGTACATCGGGCGGGGCTGAGGACCAGACCGGAACCTCTCCGCACACTCGTTCGGGTACATGGGGAGGGTGACGGGAACAACCTGCGGGCGCCATGCCGTTGGGACGGGCATGACGATCAGCGAGAGCCCGTCCGGCACTGCGAGCGCTCCCGGCGCTTCCAGCACATCCGGTACGTCCGGTACGTCTGGTACGTCTGGTACGTCCGGTCCTGAGGTCCTGCACTACACCGCGTTCTCCGCCGACCCCGGAGGCGGGAACCCCGCCGGGGTCGTGCCGGACGCCTCGGGCCTGGACGAGGCCGGCATGCTGGCGATCGCGGCCCGGCTCGGCTACAGCGAGACGGCGTTCCTGACCCCGCCCCCGGAGACCCTGGACGGCGAGCCCGGCCGGGCGTTCACGATCCGGTACTTCAGCCCCGAGGCCGAGGTGCCGTTCTGCGGGCACGCCACGGTCGCGACGGCGATCGCGCTGGGCGAGCGGATGGGCGCGGGCGACCTGCTGTTCGCGACGTCGGTCGGGACGGTCCCGGTCACCGTGTCCGAGCGGGACGGGACGGTGCGGGCGACGCTGACCAGCGTGGAGCCCCGGGTGACGGAGGCCGCCGCCGGGGATGTGGCGGAGGCGCTGACCGCACTGGGCTGGACGGCCGGGGAGCTGGACGCGGCGCTGCCGCCCCGGGTCGCCTTCGCGGGCGCCCGCCATCTGGTGCTGGCGGCGGCCACCCGCGAGCGACTGGCGGACCTGTCGTACGACTTCGAGCGGCTCAGGGCCCTGATGCTCCGGTTGGACCTGACGACCGTCCAGCTGGTGTGGCGGGAGTCGGAGACCGTCTTCCACGTCCGCGACCCCTTCCCTGTCGGCGGGGTCGTGGAGGACCCGGCGACGGGTGCCGCAGCCGCCGCCTTCGGGGCGTACGCCCGTGAACTGGGCCTGGTCGGGGACGAAGCGGTCCTCACTCTCCACCAGGGCGTGGACATGGGCCGCCCGGGCGAACTGACGGTGGAGCTGCGGGCGGGCGACCGGCGGGTGCGGGTGACAGGTACGGGCAGGCGGATATGAGCGCCCGGTGAGGGCAGGCCCCTGAGGACCCGGTACCGCAGGGTTCCCTAGGCCTGGCCCGTCTCGAAGCGCGTGACCTTGCCGTCCTCCACGACGAAGTGCCACTGCGTCCGCATCTCGCCCCACATGTCGTTGCGGTAGCGCGCGACGAGGTCCCGGCCGCCGCCCTTCTCGGTCTCCACGTCCATGTGGCCCCGGGAGGCGAAGATCTCGTTCTCGGTCCACTGGGCGAGGTCGCGGTCGGACCCGTCGTCCGCCATGGTGGCGTCGGGCGCGAGGGCCGCGTGGAACGCCGCGCGGTCATGGGAGTTGAGGGCGGCGACGAAGGCGCGTACGGCGGGGTCGCTGAGCTTGTCGACGGGAATGGGCACGGGACCTCCGGTGATGACGGCGGTGGCGTTCACCGCAGCGACGGAATCAGACGTTCCACCCCACCGGATACACCGCGCCCGGGGCGTCCGCGCGGCTGCCACGGGCGAGGCTCACCCCCATGGACGACACGACCGGGACATCGCACCCGCGGCGGGCCGGGCGCCCGAGGGGACACCCGGCCCGCGCAGGGACCGTCGCTCGGCGGCCCGGCCGCCCGCGGGCTACCAGAGCACGGGCAGCTGCTCCGGGAGCCGCTTCATGTAGCGGGTGCGCCAGACGAGCTGGTCGGCGGGGACCGCGAGCCGCAGCCCGGGGAGCCGCTCCACGAGGACCCGCAGGGCGATCTCGGCGTGCCTGCGGCCGAGGGCGGTCGCCGGGCAGTAGTGCCGGCCGCCGCCGAACGACAGGTGGGCCGCGGCGTTGGGCCGCCCGACGACGAACCGGTCGGGTTCGGGGAAGGCCGCCGGGTCGGTGTTGGCCCCCTCCACGAGGACGAGCACCAGCTCGCCCTTCCTGACCAGGGTGTCCCCCAGGGTCACGTCCTCCAGCGCCAGCCGGGGCAGCCCGTCGCCGATGGACAGGTCGACCCGCAGCAGCGCCTCCACGGCCCCGGGGATCCGCTCCGGGGCTCGCGCAGCCCGGCCCACACCTCGGGCCGCTGGAAGAGCGAGAAGACCGCCATGGTCAGGGAACCCGGCTGTGGAGACGACGCCGGCGCCGAACAGGGTGACCCCGACCGTGGCGTGCATCTCGTCGGTGAGGTGGGCGTAGTCGGGATCGTCGCGCAGCGCGGCTAGTTCGGCCATGAGCCCGGTGGTGGCCGGGTCGTCGAGCCGCCGGGTCATATGGGCGATGTCGCGGTCCCAGTTGACCCGGGCGCCGTCGATGGGGCACGCGGAGTTCATGAACGCGATGTCCAGGCTCCGCGCGAGGAAGGGGGCGTCCCGCTGAGGGATGCCGAGGATGCGGCAGTGCATGCCCTCGGAGTACGGGTTCGTGAACTCGGCCCGCAGGTCGGCGGTGGGGCCGGGCTCGACGAGCCGGTCCACGAGCCGTGCGGCGTGCCCGCGCATCCAGTCCACCAGGCCGGGCGCCATCGGATTGAGGGCCTTGAGCACGGCCTTGCGCAGCCCGGCGCCGGTGATGTTGCCCATGTCGTTGACGACTTCGGGCGGGATGGTGAGGGCGTACTGGCGGGGTACGCCGGGCACGGAGGTGTCCTTCAGCGAGAACCTGTCGTCCTCCAGGACGAGTCTGGCCAGCTCGTACGAGGACACCAGCCAGGCCTCGTCCCCGGCGATGGTCCGTACGCGGGTGACGGGCCGTTCCCGCCGCAGGTCCTCCACCTGGGGCGGGAGCCGGTCGCCGCGCGCGTCGAAGGGGAAGTCGAGCAGGGTGCGTTCAGGGGTGGTGGTGCTCATCGCTGGGTGTCTCCTTCGGCGGCGCGGGGCGTGACGACGGCGTGCCCCTGGTTGCGGGAGGCGCGCAGGCCCGCGCCGCGGGAGTAGAGCAGCTCGGCCATCGGGAGCAACTGGTGGTAGCCGTTCAGCGAGGACGGGACGCCGAGGATGGCGGGGGTGTCCAGGAACAGCGGGATCTCGGCGCACACGTAGTCGAGGCAGACCCGTTTGCGCTCCTCGGTGACCGGGCCCTTCGTGGCGAGGAAACCGGCCGTGAGCGCGTCGCACGCGGCCCGGGAGTCGGCGTCCGCAGCGAGGCGTCGGCGGATTGAATGTTCCCGAACCACGCGCGGGTTGCCGGCGCACAGTGCCGGCTCAGCCGACCGCCGGCTGGAGGTCATGCGGCATGTTCCAGCCTTCGGCGAGCCTCGACGGATGGATGTTGCCTCCGCCGCCGAAGAACTCGCAGAACTTCATGATGAGCGGGTCCCATCCGAGCGGGTCGACATAGCGCGTCCCCGGGATCACCAGGTCCTCCTCGACGTGGGCACGAAGGACCTCGACCTGGAAGGCGGTGGCAGCAGGAGTGGGACTGCCGAAGGGGTGTGCCGAGACGACCCTGCACTCCAGCTGGACCGGACATTCCGCGACCCGCGGCGCCCGGACCAGCTCCGATGCCTGCTCGGACAGCTGCGCGGCCGAGAACTTGTCCGGCTCGTACCGGTAGCCCTGCTTCACCTTGTGGTCCGGCACGGCCGGCTTCCCGGTGGTCAGCGCGATCCGGTCGACGGTGTCGACCATCGCCGATGAGGGCAGGTTGAGCACGCATTCGCGTTCGCGCAACAGGTTCGCCGCCGTCTGGCTGCTGTTGCCGAGGCCGAGCATGCAGGACTGGCCCAGCCACCAGGCCGAGGACATCGGCGCGAGGTTCGCGGTGCCGTCCTCGTTGCGTGAGCTGATCAGCACCACCGGAGTCCCGAAGTACAGCACCTTGAGACCGGGGACCACGTGCATTCGTTCGCCTTTCGCAGGAGGTGAGCTGAAGAGGCTCGCCGTGCGGTGCACGAGCCGTCACCAACTGTCCGCGAACCGGGCGAAGGGTGCTGGCGGCAATCCGACGTTACGTTCTCGGCAGGTCGGATCGGCCACCCCGACCACGGACCCTCAACCGGTCGCCGATTACCGGGACACGCTCCTGGCCGGCCCACGGGCGGATGCAGGGCCCACGTCTCCACGCGCGATGCCGGCTCAGGATGCGCACCGAACGGGCACATCGGAGATCCGGTGCGCCATGGTCGCGGTCCATGACTGCCATGACTGACGCGACCTACTCCGTACCGTAGGCCGCCCACCGTCCGAGGGTGAACCCGCCGCCCTCTTGCCTGACTTCCACGCCCCCGCTCCGCCGAAGTGTGCAGGGAGGACCAACTCCTTTTCGAGGGCGGCTCGTTCGAGCATCCGGTGGCGGCTGGCCACTGCTTGTGCCGCATCCAGACAGAAGCAGCTGTTGCAGGAGGGCGCGAGGATCTGCACCGGGCTGTGCAGAAGATCGCCGACAAAGACCGCCCGGTCGCTCCCGGATGCGAGCCGCAGTACGGATGAGCCGGGCGTGTGGCCCGGCGCGGACTCCAGGGTGAGGTGTTCATCGATGCGGTGGGTGCCGTTCCACAGGACGGTCTGTCCGGCCCGGTGGACGGGCGCGATGCTGTCCTCGTAGATCAGCCGGTCATCCTCTCGGCGGCCGTTTCCGTACGCGTTGTCCGGGCCGAAGTGGACTCGGCGCCTCCGGGCGGCGCGGTTCGGGCGTCGAGGCGCGGTACTCCCGGATGTGCCCGCAAGCCGGGTGGATCACGGTCATCCCGTACGACAGAGCCTCGTCGGCCCGCCTCCTCGCCGGGCGATCCTTGTGCCCGCGCCCCCAACGCAGGCGGTTCCCGCACCACATCCTTCAGCCCAAGGAGTTCTCATGACCGCCTCCGTCATGCCGCCACAGCAGCACCGGCCTGACCGAGCAGAGAGTGCGCCAGACGAGGTGGGGCCCTTCATGCAGCCCGCTCACGATCGGCTCATCGGGGCGTCGTCACCGCCACAGGATCGCCACACAGCACCGAGAAACACCCGGAAACAGTTACAAAGAGTGAGCAACGGTCACTCGGCTGCGGAGGTATGAAAGCGACCCCTGACCAGGCAAAACACCTGATCAGGGGCCTGCCCCCGAAGGGGCGGCAGACGAGTCGGGCTGTACGCCGGGTTCTGTTCCGTGGGGTCCTCGCGGGCACCCACGGCGACGGCCATCCATCTAGGACCGGCGTTGCCGCCGGTCTCGTGCGGTCTACCCGCGGACTCGGGCGGGCAGCCCTCGAACGTCCGCGCAGGACCGTCTTGCGACGGTCCCTCTTGACCTTGCTCCGGGTGGGGTTTACCGAGCCGCCTGAGTCACCTCAGGCGCTGGTGGTCTCTTACACCACCGTTTCACCCTTACCGAGGGCCGAGGCCCCCGGCGGTCTGCTTTCTGTGGCACTGTCCCGCGGGTCACCCCGGGTGGCCGTTAGCCACCACCCTGCCCTGTGGAGCCCGGACGTTCCTCGGGAAGCCCCTGGGGGCTCCACGCGGCCGTCCGCCCGGCTCGTCTGCCGTGCGGACCATGGTACCCGGCCGCGCGGGGACACCGGGCCTGAGAGGAGGTCGGCGGTCTCCAGGTCGAAGCCGAAGGGGGCCTGCCCTCCAGCGGTGCGAAGGTGCCGTCGGGGATCACACGGTTCGGGGTGCGACCTCCCGCACTCGGGATCTTGGGACTCTGGCGGCCGCAGAAATCCGCCTCAGTCCGCGAACGCTTCAGAACCTTCCTGAGGATCTGGCTGACGTCGTCCGCATGGTCCCGTCCGGCGGTGGTGTCACGACGATCTCCGCCTCGACGAGCTCCGCTCGGAAGCCCTCCGGCGTGTCCAGTGCCAGGAAGCCCTCAGCAGGACGTCGTCCGCCTGCGCGAGCGAAGAATGTGCCGTGGCAGCCATGTCCCGCTCCTTCCTTGGTCGCTGCTCGGACTGGGACATCGCCGCACCCACCGTCCGTGAGAACGGAGCCTTTCCCATCTCCCGCCCGCTCTCCCCCTGCCCCCGAACCCGGCGGGCCGCGGTCACGCCGGGACGAAGCGGGCCTTCTCGCGGCCCGGGAAGGCCGCGGTGAGGCGGACCTCCAGGCGTTCGGCCAGGGGCAGGGGTTCGGAGGCGGACCGGCTGTCGACGCGGGCGATGACCGCCGGGTCCGATAGGTGGACCGTGCCGGTCGTCGGGTCGTCGTCGCGGACGTCCACGACGACGCCCGCGAAGACCTCGCCCACCCGGTCCATCAGGAGGGCCGCCTCCACGAGGTCGAGGCATTCACGCTCCACGCGGTTGGCGCGGCGGGTGCCCTCGGCCATCCGGCGGGGCAGGCCGGGGAGCGCGGTCCGCACCCACTCGGGCGGTTCGGCGCCCGCGGCGGCCGCGACGCACAGTTCGCCCGCGTAGCGGTCGACGAGGCGGCGCAGCGGGGCCGTGCAGTGGGTGTACTCGTCGGCGACGGCGGCGTGCAGGGCGGGGACGGGCAGGTTGCCGTCCGTGAAGACCGTGTAGCCGGCGCCGCGCAGCAGGGCCGTGCAGTCCTGGAGGAACGCGGCGTTCCGGGGCTCGTCCGGGTCCAGGGAGCGCAGCAGGGCCGCGTACGAGACGTGATGCGGCCAGTCGACGCCCAGTGCCTGCGCGGAGCGCCGCAGCCGGGCCACGGCGCCGGACGGGGCCGTGGGGAGGGTGCGGAGGATGCCGGTGCCCGCGGCCGTCATGAGGTCCGCCGCGGCCATGCCGGTGAGCAGGCTGATCTGTGCGTTCCAGGCGTCCGCGGGGCGGGGTGGGCGGAATGCCAGGTGGTAGCCGCCGTCGCGCTCGGTGATCTCCTGCTCGGGCACGCGCAGGGAGATGCCGCCACGCTCGGCCTCCAGCCCCTCCCGCAGCCTGCCGATGTCGCGGAGCAGCGCCACCGGTTCCTCGGCCGTACCCGTGTCGGTCTGCTGCTGCACCGTCGCGTAGTCGAGGCGGGCGCGCGAGCGGACCAGTGCGCGGTGCACCTCGGTCGCGACCCGGCGCCCGTACGCGTCCAGGTCGATGCGCCACAGCAGCGCGGGCACGCTCTGCGACGGCAGCAGGCTGGCCGCGCCCTCGGACAGGACCGGCGGGTGCAGCGGGACGCGGCCGTCGGGGAAGTACAGGGTCGTGACCCTGCGGTGCGCCTCCGCGTCGACCGCGCCGCCGGGCGTGACGAACGCGGCGACATCCGCGATCGCGTAGTGCACCCGGTAACCGCCGTCCGCGCGGCGGGCCAGGTGCATGGCCTGGTCGAGGTCCCGGGAGCCGGGCGGGTCGACGGTGAACAGCGGCAGGTCCGTGGCGTCCCGCGCGGGCAGCCGCGGGGCCTTCGCGGCTGCCTCCGCCTCGGCCAGGACGGTCTCGGGGAAACCGCGCGGCACGTCGAGCTCGGCGCGCAGGCCGCGCAGGGCGACCCCCAGGGGTGCCTCGGCGGCGCCGGTCACATGGAGGTGGCGACGGGGCATAACGCGAGCGTAGGCCCGGGGTGGGGGTACGGCATGTCGGGCTGCCCTCCGTGTGGTGCGTGGTCGTCGTGCGGGGTTTGTACGCTGGCGGGCGGCGCCCCTGCCGGGAGGCTCGGGGCGCCGTGGGGGCCGCACCCCCGCCCGCGTACGTACGAAGGAGACACACCGTGCTTGTCCTGTTGCCGCCCTCGGAAGGCAAGGCCGCCTCCGGGCGGGGTGCGCCGCTCGCACCGGAGGGACTGTCGCTGCCGGGGCTCGCGGAGGCGCGGGCGGCCGTGCTGGCCGAGCTGGTCGAGCTGTGCGCGGGCGACGAGGAGAAGGCACGCGAGGTGCTGGGCCTGAGCGAGGGGCTGCGCGGGGAGGTCGCCAAGAACGCCAGGCTGCTCGGCGCCGGGGCGCGGCCCGCCGGGGAGATCTACACCGGGGTGCTGTACGACGCGCTGGGCCTCGCCACGCTCGACGCGGCGGCCCGGAAGCGCGCCCGGGAGTCGCTGCTGGTGTTCTCGGGGCTGTGGGGCGCGGTGCGGGTCGACGACCGGATCCCGTCGTACCGCTGTTCCATGGGCGTGAGGCTGCCCGGGCTGGGGGCGCTCGGCGCGTACTGGCGCGGGCCCATGGCGGCGGCCATGCCGGAGGCCGCCGGGGACGGTCTGGTGCTGGACCTGCGCTCGTCGGCGTACGCGGCGGCGTGGCGGCCGAAGGGCGAGGTGGCCGGGCGGACGGCGACCGTCCGCGTGCTGCACGCGCCGACGCGGAAGGTGGTCAGCCACTTCAACAAGGCCACCAAGGGGCGGATCGTGCGGAGTCTGCTGGAGGCCGGGGCCGCGCCGTCCGAGCCCGGCGAGCTGGTCGAGGTGCTGCGCGGGCTGGGGTACGTCGTCGAGGCCGAGGCGCCCGCCCGGGGCGGGAAGCCCTGGTCGCTGGACGTGCTGGTGGAACAGGTGCACTGACTGCCGGACGGTGTGCCTCAGGCGAAGTCGATGTCCACGTGGTGGCCCAGCAGGCGGTAGCCGAGGCGTTCGTACAGGGCGTTGCTCGTGGGGTTCGCCGCGTCCGCGAACAGCAGTACCTGCCGGGCGCCCGCGGTGAGGGCCGACCTGGTGGCCGCGGCGGTGGCGGCGGCGCCGTAGCCGCGCCCGCGGCACTCACGCGGGGTGTAGACGGGGCCGACACGGGACTGGCCGGCCACCACGAGTGAGTGTGCCGCCATCGACACGGGACGACCGTCCGCCTCCCACAGGTACAGGCCCCCGTTCGCGATGCGGCGGGTTACGTGGGCCGTGAAGTCCGTGTCCGGGCCGGTCTCCTGGCCCGTGTCGGCGATGAAGGCGCGCATCCATGCGGCCGCCATCGGCACGTCCCCGGGCGTGGCGCGGCGCCCGGTGCCGGGCGGCGCGGGCCGGGGCGGGGCGAGCTCGGCCAGTCTCAGGAGCCGGAGGCGGAAGGCCACGGCCCAGGTGCGGGGCGCGTCGTCCGTCCAGGTCTCCGCGAACGCCTGGGCCGAGCCGTCGACACCCTTGACGCCCGTCAGGTCCGCGCCAGTGAGCCGCAGCGCGACCGCGAGTTCCCGCGCGGCGCGGTCCGGCATGGGGCCGAGCAGCGGCGGGGACGGCGGCGTGTACACGAACGCGGCCTCGACCGGGCCGCCATCCGTCGCCCGCCACCATCCGAAGCGCGGGTCCCCGCCCCCGTACGACCGCGGGCCGTGGACGCGCAGGTTCTCGGCGGTGGTGAGCAGGGCGGTGCAGCGGGCCGGGTGGCTCTCCAGGTAGGCGGCGGCCTGCCGCTGGAACGCCGTGACGTCGTAGGAGAGTTCCCAGCCGGCTGTCGTCATGTGCGCCGCTCCCCCGCTCGCAGGTGGGACGTGTCGTTCAGGAGCCGTACGGAGGTGTTGCCGTCCCGGTAGTACGCGATGACCGAGATCGACGCGGCCGACAGCTCCATGCGGAACAGTGCCTCCGGCGGGGCACCGAGGGCCAGCCGCACCAGGGTCTTGATCGGCGTGACATGGGTGACCAGCAGGACCGTGCGGCCCGCGTAGCGCTCCGTCAGGCGGTCGCGGGCGGCGGCGACCCGGCGGGACACGGCCGCGAACGACTCGCCGCCGGGGGGTGCGGCCTTCGGGGACGCCAGCCAGGCGTCCAGTTCCTCGGGGTGGCGTTCGCGGGCCTCGGCGAAGGTCAGGCCCTCCCAGGCGCCGAAATCGGCCTCGCGCAGACCCTCCTCGATCCGTACGTCCAGGCCGAGGCGGGCGGCGACGGTCTGGGCGGTCTGGCGGCAGCGGAGGAGGGGCGAGGCGACGATGTCCTGGACGGTGCCGCGCGCGGCGAGCATCTCGGCGGCGGCCTCGGCCTGGTGGCGGCCGGCCTCGGACAGCTCCGGGTCCGTGCCGCCGCTGCCGGAGAACCGCTTCTGCGGGGTGAGGAGGGTCTCGCCGTGGCGGAGCAGGACGAAGGTGGCGGGTTCGCCGAGGTCGGGGGCGGCGGCCCATCCGACGGTGGGCCGCCGCCGGGGCTCGTCGCGGCTGAGGGGCGGGCCGGGTTCGGCCCCCTCGGGGGTGCCGCCGTGCCCGCCCTCTCCCGCGTTCTCGGCCTCGACCGGCCAGGGGGAACCCCCGTCGCGCACGGCGGCGGGAGTACCCGTGGCGGCGGCAGCGGCGGACCCGGCCGCGCCTGCGGCCGTGGCCAGGGCCGCACGGGCCTTCGCCGCGCCTGCCGTGGCGTCGCCGACCACCCGGGCCGCCGCCGCGTCCAGGGCCGCGCGGGAGGTGGACGGGGTCCACTGGGCGCCCCGGCGGCCCGCGTCCATGGCCTCGTTCGCGAGGCGGTCGGCGTGCTTGTTCCGGGCGCGGGGGATCCACTCGTACGAGACCCGGTCCGCCGGGAAGACCCGCGCCGCCTCCGCCGCCAGCGGCTTCATGTCCGGGTGCTTGATCTTCCAGCGGCCGGACATCTGCTCGACGACCAGCTTGGAGTCCATGCGGACCCGGACCGTCGCCTCCGGCGCCAGTTCGCGGGCAGCGCGCAGGCCGGCGAGGAGGCCCTTGTACTCGGCCACGTTGTTGGTGGCGACGCCGATGTACTCGGCCGTCTCCACCAGGGCCTCCCCCGAGACCGGGTCCAGGACCACCGCGCCGTAACCGGCGGGGCCCGGGTTGCCCCGGGAGCCGCCGTCGGCCTCGACGATCAGCTCACGCGGCGCGAGCCCGTCCATCAGAGGCCAGAGTCCGGGGTGCGGACCAGGATGCGGCGGCAGTTCTCACACCGGACGACGGTGTCGGCCGCGGCCGCGCGGACCTCGTTCAGCTCCGTGATGTTGAGCTCGATGTGGCAGCCCTCGCAGCGGCGCTGGTACAGGCGGGCCGCACCCACCCCACCCTGCTGCTCGCGGATCTTCTCGTACAGCTTCATCAGGTCCGCCGGGACCGAATCCGCCACGAGCGCGCGCTCCTTGGCGACCGAGGCCGCCTCGCCGTCCAGCTCCTCCTGCGCCTTGTCGCGGCGGCCCGTCGCGTCGTCGGCCTTCGCCTGCACGGAGGCGACGCGCTCGGTCAGCTCGTTCACCCGCTCCTGCGCGGACTCCCGGCGCTCCATGACCTCCAGGACGACGTCCTCAAGGTCCGCCTGGCGCTTGGAAAGCGACACGATCTCCTTCTGGAGGCTCTCCAGGTCCTTCGGGGAGGTGATCGCGCCCGAGTCCAGCCGCTGCTGGTCGCGGGCGGCGCGCTGACGGACCTGGTCGACGTCCTGCTCGGCCTTGGTCTGCTCGCGGGCGCAGTCGCTCTCCTCCGTCTGCGCGGCGACCAGCAGGTCGCGGAGCTGGGTGAGGTCCTTGGTCAGCGACTCGATCTCGGCGTGCTCCGGCAGCGTGCGGCGCTTGTGGGCCAGCTGGGACAGACGGGTGTCCAGGGCCTGGACGTCGAGGAGGCGGATCTGGTCGGCGGGCGCGGCGTTCAGTTGGGGGCTCCAGAGGTGGTTGAAGGTGACGTGTGGTGGGCGGCCCACGGGTCGGTGACCGTCGTGGAGACGTGCACCCGCAGGTTCCAGCCGTTGCGGTCGGAGATCGCGTCGAGCTGCGCGGCGGCGAGTTCGCACCAGGGCCACTCGGTGGCCCAGTGGGCGGCGTCGACGAGGCCGAGCGGGGAGTGCTGGGTGGCCTCGGAGGCCGGGTGGTGGCGCAGGTCGGCGGTGAGGAACGCGTCGACACCCGCCGCGCGGACCGCGTCGAAGAGGCTGTCGCCGGAGCCGCCGCTGACGGCGACGCGGTGCACGGTCGCGTCCAGGTCGCCGGCGACGCGGATGCCCTGTGCGGTCGCGGGGAGCCGGCTCGCCGCCCGGGCGGCGAACTCGCGGAGGGTCACCGGGTGGTCCAGCTCGCAGACGCGGCCGAGGCCGTTCTCCGGCACGAGCGGGCCCGTCACGCGCAGGTCCAGTGCGCCCGCGAGGGCGTCGGAGACTCCGGGGTCGGCGGTGTCGGCGTTGGTGTGCGCGACGTGGAGCGCGATGTCGTGCTTGATGAGGGTGTGCACGACGCGGCCCTTGAACGTGGCCGCCGAGACCGTGGTCGTGCCGCGCAGGTAGAGGGGGTGGTGGGTGACGATCAGCTCGGCGCCGAGCCTGACCGCCTCCTCCGCGATCTCCTGGACCGGGTCCACGGCGAACAGGACGCGGGTCACTTCGGCGTCGGGCTCGCCGCAGACGGTGCCCACGGCGTCCCACTGTTCGGCCCGCTCGGGGGGCCAGAGGGCGTCGAGCTCGGCAAGGACTTCAGACAGACGTGGCACGCGACAAGGCTACCTGGGGGGAACGCCGCGCTGTTCTGGCGGGCGCACACCCTGCGCCCGGCCCCGCGCCCCCGGGCAGGGCCGCGTCCACGGGGCGCGGGCGGGGTCCGCGAGGAGGTGCGCGGCGCGCACGGGGCCGTGGGTCAGGCCACGGTGCCCGGGCGCCCTGACCCGCGCCCAGGTTGTCGGCCTCGTTCGGGCGGGGCACCCGTCGCCCCGTCGGAACGGCTGCCCGCAGCGAGGCGCCGTCACGGCGCCGGGCGCGGGCTGTCACGCTGCCGCGCGGGACGGCCACGGCCCGAACCGCCCCGGCTCGGCGTCCGTGCCCTTGGTCGCGGTCTTCTCGCGGGCCTGACCGGAGTCCGCACCGGCCCCGGGCCGTGGACTGCTCGCCGCCCGAGGCGGCGCAGGCGGGCGTCGACGGCCCCTTTCCTCCGCGCACGCGCCGCGGGCGGGGAGAGGCAGCACGGACGGCGGGGGCGGCGACGCCACCGCGGCACCGGGAAGGTGGCCGCACGGACACGGGCGGGCCTCTGGCAGGGCACGGAAGCGGGCAGCACCCGGACGGTCGAGTTCCACCGAGGCGTGCCTTGCCTCACTCACCGCTGTCCACCCCAGCACACACGCCCCTTCCCTCACAGCCGAACCCGAACACCGCCACCCTTACGTGTGAAGCGGGTGGGCTCGCGTTGTTCGGGTGGAAGTGCGAAAACTAGCTTCAGTGGCCGGAGGTGACGAGCGATGACCGCCTGTGCCATCGAGGCCGCCGCGCAGGAAGACGACGGCGCGGCCGGCCGACCGGAGTTGACGATCGCCGCGGACGGCTCCTACGCCGCCCGGCTGGCCGGGGAGGGCGAGGCCCTGTTCCCGGAGCGCTGGACGCTGGACGGACCGGAGCCCTACGCGGTGCCGCTGCCCCTGGAACAGCCGGAGGAGCGGGACACGCAGGTGCTGCCGCTCATCGACGGGCGCGTGCTGATCGGGCGGCGGGTGGCGGGGCGGTTCGCGTTCTCGCTGCTCTACCCGACCGGGCCCGGCACGGGTGAGCTGCCGCTGGGGGCGATCGAGGCGGAGCATGTACGGCTGCTGCCGCCGTCGCCGGACGGGCTCGGCGCCTTCGCGCTGGCGGCAGGTGAACGGTCGACCGCCGTGTGGCAGGTGGCGGGTGGCGCGTTCGGGCCCGAGCATGTCGCGGAGGTGCGGGGGCGGTGCACGGGCGGGGTGTGGCTGGACCGGTCGGGGCGGCTGCTGGCGCTGGACCGGGAGCCGGACGGCGGAGGGCCCGTCAAGGCCGTGGCGGTCGATCTGGAGCGGGGCGGGGAGGTCACGCCGCTGCTCCAGATCACCGACGAAAGCCATGACCGGCTGGTGCTGGCCGACCCCGACAGCGGACTGCTGCTGATCCGGTCCGATGCCCCGTCGCCGGGTCAGGAGCGGCTGGGGTGGGGTGTGCTGGGCAGCATGCGTCCGGTGCGGTTCCCGGAGAGCCTGCGGGCGGGGGACGCGCTGATGACGCCGTTCGCGGTGCAGCCCGGTCAGATGCTGACGCCGGAGGGGTGCGCGGTGGCGCTGCGGATGGACACGGCGGCGGGCAGCTGGATCGGTGTGTGGCGTCCGGCGGCCCGTCGGCTGGTACAGCTCCCGGCGCCCGAGGGGTGGCTGGCCGGTACGGGGACGTGGACCCCGGAGGGGGTGCTGCGACTGCCGTACGCGACGGCCTCGGTGCCGTGCGGGCTGGCCCTCGTCGAGGGCGTCGCGGAGGCTCTCGTACCGGACGTACCGGCTTCCCCTCCGCCTCTCGAACCGGAGGAAGTCGCAGGTGGGAACCGTTCCGACAGGCCCGCGGCGCCCACCGCGTGCAGGCCGGTGCCCTTGCAGCAGGCGCCCCTCACCGGCCGCACGGCCCCCGGTTAGACTCACGGGCCGCACATCAACAGCGATCACGACGGGGTGACTTCACCACATGTCTGAAGCCAGCACCGACACGACCCAGGCGACTCGTCCGCAGGGGGACGCCGGCGGCTCCGGAAAACACCGCGGAGGCCCGGCGTCGTCCGAGGACACGTCGAACCGGCCGCACGGCCGTCACCGCCGGCAGCCCGAACAGGGCAGCACCGCGGCCTGACAGCCCACGGTCCACGGAAGGGGCCGCCCGGGAGACCCCCGGGCGGCCCCTTCCGCCGCCTCGGCCGCCCCCACGTGCCGCGCGCGGCACCTCAGAGGCCGTGGCGGCGGTACGTCTCCTCCTCCTGCGCGAGGCGGTGCAGGGCGGTCAGCACCGGCTCGAAGAGGACCGCCCCCACGACCGCGGTCTCCACCCTCTCCGTCTCCGTCGGACACCGCTCCAGCCCGTCGTGGTCCCGGACCGCCACCTGATGCATCAGCCGGGCGTACGGCTCCAGCATGTCCGCGTCGCACGGATAGCCGAGCCGGTCGAGTGCGGCCAGCAGCGCAACCAGCGAGCGGTACACCGGCGACAGTTCGCCCATCTCCCGGGCGGACGCCCAGCCGAGAGCCGCCAGCAGCCGGTCCACCTGGACCCGCGCCTCCGTCACCCCCTGCGCGCCCTCCTCCGGCTCGGGCCCCTGTGGCAGGGCCCACATCGCGGCGCCCAGCCGGACGGCGCCGCCCAGCGACTCGTCGTCGGCATGGCCCAGCACCTCGCGCACCTTCGCCACCGGCAGGCCGCCGACCTGGATCAGCGCGCGCACCAGGCGCAGCCGCCGCAGGTGCTCCTCCTCGTACTCCGCGGTCGTCGCCGAGACCCGGCGGCCGGGCGGCAGCAGGCCCTCCCGCAGGTAGTACTTGATCGTCGCGGTCGACACACCGCTCCGCCCGCTCAGTTCGGCCAGCCGCATCCCTTGCACCTTCTGTCGGAGAGTGCCACTATCCAAGCATCCCGCCATTGGAGAGTTCCGCTATCCAATAGCGACGTACCGCGCGTTTCCGCTGTCCGTCACCACGATCGGAGGCCGCACGTGCTCCGCCGCCGACCTGTCCCGGGCCACACCACGGCCGCCGCCGAAGGCGACGCCGTGGTCCTGCTGATCGGGATGCGCATCAACCACTTCTGGGCGCCGCACGCCTGGCTGCCCGTCATGCTCGGCATGCCGCGCATGCTGCGCGAGCTGAGCAAGGACCCCTCCCGGGGGCTCCTCTGGCATGTCCTGCTGACCGCGTCCCCGCGCACGTACTACGTGGTCCAGTACTGGGAGTCCAAGGAGAAGCTCTACGCCTACGCCACGGACCCGGCACTGAAGCACCACAAGGCCTGGGCCGCCTTCAACCGCAGACTGCGCGGCGACAGCACGAAGTCCGGGCGGCATGTGGGGCTGTGGCACGAGACGTATGTCGCCGCCCAGGGGGCGTACGAGTCGATCTACTTCGACATGCCTCCGTTCGGGCTCGCCGGCGCCACCGGTGTCCTGCCGCTCGAACGCCGTGGCCGACGGGCCGCCGACCGCTTCGCGTACCGGTCCCGGACCGAGAAGGCCGGGTGACACCCGGGCGGCCCCCGGGGGTCAGGCGCCCCGGGGGGCGTCCGCCGCCGGGCGCGGCAGCCACACCAGCATCATCAGCGCCGCCGCCAGCAGGACGAACGTGCCGGTGCGGAACGCCAGGGCGTAGCCCGCCGTCAGCGCCTCCGCGCCGGTGCCGCCCGCCGTGCGGGACGCGGCGACCGTCGCCAGCACCGCCAGGCCGACCGCGCCGCCCATGGTGCGGGAGGTGTTGGTCAGGCCCGACACCAGGCCCGCGTCGCCCGGGGCGGCGCCCGCTGTGGCGAGGGAGGCGAGCGGGGTGAGGGCCAGCCCGACACCCGTCATCATGAGGACGCCCGGGACCAGGATGGAGGTGACGTACGGGCCGTTGACGGCCATCGTCGACTGCCACGCGAAGCCGGCCGCCGCCAGCAGGGCGCCGCACACCGCGAGCCGCCGCGCCCCGAGCCGCGGGATGAGATGGGGTGCCAGCTTGGAGCCGACGATGATGCTGACCGAGCTGGGAACGAGCGCAAGACCCGCTCTCAGGGGGCCGTAGCCGAGCACGTTCTGGGCGTACAGGGTCATGAAGAACCACGAGCTGAAGGTCGACGAACTGATGACGAGAAGCGAGGCGTTGGCCGCCGAGACCGCCCGTGAGCGGAACACCTTCAGCGGCATCAGCGGCTCGCGCGTGCGGGACTCCACGGCGGTGAACGCCGCGAGGAGGGCCAGTCCGGCGAGGAGCGGCAGGGCGGCGCGGGGGTCCGTCCAGCCGGTCCGCTCGGTCTGCACGATGCCGTACGCGAACGAGGCGAGACCGCCGGTGACGAGCACCGCGCCGGGCAGGTCCAGCCGCCGGCCGCCGCCCGTGCGCACCTCACGGACCCATACGGCGGCGGCGACCAGCACGAGCACGCCGACCGGGACATTGATCAGCAGCACCCAGCGCCAGTTCAGGAAGTCCGTGAGGATCCCGCCGACCAGTCCGCCCGCCGCGCCGCCGCCCGCGCCGACCGCCGCCCAGGTGCCGATGGCCCTCGTCCTGGCGGGGCCCTCCGGCACGGCGCTGGCGACCAGGGTGAGCGTCGCCGGGGACAGCACGGCCCCGCCCAGGCCCTGAGCCGCCCGCGCGGCGAGCAACTGCCAGCCCTCCTGAGCGAGTCCGCCCGCGACGGAGGCCGCTGTGAAGAGGCCGAGGCCGAGCAGGAACATCCGCTTCTGGCCGTAGAGGTCGGCCGCCCTGCCACCGAGCAGCATGAAGCCGGAGAAGGCGATCGCATAGGCGTTCACCACCCACTGGAGCGCCGCTGCCGACATGGCGAACTCGGCCCGCACGGACGGCAGGGCCACGTTCACCACGGACACGTCCAGCACGACCAGGAACGTCCCGGCGCAGGCGACGAGCACCACCGCCCAGGGGCGGGCGGGGCGCCGGGCGGATCTCGGGTCGGTCGACGGCGGGGCGTCCGTGTGGGGTTGCGGCATAGCCGTCATGGTCGCAGAGGCCGTGTACCCCGTACACGCGCGGCCCGGGCCGGTTCGCTTCGCGATTCCTTCACTCCATGGGGTTGTGAGCACAGAATCCGACCGTTAGCGTTCCAACTCGCTCACATACGCTCATTCACGAGTCATAGAACGCATGCACTTGCTCGAACTCTGAACCATCCGACCAGGGGACAGCTTGTGACGACGCGCACGCGGACGTTCCTGTGAGAACCGCGGCTCCCCCGCCGCCCGCAACGGGCCGGAGAGGATCCGGGGACTTCAGGCTTTTCTGGTGCGCGAACACGACGGACACCCTCGGTACCCAGACCTCCGGGCTCGCCCTGCCGCTGCTGCTGCTGGCGCTGGGCGAATCCCCCGCCGTGGTCGGCACCGTGGCCGGGGTGGCCATGGGCCTGGGCATCCTTGTGGGACCGTTCGCGGCCGTCCTGGCCGACCGCGGCGCGCGCAAGCGGGTCATGGTCCTGTGCGCGCTCGCCTCGGCCGGGGCCATGGGATCCGTGGCCGCCGCGGCGGCACTGGACCGGCTGACGCTCGGGCATCTGCTGGCCGCGCTGCTGGCCGAGCGGACCGCGACGGCCTGCCAGGAGGCCGCCGCGGCGGGCACGGTGGCGGCGGTCGTCCCCCCGGACCGCTACCCGCACGCCGTCTCGCGCCTCCAGGCCGGGGAGCAGCTCGCGCTCGTCGCCGGGCCGGTGCTGGGCGGGGTGCTGTTCCAGCTCTCCCGCTGGCTGCCGTTCCTGGCGGACGCGGTGTCGTACGCGGTGTCGGCGCTGTGCGTGTCCGCGATGCGGTCGGATCTGCGGCCCGCGGACGGCCGGGGTGGTGCAGGGGACCCGAAGCGCCCGGCGGACGGGCCGTCGACGGGCCGGCCGGAGGGTTCGGAGGGCGCCGCGCCCGGGACTGCGCCGCGCGGGCGGGCGCTGCTCGTCGAGCTGGGCGCGGGGCTGTCGTTGGCGCGGCGGACGCCGCTGCTGCGACTGGTCCTGCTCTGGTCGGTCGTGATGAGCGGGGTGCTCTCCGCGCTCGGGTTCGGGACGATCTTCACGCTGCGGGGCGCGGGGGCGGGGGGCGTCACCGTCGGCGCGGTCCTCGCCGTCGCCGGGGCCGCGGGACTCGCCGGGGCGCTGGCCGCTCCCCGGCTGGCGCGGGCCCTGCCCGGGGCCCGGCTGGTGGTGACCGTCACCTGTCTGCTCGTGCCGCTGGCGGCACTGCTCGCCGCCACCGGCCGGGTCTGGGTGTACGGCCTGCTGTTCGGGGCGATCGCGCTGCTGCTGCCGGGAGCCACGGTCGTCCTGCAGGCCCGGGCCGTACGGGTGATCCCGCCCCGGCTCCAGGCCCGTACCGGGACGGTGCTGACCACCGCGACCGGGCTGTCGGCGGCCCTCGCGCCCGTCGCGGCGGGTGCGCTCGCCTCGCTGGGCGGCGCGGTGTGGGTGCCGCTGGGCTGCGCCGCCGTGCTCGCCGCGCTGGCGGTCCGGACGGCTGCCGTGGCGCCGCGGCTGCTGAGGAGGGGGACGCCGTGACGGTACGGCCGCCTGCGGAGGAGTCCGGATACCGCGTGTACCGGGCCGTTCTGCCCGAGGTCTGCCCGGCGGACCCCACACGGATGGTGCTCACCGCCGACGCCGGGGGCCGCTGCGAGGTCTTCGCGTACGACTCCGTGCGCGGCGTGAGCCGTCAGGTCACCGACCGGCCGCACGGCACCGCGTACTGCACGGTCGACGCGGACGGGGCGGTGTGGTGGTTCGACGAGGACCTGGCGGGGCGCGGCACATGGCGGGTGCAGGCCTTCCACGGCGGCCCGGACCTGCCCGCGCTGCCGCCCGTGCCCGCGGGCACGTCCCGGGGGCTCGCCATCAACGGATCGGGCCTGGTGGCGGCGGGGGTGGGCGGCCCCGAGGGCCTCACCGTCTGGCTCGGCCACCGGGGCGGCCCGGCGCGCCCGGTGTTCCGGGGACCCGGCCCGTTACGTCTGTCCGGCCTCTCCCCTGACGGCGCCCTGCTGGCCGTGAGCGGCCCGGCGGCCGGGCGGGACGCGGTGACGGTGATGACGTCGGGCGGCGAGGTGACGGCCCGGCTCGGGGGCGGCGGGGACGGCCATGGCCCTCGTGGCGGCGGGATCGGCGAACGCGACGGCCGTGCGGGCCCGGACGGCCGCCGCGGGGGACGCGCCGAGGGCGGCGGGAAGCACGTCGGCAGCGGGCTTCCGGGCGGCGACGGCCGTGACCGAGGCGGTTCCGGGGGCCGTGGCCACGGGGCTGGGAGGCGTGTGTGGGCGGCGGGGTTCGCGCCGCACCCGGGGAACGCGAACGAGCTGCTGCTGGTCGTCGAGGACGGCGCCTCCTACCGGCTGGCCTCGTGGACACCGCTCGACGGACTCCGGCGGCACGACTGGTGCGGAGGGTTCGACACCGAGGTCGGCGTCCGGTGGTACCCGGACGCGCGGCGGGTCCTTGTGCGGCAGGAGCGGTTCGGGCGCAGCCGGCTCCTGGCCGTCGACCTGGAGGGCCGCACCGTCACGACGCTGGCCACCCCGCCCGGCTCCGTCCCGGACGCCGCGCCCCGCCCCGGCGGCGTCGTCCACTACCTGTGGACCGACAGCGCCACCCCGCCCCGCCCCCGCGTGCTCGCCCCGGACTCCACTGCGGCGACCGCGCCCGCGCCGCCGCCGGTGCTCGGCACCTTCCCGGAGTCCGTCCCCGGCCGTCACCGCGAGCTGTGGACACCCGGCCCCGACGGGGACGTCCACACGCTGCTCAGCCTCCCCGAACGCCGCCCCGGCGCGCGCCCCGCGCCCCTGGTGTTCCTGGTGCACGGCGGGCCCGCCGACCACGACCGGGACGCCTACGACGGCATCGTCCACTCCCTCGTCGCCTCCGGCCTCGGTGTCGCCCGCGTCAACTACCGGGGCTCCACCGGCTACGGGCCCCGCTGGCGTTCCGCGTTCCGCGAGGGCGTCGGCCTGACCCAGGTGAACGACCTGGCAGCCGTCCGCGCCGACCTGCTGCGCCGCGGCCTCGCCCCCGCCGACGCCATCGGGCTGTGGGGCACCTCGTGGGGCGGCTACCTGACGCTCCTCGCGCTCGGGACGCGGCCGGGCCTCTGGCAGGCGGGCGTCGCCGTCAAGCCGATCGCGGACCTCGTCGCGGCCCACCGCCATGGTCTCCCCGCGCTGCGGGCGCTCGACGAGCGGCTGTTCGGGGGCACTCCCGACCAGCTCCCGGACCTCTACGCGCGCAGCTCGCCCGCACGGTACGCCGCCGAGGTCACCGCGCCCGTGCTGGTGGTGGCCGCCAGCCAGGACGCCAAGTGCCCGCCGCAGCAGGTCCGGAGCTATCTCGGCGCACTGCGCGACGCGGGCGTGCCGCACGAATCCCTGTGGCTGGAGTCCGGCCACGACGGCTTCCGGGGCGCGGACCACGTGGCCGTGCTGCGCCGCGCCCTGGAGTTCCTGCACGCCCACCTGGGCGCCCGACAGGCTCCCCGTCCCGGCCGGGACGGGGCCGGACCGACCGTACCGAGAGGAGGCAGTGCCCATGCAGAAGGACGTCATCCACAACAACCCGCTTGAGGACGACGAGGAGAACCGCAAGCCCGGCATCAGCATCACCATCACGGTTCCGTTCCGCAACGCGGAGGAGGAGCAGGAGAGCTGATCCGCCCGCCGGGCCCGGCGCGTGTACCGCACCGGGCCCGGCCCCGCCTGCCGTCCGCCCCCCGCCCACGATGCCCGAGGAGCCGCCCATGCGGGTGCTGCTGGTCAACATGCCCTGGTCCCCCATCGACGTGCCGTCACTCGCGCTGGGCATCCTCCGGCGCTGCGCCACCGAACACCGCCCGGACATCACGGCCGAGGTGTTCCACGCGAACCTCGCCTACACGGACTGGATCACCGAGCGCGGCGCGTTCGGAAAGGAGGACTACGAGTACTACTCGCTCTCCTCCTACTTCCTCGGCTGCGGCGACTGGGTGTTCTCCTCCGCGCTGTACGACGACCCGGGCTGGCGGACCGCGGAGTTCACGGAGGCGATGCGGGACACGCTCAGCGAGGAACGGATGCGCATGAGCCACGAACTGCACCGCTCCGCACCGGAGTTCGTGGAGCTGGTGGCCCGGGAGATCGTCGGCCGCGCCCCGGACGTGGTCGGCTTCTCCTCCACGTTCCAGCAGAACACCGCCGCGCTGGCCGCCGCCAAGTACGTCAAGCGGCTCGCCCCGCACATCGTCACCGTCATGGGCGGGGCGAACTGCGACGCCGAGCAGGGCGCGGCCGTGCACCGCAACTTCCCGTTCGTCGACTACGTCGTACGGGGTGAGGGCGAGGTCGCGTTCCCGCGGCTGCTGTCCGCGCTGGACCGGACAGAAGAGGCGGAACGGGCGGTCGCCGACAGCCTCCGGGCCGTCCCGGGCCTGTGCTGGCGCGCCGCCGACGGGACCTCGCACGCGAACGCGATGGCCACCGCCCCGCTGCCGCCCGCCGCTATCAGATCCCCCGACTACAGCGGCTACTTCGAGCGCCTGGCCACCTCCGCCGCGCGCCACTGGGTGGAGCCGAAACTGGTGGTGGAGGGCGCCAGGGGCTGCTGGTGGGGCGAGAAGCACCACTGCACGTTCTGCGGACTGAACGGCTCGTTCATGGAGTTCCGCAGCAAGAGCCCGGACCGGTTCTACGAGGAGATCACCGAACTGGCCCGCGAGCACCGGGTCCTGGACATGTACGTCGTCGACAACATCCTCGACATGGGATACGTGCGGACCGTGCTGCCGCGGATCGTGGAGAGCGGCTACGACCTGCGGCTGCACATCGAGATCAAGGCCAACATGCGCCGCGACCAGCTCCAGGCCCTGGCCGACGCCGGGATGATCTACGTCCAGCCGGGCATCGAGAGCCTCAACAGCCGGGTCCTCGACCTGATGGACAAGGGCGTGAGCGGCTGCCAGAACGTCCGGATGCTGCGGGACGGCGCCGAGACGGGGCTGTCCGTCTCCTGGAACTACCTGCACGGCTTCCCGGACGAGCGCGACGAGGACTACGACCCGGTCATCGCCCAGATCCCGGCGCTGGAGCACCTCAACCCGCCGGTGGACCTGTCGGCCCGGATCGCCATCGAGCGGTTCAGCCCCTACTTCAAGCGACCCGAACTGGGCTACGGGGAAGGCGAACTGCGCCCCGACACGCACTACCGCTTCACCTACGACCTGCCCGAGCGGGAGCTGTACGACCTCGCGTACGTCTTCGAGGCACCGGACCGGGGCATCGGCGCCGCCACGACGAAGCGGCTCAACCACGCGCTCAAGGCCTGGCGCGAGGCGTATCCGGGCAGCCGCCTCACGCACGCCGATCTGGGCGACCGGATCGTGCTGGTCAGCCGCCGCCGGGCGTTCGGCTGGCGGACGCGGGAGCTGACCGACCCGGTCGAGCTGGCGGTGTTCCGGCTGCTGGACCAGCCGCACAGCCCGGGCGCGCTGGCCCGCAAGGCCGGGGAGCGGCTGGCGGGGACGGGCCCGGACGAGGCGGCCGTGCGGGCGCTGCTGGAGCGGTGGCTGGGGTGGGGCCTGGTGTTCACGGACGGCGGCCAGTACGTGCAGGTCGCCCCGGCGGCGGTCAACGAGGACCTGCTGCGGCTGGAGTTCATGCGGCGGGCGCACGCGGAGGAGGAGGGCCGGGACCCCGCCGCTCTGCCGGTCTCCTGACGTACCCGTATCCCGACGAGAAGGGGAAGCGATGAGCGCCACCGTCACCGCATGGCGGGACTACGAGCGGGAGGCCGCGGACCTGCCCGGCATGTTCCTGGGCGAGCTGGACGCGGCGGGACCGGCGGCCGAGGCGGCCGACCGGCTGTGGCGGGCCGGGGCGCGCCGGGTGCGGCTGCCCGGCCCGGTGGACCTGCGCGGTCCGCACGAAGAGGCGGCGGCCTGGCAGGCCGTGCGCGCGCTGTGCCTGGTGCGCGACCTGACGGCCGCCGCCGTGTATGTCGAGTGGGACCTGCGGCTCCCGCGTGACGGGGACGGTGAGGCCTGGCGGACGCTCTGCCACCTCCAGCCGCCGATGTCGCTGACCGGGCCGCCCGACCCCGAAGGAGCGCTGGCCACCTGGCGGGACCAGCACTACCTGTGCAAGTGCCTCTGGCGGCAGGGGCCCGGTTTCGTGCAGATCCGGGACCGCCGCTGGGACGCGCTGCACCGCTTCACCGTGCCCGAGCCGGAGTACCGGGAGGCCATCGGACTGCTCGTGGACGGCGCGCGGGCGGACGCGGTACCGAAGGCGGTCCTGGACGACTTCCGCGCGGAGCGGCTGGTCGGCGAGGTGGGGCCGCTGGTGTGGTGGCTGCCGTACCGGGTGCGGCGCTGGATCCAGGAGGCGATGGCCATCTGAGACCGCCGGGACGGGGTGAGGCAGGATGACTCCCACACGCATGTGAGAAGGCCACATGCGTACGATCCGGAGGACCCGCCCATGGCCGCCACGCCGACCGCCCCCACCCCCGCGCCGGAGACGCTCGCCGCGTTCGAGGGCGCGAAGGGCTTCATGCCCGTACGCGAGGGGCTCGCGCTGTACGCGGCGGCGGTGGAGGCCGGGCGGCTCGGGCTGCCGCTGCTGGAGATCGGGACCTACTGCGGCCGTTCCGCGATCCTGCTGGCGGACGCGGCGCGGGCGTCCGGCACGGTGGCCGTGACCGTGGACCACCACCGGGGCAGCGAGGAGCAGCAGCCGGGCTGGGAGTACCACGACCCGGCCGTGGTCGACCCGCAGGTCGGGCTGATGGACACGCTGCCGACGTTCCGGCGCACCCTGCACGCGGCCGGGCTGGAGCCGTACGTCATCGCGGTCGTGGGGCGCTCGCCGCAGGTGGCGAAGGTGTGGGCGGGCGAGGTGGGGCTGGTCTTCATCGACGGCGGGCACACCGACGAGCACGCGAACGGCGACTACGAGGGCTGGGCGCCACGCGTGGCGGACGGCGGGCTGCTGGTGATCCACGACGTGTTCCCGGACCCGGCGGACGAGTTCACCGGCCAGGCACCGTACCGGGTCTACCGGCGGGCGCTGGAGTCCGGGGCGTTCACGGAGGTCTCCGCGACGGACTCGCTGCGTGTCCTGCGCCGCACCGGCCCGGGACTGTGATCCGGAACCCTTAGGCTCGGGCAGGTGTCCGACCACGATCACGTTCAGGTGAAGAAGCCCGCTCTGGTGGCCGCCGCGGTCACCGTGCCGCTGGCAGGCGCCGTGCTCGCCGGCTGGCTGGTGTGGACGCCGTCCGACGGTACCGAGGCGCCTTCCGCCGCGGCCTCATCCGGTGCGGTCCCATCCGCCTCATCCGTTTCTCCTCTCCCGCTCTCGCCTTCCGCCTCTCCCGAAAAGGCGCCGCCCCTCACCGGGAAGGTCGTCGTCATCGACCCAGGTCACAATCCGGGGAACTTTCAGCACTCCCGGGAGATCAACAAGACGGTGGATATCGGCACCAACCGCAAGGAGTGCGATACGACGGGAACGGCCGCCCGGGACGGCTACACCGAGGCCGCCTTCACGCTCGACGTCTCCCATCGGCTCCGTGACCTCCTGGAGGAGCGGGGCGCCACCGTCGTCCTCACCCACGACGCCGACCGCCCCTTCGGCCCGTGCATCGACGAGCGGGCCCGGATCGGCAACGAGGCGGGCGGCGGCCGGGGGGCCGACGCTGTGGTGTCCGTCCACGCCGACGGCTCGGCGGCCGGCCACCGTGGCTTCCATGTGATTCTTCCCGCCCAGGTCAAGGCGGGTTCCGCGGATACCGCACCGATCGTCGGCCCGTCCCGTACGCTCGGGGAGCGCATCGCCGCCGAGTTCGCCCGCGTGACCGGTTCCCGGCCCGCCAACTACCTTGGCGGCGGAACCGGGTTGGACGTGCGGAAGGACCTCGGCGGGCTCAACCTGTCCACCGTTCCCAAGGTGTTCGTCGAGTGCGGCAACATGCGGGACCCGGACGACGCCGCGTCGCTGGAGGACCCGGGGTGGCGGGGGAAGGCGGCGCGGGGTATCGCGGACGGCATCACCACCTACCTGCGCGGGTAGGTCCGACGGACGATACATTCGTCCGTACGATGGGGCCGCCCCCGTGACTTCGCGCCACCCCTCATGACGACGAGACGAACCGACAAAGGACTTTTCACGTGAACATCCGCTCTCTCACACGAGGCGACGGCGTGGTGATCGGAGCAGCGGTGGTGCTGTTCATCGCCTCGTTCCTCAGCCAGATCAGCGTCGACTGCGGCGGGGCCAACTGCCAGACCTTCAACGCCTGGGACAGCCTCGGCCGTCTGATGAGCATCTACATCGCCGGCATCATCGGCGCGGTCCTCATCGTCGTCGCGCGGGCCATGCCGGGCCGCAAGGTGGTGAACCTGGACCTGGGCCAGTTCGGAGTGGCGTTCTCCGTCTTCTCGCTGTGGACCGCCTTCTGGACCATCATCGACACGCCGTCCGCCGGTGCCGGCATGATCCTGGGCCTGCTCGCCACGATCGCGCTGGCCGCGGGGGCCGTGGCCTCCCCGATGGTGGCCGCCCTGAAGGCGCCGCTGGTCAGCGGGGCGCCGAAGCCGGGTGCGGGCGCCGCGCCGCAGCCCTACGGTGCCCAGCCGGGCGCCCAGCCGGGCGGGTACGGGTACCCGGGTGCCGCGGGTGCGCCGACGGCGGCGTACGGCGCGGGTGACGGTACGTCCGGTGGCGGGTACGGGTACCCGGGTGGTGCCGGTGCCCCCGCGGACCCGAACGCGTCCCAGGGCGGGGCGCCGCAGGCCGCGGCGCAGCCGCAGGCGGCGGCACCCGCCGGGGACTTCCAGCCCTTCTGGTTCGCGGTGCCGGTGCAGCGTCCGCTGTACGCGGAGGACGGGTCCTCCACTCCGGTCGCGGACCTGACGCCGGGCAACTGGTACCTCGCGGTGGAGCAGCGGGGTGCGGCGCTGGTGGCGCAGACGCAGGACGGCCGCCGGGGCGTCCTCCAGGACACCACGGGCATCCAGCGCGGCTGAACGCCTCGACGCGGGCCCGCCTCCCTGTGGGGGGCGGGCCTTTCCCGTCCCCGCCCGGACCGCGTCGTCGTGCCGGAACGGTGCTCGCCCTCACGCGCCGGGCGGGCTTGAGGCCGGCCTCTCCGGCTTCTGCCGGGCGGGGGTCCGGGGGCAGCACCCCGGTCCCGGGAAGGAGCGGGTCAGGGGAAGGGCCGCCCCGGCCCCGGTCACCCGCAGCAGTCCGGGCGGAGCCCCGGGGGAAGGCGGTCGCCGCCGAAGACCGCGGTCGTGGCCTCGTGGCCGCCCAGCGCGGCGACGGCCAGCAGCAGCGAGCCCGCCGTCCACGTCGTCAGCTCCTGCGGCCACACCGCCCGGTCGCCCTCGAAGACGTAACCGGTCCAGTAGAGCCCGTCCTCCGCGCGCAGATGCGCGATGTCCCGCAGGATGTCGACCGCCCGGTCGGACTCGCCCATCGCCCACAGCGTCAGCGCCAGTTCGCAGCTCTCGCCGCCCGTCACCCACGGGTTGGGGACCACGCACCGGGCCCCCAGGCCGGGCACCACGAACTCGTCCCACCGGGACTCGATGCGCTTCTTCGCCGCCGCGCCGGTCACCGCGCCGCCGAGGACCGGGTAGTACCAGTCCATCGAGTAGCGGCTCTTGTCGAGGAACCGGTCCTCGTGGTGGGCGATCGCGTGTGCCAGGGCGCCCGTCGCCAGCTCCCAGTCCGGCTGCGGGTCCTCGCGGGTCTCCGCGAGGGCGAGCGCGCAGCGCAGGGCCTGGTGGATGGAGGACGACCCGGTCAGCAGCGCGTCCGTCACGGGCGTGCCGTCCGCCTCCCGCTTCCAGCCGATCTGACCGCCGGGCTGCTGGAGCCGCAGCACGAACTCGACCGCCGCGTACACGACGGGCCACATCCGGTCCAGGAACGTGTCGTCGCCGGTGGACAGGTAGTGGTGCCAGACGCCGACGGCTATGTACGCGCAGAAGTTGGTCTCGCGCGTCAGGTCCGTCGGCCGGTCGGCCTCGCCGTCGTGGTAGGCCGCGTACCAGGAGCCGTCGCCGTTCTGGTGGCGGGCCAGCCAGTCGTAGGCGCGAGCGGCGGCCTCGTGGTGCCCGGCCGCGTCCAGGGCCATCGCGGCCTCGGTGTGGTCCCACGGGTCCAGGTGGTGACCCCGGAACCAGGGGATGGCTCCGCTGTCCCGCTGTACGGCGAGGATCGCCGCGACGGTCTCGGCGGCCTGCCCGGCGGTCAGCACGCCGGGCAGGGTGAGGTGTTCGGTGCGCTCCTGCGAGGTCACTGCGCGGCGCCCGCCGTGGCGTCCGCCGGGAGGTGCGGCTTCGTCGCGTACACCACGAAGCTCTTGCCCATGACGGGGTTCAGTGCCCGTTCCGCGACGCGCGTGGCCAGGGGCTTCTTCATGATGTCCCAGACCAGCAGCTTGTGGTACGCCCGCACGGGCAGCGCCTTGTCGTTGTCCACGCCGAACGCGCACTTCAGCCACCAGTAGGGGGAGTGCAGCGCGTGCGCGTGGTGGGTGCCGTACGGCTTGAGGCCGGCCTCGCGGATCCTGCCGAGCAGTTCGTCCGCCCTGTAGATGCGGATGTGGCCGCCCTCGACCTCGTGGTACGCGTCGGACAGCGTCCAGCAGACCTTCTCGGGGCCGTAGCGCGGGACGGTCACGGCGATCCGGCCGCCGGGCTTCAGGACGCGGACCATCTCCGCGAGGACACCCTTGTCGTCGGGGATGTGCTCCATCACCTCGGAGATGATGACGACGTCGAACGAGGCGTCGGGGAACGGCAGGTTGAGGGCGTCACCCTCCATCGCCGTGGCGGTGGCGCCCGCCGGGGCCTCGCCCGCCTCCTTCATCGCCGCGAACCACTTGGCGACCTCGCGGATCTCCTCCCCGTTCTGGTCGAGCGCGACGACCTGCGCGCCGCGCCGGTAGCACTCGAAGGCGTGCCGGCCGGCTCCGCAGCCCAGGTCGAGCACACGGTCGCCGGGGGCGAGCGGGAAGCGGGTGAAGTCGACGGTCAGCACGGGGACGGCCTGCTTTCGGGGTGGGTCGGGGTTACCGGGGTGACAGGGTGCGGGCGCCGGGGGCCGGGGAGGGTGCCCCGGGGCGTGCACCCGCGTGCGCCGCGGCGACGGCCGCGCGGTAGTGCTCGGCGGTGCCCTCCGCGGCGCGGGCCCAGGTGAACCTGTCCAGCACGCGGGCGCGCCCCGCCGCGCCGAGCCGGGCGCGCAGTTCGTCGCCCCCGGGGCCGAGGAGCCGCCCGAGCGCGGCGGCCAGGGCGCCGGCGTCGCCGGGCGGTACGGCCAGGCAGGTCTCGCCGTCCGGACCCGCGACCTCCGGGATGGCACCGCCCGTGGTGGCGACCAGCGGGGTGCCGGTGGCCATGGCCTCGGCGGCGGGCAGCGAGAAGCCCTCGTACAGGGAGGGGACGCAGGCGACCTGCGCGCCGCGCACGAGGTCGACCAGCTCGCGGTCGCTGACGCCCTTCACGAACCGCACGGCGCCGTCGAGCCCGTACCGCTCGATGGCCTGCGCGACGGGCCCGTCCTCGGCCCGTCGGCCGACGACGACGAGGTGCGCGTCGGGGACCTCGGTGCGCAGCTTGGCGAGCGCCTCGACGAGGAAGACCAGGCCCTTGAGGGGGACGTCGGCGCTGGAGGTGGTGACGATCCGGCCGGGGACCTCGGGTATGGAACGGTCGGGGGACCACAGGTCCGTGTCGGCGCCGATGTGGACGACGTGGACGCGGTCGGCCCGTACGCCGAGGTCGTCGACGATCTCCTGGCGGGAGGAGCCGGAGACGGTGAGCACGGACGGCAGGCGTCGGGCGACCCGCTTCTGCATGCGGGTGAAGGCGTACCAGCGGCGCACGGAGGCGCGGCGTTTCCAGTCCTCGGCGGCCTCCAGTTCCAGTCGCCGGTCGACGGTGATGGGGTGATGGACCGTGGTGACCAGCGGCGCACCGATCGCCCTGGGGCCTCCGAGGAGCCCGTAGCCGAGCGTCTGGTTGTCGTGCACGACGTCGAAGTCGCCCCGGCGGGCGGCCAGCAGGCGGCGGGCGCGGAGGCTGAAGGTCAGCGGCTCGGGGAAGCCGCCGGTCCACATGGTGGCGACCTCGAGCGCGTCGACCCAGTCGCGGTACTCGTCGCGCCCGGGCGTGCGGAAGGGGTCGGGCTGCCGGTAGAGGTCGAGGCTGGGCAGCTCGGTGAGGGTCACGCGGTCGTCGACCGGGTCCAGCACCGGGTACGGCTGGGAGCCGATCACCTCGACGTGGTGGCCGAGCCGGGCCAGTTCCCTGGACAGGTGCCGTACGTAGACGCCCTGGCCGCCGCAGAACGGGTTGCCCTTGTAGGTGAGGAGGGCGATGCGCAGAGGGCGCTCTCCCGCGGACTCGCGGCCGTGATCGAGCGGGGAGGGACCCCCACCGGTGGCCGAGCCCGCACGGGGGCCGGTTTCCATGGCCTCAGCGGTCACTCGCGGCCCCCTTCGGCGTTCGTTTCGGCGGAGCGTAACCGGTGGCGCTAATCTGGAACAAGTTACAGAGTCGAGCGCTCTTGATCTCTCGCGGAGCACTGAATCTACCGGCAGGTAGCGCCGCTGTAAGGGCTGGATCAGGTGATTCGCGCCACGGCGGGAACGGGCCGGTGCGGCACGATCTACGGGGGCCCCATGACAGCGGACGGCAGCCGGGTGATGCCACCCGCCCTCACCGAGCGGCAGGCCGCGCGCCGCCGCCGGATCCTCCAGGCCAGCGCGCGGCTCGCGGCCCGCGGGGGCTTCGACGCGGTCCAGATGAGAGAGGTCGCGGAGGAGGCGGAGGTGGCGCTGGGCACGCTGTACCGCTACTTCCCGTCCAAGATCCACCTGCTGGTCGCGACCATGCAGGACCAGCTCGACGGGCTCCACGCGACGCTCCGCAAGCGCCCGCCGCCCGGGGAGAGCCCGGCGGAACGGGTGGCCGAGACGCTGATGCGCGCGTTCCACGCGTTGCAGCGGGAGCCTCAGCTGGCCGACGCGATGGTCCGGGCGATGATCTTCGCGGACCGCAGTGTCAGCAGCGAGGTCGACTCGGTGTCGCGGCGGACGACGGCGATCATCCTGGACGCGATGGGGGTGGCGGAGCCGTCCGCCGAGCAGCTCGCGGCGGTCCGGGTGATCGAGCACACGTGGCATGCGGCGCTCATCACCTGGCTCTCGGGCCGCGCGTCGATCGCGCAGGTCCGCGTGGACGTGGAGACCGCGTGCCGCCTGATCTCCTGACGGCTCCCTCCCTCGCCCTTCCCGGCCGTGTCGGGTCCGCCGGCTCGGCCGCGTGGAGGCTCCGCCGCGGCCCCCGGCCGAAACCCGGCCCCTCCGGCCGGGTGGGGGAAGCGTCCTCGAACTGACCCGCGGGTAAAGTGACCGCGTCGTCTCACGCCCACGCAAGGGAAAGCCTCCATGAACACCGCCCGCCGCCGCGTCGCCGCGGCCCTCGTCGTCGGCGCCTCGCTCGTCGCGGGCACTCCCGTCGTCGCCCACGCCGACGCCTCCCCCAAGCCCGCGCAGCCCGCCCCGGCCCTGTACGGCACGAAGGACCCGGCGTTCGACGGTGTCTACCGCCAGTCGATGGCCTTCCTGGCCCAGCAGGCCGCGGGTGTCGAGCCCGCCGAGGAGGCCGTCGGCTGGCTGCTCGCCCAGCAGTGCGACAACGGCGCCTTCCCCTCCTACCGCGCCGACACCTCCGCCCCCTGCGCCGCCGACCTGCCCCTCGACAGCAACGCCACCGCCCTCGCCCTCCAGGCCCTGCGCGGTGTCGACAGCCACGAGGACAGGACCGCCAAGGCCATGGAGTCCGCGAAGGGCTGGCTGCGCGGCAGCCAGAACAAGGACGGCGGCTGGGGCTACAACCCCGGCTTCCCCAGCGACGCCAACTCCACCGCCCTCGCCGTCGGCGCCCTCGCCGCGACCGGTGAACAGCCCGGCGAGGTGAAGTCGGCCGACGGCAAGACCCCGTACGACGCGCTGCTCACCTTCGCGATCCCCTGCTCCGCCAAGGACGGCCCCGGCGCCTTCGTCTCCCAGCCCGGAGAGAAGGGCGAACTGAAGCCCAACGAATACGCCACGGCCGGTGCCGTGCTCGGCGGCCTCGGCAAGCACCTGCTCAGCAAGGGCGTCAAGCCCTACCAGGAGCCGAGCTGCGAGGACGCGGACAAGCCCGCCGTCGAGCGGGCCGCCCGCAACGGCGCCGCCCACCTGGTCTCCGCCCTCGGCACCCGGGGTCACCTCCTGCTGCCGCCCATGGCGGGCTCCGAAGCCCCTGCCGACCAGCCGGACATCGGCGGCACCGCCGACGCCGTCGTCGCGCTGAGCGCCGCCGGGCACGGCGACAAGGCGGCCGGCGCTGTCGCCTTCCTGGAGAAGCAGGGCCCGGCCTGGGCCGAGGACGGGGGGCCCGCCGCCTACGCGAAGCTCGTGCTCGCCGCCCGCGCCTCCGGTGCGGACCCCCGGGACTTCGGCGGCACCGACCTCGTACAGGCGCTGAACGCCACCGGGCCGAAGCCCGCGTCCACGCCGGAGCAGCGGGCCGCCGCGAAGGCGGAGTCCGGGAAGAAGGCCCAGGAGGACGAGAACGCCGGGGTCGGCTTCTGGCTGACCATCGGTTCGTTCCTGCTCGCCGGCATCGGGATCGGCTTCCTGCTGAGCGGACGCGGACGCGGCAAGAAGAAGTAAGAAGAAGCAAGAAGAAGACGCAGCTGTCGTGAGCGCCGGAACCCATCTTCCCGCGCGGGGGCTCGCCGCCGTGTGCGCCGTCCTGCTCGGTCTCCTCGCCGCCGGTCCCGCACACGGGGGCGAGACCTCCGGGTACCGCTACTGGTCCTTCTGGGAGAGCGGCGACGGGGCCTGGACGTATGCCACCCAGGGCCCGGCCACGGCACGGCCCGCCGACGGGGACGTACACGGCTACCGCTTCGCGGTGAGCGCCGACAGCTCGGACGCCCACCAGCCGCGCCGGGCGCCCGACTTCGCCGCGATCTGCGACGGTACGCCCGCGAAGGACGGCACCAAGCGGGTCGGGCTGGTCCTCGACTTCGGCGTCCCGGCCGACGCACCCGCCGGGGAGACCCCGCCCGCGCCACGCACCGCCTGCGCCCGGGTACGGCCGGACGCGAGCGGCGCGGACGCGCTGGCCGCGGTCGCCGCGCCGCTGCGCTACAACAGCCAGGCCCTGCTGTGCGCCATCGCGGGGTATCCGGAGGAGGGCTGCGGGGAACAGGTGGCGGCGGCCGCTCCCCCACCGAGCGCTCCCGCGTCCGCACCCGCCCCCGCCGCCGAGGAACCCGGGCCGGGCAGCGGGCCCTCCGTCGGTGTGCTCGCCGGACTGGGCGCCGTCCTGGCGCTGGGTGTGGCCGCGGTCGTACGGGCCCGGCGGCGCGGGCACCGGTGAGCACCTGGTGGCGGGCGCCTGAGGCGCACCGGTCCAATGCCGTGCCCGCGGGCGCCTGGTGGCTGTGGGCGCTGGGACTCGCCGTCGCTGCGTCCCGCACCACCAACCCGCTGCTGCTGGGCCTGCTGGTGGGCGTGGCCGGGTACGTGGTGGCGGCCCGCAGGTCGGCGGACGCGCCGTGGGCCCGCTCGTACGGGATGTTCGTGAAGCTGGGCCTGGCCGTGATCGCGGTGCGGCTGGTGTTCTCGGTGGCGCTCGGCTCCCCGATCCCGGGCACGCATGTGCTGTTCACGCTGCCCGAGCTGCCGCTGCCGGCGTGGATGCAGGGACTGCGGATCGGCGGCCGGGTGACAGCGGAACAGGTGGTGTTCGCGCTCTACGACGGGGCGAAGCTGGCGACGCTGCTGATCTGCGTCGGCGCCGCCAACGCGCTCGCCGACCCCGCGCGGCTGCTCAAGTCGCTGCCGGGCGCGCTGTACGAGGCGGGGGTCGCCGTGGTCGTCGCGATGACGTTCGCGCCGGCCATGGTGGCCGACGTGGCCCGGCTGCGCACCGCGCGAAGGCTGCGCGGGCGGCCGACGGGCGGCGTGCGGGCGGTCCTCCAGATCGGGCTGCCGGTGCTGGAGGGCGCGCTGGAGCGGTCGGTGGCGGTGGCCGCCTCGATGGACGCGCGCGGGTACGGCCGCACGGCCGCGGTGCCGGCGGCCGTGCGGCGGCTGACGAACGTCCTGACGCTGGGCGGGCTGCTGGGGATCTGCGCCGGTGCGTACGGCCTGGTGGCGGCGGAGGGCGCCGGGTACGGGCTGCCGCTGGTGGGCGTCGGGCTCGTGGCGGCCCTCGCGGGACTGTGGCTGGGCGGTCGCCGATCGGTGCGGACCCGGTACCGGCCCGACCGGTGGGGTGTGCGGGCGTGGCTGGTCGCCGGGTCGGGGATCGCGGTCGGCGCGCTGATGATCTGGGCGGTCTCGTACGACTCCGGGGCGCTGCGTCCGGGGGTCGCGCCGCTGGTGGCCCCGGAGCTGCCGGTGTGGCCGGCGCTGTCCGTACTGGTGGGGCTGGTTCCCGCGTTCGTGGCGCCGGTACCGCCGCCCGTTCCCGAGGAGGGTGTGTGATCAGGTTCGAGAACGTGTCGGTGACGTACGCCGACGCAGGCGCGCCGGCCCTGGAGCACGTGGACCTGACGGTCCCCGAGGGCGAACTGGTGCTGCTGGTGGGTCCGTCCGGGGTCGGCAAGTCGACGCTGCTGGGCGCGGTGTCGGGACTGGTGCCGCACTTCACGGGCGGCACGCTGCGGGGACGGGTCACGGTCGACGGGCGCGACACCCGGACGCACCGGCCGCGTGAACTGGCCGACGTGGTCGGCACGGTGGGGCAGGACCCGCTGGCGCACTTCGTCACGGACGTGGTGGAGGACGAGCTGGCGTACGGGATGGAGTCGCTGGGCCTGCCGCCGGACGTCATGCGGCGGCGGGTGGAGGAGACGCTGGACCTGCTGGGCCTGGCGGAGCTGCGGGACCGGCCGATCGCGACGCTGTCGGGGGGCCAGCGGCAGCGGGTGGCGATCGGGTCCGTGCTGGCCGCGCACCCGAAGGTGCTGGTGCTGGACGAGCCGACCTCGGCGCTCGATCCGGGTGCGGCGGAAGAGGTGCTGGCCGTGCTGCAGCGGCTCGTGCACGACCTGGGCACGACGGTGCTGATGGCCGAGCACCGGCTGGAACGGGTGGTCCAGTACGCGGACCGGGTCGCGCTGCTGGGCGCGCGCGGGGCGCCCTTGGCCGTGGGCCCGCCCGCCGAGGTCATGGCGGTGTCCCCCGTGTACCCCCCGGTGGTCGGGCTCTCCCGGGTGGCGGGGTGGGCCCCGCCGGCCCTCACGGTCCGGGACGCGCGGCGGCGGGCGGGGGTGCTGCGGGAACGGCTGGCCGGGACCGTGGCCGTGGTGTCCCCCGGCGGGTCGGCCGCCATGCCCGCGTTCCCCCGGACCTCCGGCTCCGCTCTCGCGGCGGAGGCGCCCGTGACCCCGGCCCAACGACCGCCCGCAGCGGAAGGCGGCGAGTCCGGGGGCCGTCGCCGCCGGTGGCCGCTCCGGTGGCGGAGCACCACCCCGCCGCAGGCGGTCGTACCGCCTGCGGCGACGGGTGTCCCCCCTGCTGAGACGAAGCGGGGAGCCTCGGAGACGGCGCGCACGGCGGAACAGCCACCCGCCCGGGGCCTGCTGCACGTCGACCACCTGGGCGTGCGCCGGGGCAGGGTGGAGGCGCTTCGGCGCGTCGGCCTGGGACTCGTCCCAGGCGAGACCGTGGCGCTCATGGGCCGGAACGGCGCAGGGAAGTCCACGCTGCTCGCCGCGCTCGCCGGCATGGTCGCGCCCACGAACGGCCGGGTCCTCGTGGCGGGGCGGGACCCGCACAGGACACCCCCGCGGGAACTGATCCGGCAGGTGGGCCTCGTGCCGCAGGAGCCCCGTGACCTGCTGTACGCGGACACCGTGGCGGCGGAGTGCGGCGCGGCCGACACCGACGCGGGCGCTGCCCCCGGGTCGTGCCGGGAGCTGGTGGCCGGGCTGCTCCCGGGCGTACCGGACGGGACACATCCGCGGGACCTGTCCGAGGGGCAGCGACTGGCGCTGGCGCTGGCGGTCGTGCTGACGGGCCGGCCCCGGCTGCTCCTGCTGGACGAGCCGACCCGCGGCCTGGACTACGCGGCGAAGGCGCGGCTGGTGGAGGTGCTGCGGGGCCTCGCCGCGGAGGGGCACGGGATCCTCATGGCGACGCACGACGTGGAGCTGGCGGCGGAGCTGGCCCACCGGGTCGTGATCCTCGCGGACGGCGAGATCGTCGCGGACGGGCCGACTCACGAGGTCGTCGTGTCGTCCCCGGCGTTCGCCCCGCAGGTCAGCAAGGTGCTGGCGCCGCAGCCGTGGCTCACCGTGGCGCAGGTGAAGGCGGCGCTGACCGAAGCGGAGGCTCCCCGGTGACCGCCCGGCCCATGGCCGCGCGGCCCATCCGGCTCGGGCCGCGTTCCGTGGCCGCCCTCCTCCTCGTCAGTCTGACCGGCGTGTTCGCGTTCGGCTGGCCGCTGCTGGTGGACGCGGAGGTGGCGCGGGCGCACGCGTCGCACGCGCAGGACGCGCCCTGGCTGCTGGCGCTGCTGCTGCCGCTGCTGATCGGGGTGGTCGTGGCCACCTTGTCGGACGGTGGCGTCGACGCCAAGGCGGTCGCGATGCTGGGCGTGCTCGCGGCGGTGGGCGCGGCGCTGCGTCCGCTGGGGGCGGGCACGGCGGGTCTGGAACCGATGTTCTTCCTGATGCTGCTGAGCGGCCGGGTCCTGGGCCCGGGCTTCGGCTTCGTGCTCGGCGCGGTCACGATCTTCGCGTCGGCGCTGCTGACCGGCGGGGTGGGGCCGTGGATGCCGTTCCAGATGCTGGCGATGGGCTGGTTCTCGATGGGGGCGGGGCTGTTGCCGGGCGCCACGGGGGGCACCCCTGCCCGGGCGGAGCGGGGAACCCGGGGGAGGCTGCGGGAGCGGGGCGAGCTGCTGATGCTCGCGGTGTACGGGGCGGTGGCGGCGTTCGCGTACGGGACGGTCATGAACCTGTACGGCTGGGTGACGCTCCAGGGCATCGGGAGCGGGATCGCCTTCCAGCCGGGTGAGCCGGTGCACGAGAACCTGGTGCGTTTCGCGGCGTACTGCCTGGCGACGTCGATGGGCTGGGACGCGGGACGGGCGGCGCTGACGGTGGTGCTGACGCTCACCATCGGATCGACGGTGCTGAAGGCGCTGAGGCGGGCCACTCGCCGGGCGGCCTTCGAGGCCCAGGTCACATTCGAAGGCCCGGAAAGACCCTGAAACACCCCTTTTCGACCCTCCTGGCGGTGAGGCACCCCACGCGACCCACGTCACATACGAGGCGGCTTAGGAGGCCACCGGGACCCCTCCGACAGCCCGTTTTGCCCTGTATACCCTAGGTCGGCACCGCGCGGGGGCGCGGGGGCGCACCCCCGTTCTCCGGTCCCGCCTCGTACTGGGGGTCGTTGCACCGGGCCGCCCGGCCTGGTTGTCTGGTGGACGTCGCCGGGCAACGACGGCACCGCGAAGGTCCGCCGCAGCGCCCCTGGCACGCCACTCCCCCGAGATCCCGGGTCACCCCGGCCTTGGTTCCGGCATGCCTGCGACAGCCCTGTCCCCGACGTGAGGTCTCTTACGTGTTCCGCTCCATCTCCAGCCGTCTGACCACCCGCCGCAACAAGTCCGCCGTCGCCGCCGCAGCCGTGCTGCTGGGCGCCTCGGGTGCGGTGATGGCCGTGACGACCCCGGCTTCGGCCGCGCCGAACCCGGCGCAGGCCATCGCCAAGAAGATGGTCCCGGCGAACCAGTACCAGTGCTTCAGCAAGATCGTCGAGCATGAGTCCGGCTGGGACCACACCGCCCGGAACGCCTCGTCCGGCGCTTACGGCCTGGTCCAGGCCCTGCCGGCCTCGAAGATGGCCTCGGCGGGCAAGGACTGGAAGACCAACCCGGCCACCCAGATCAAGTGGGGCCTGGACTACATGAACGACCGCTACGGCAGCCCGTGCGGCGCCTGGGACTTCTGGCAGGCCAACAAGTGGTACTGAGCCACTGAGTCTCCGAGCCGCCCAGGCATGACGAGGGCCCCGGCCGCGTGCGACCCGCACGCGGCCGGGGCTCTTTCCGTGCTCCCGTGATGCTGGAGGCGCCGCGGTCAGAGCCGCTGGAGGATCGTCGCCGTGGCGAGGGCGCCGCCCGCGCTCATGGTGACGAGCGCCGTCGCCGCGTCGCGGCGCTCCAGCTCGTGCAGCACGGTGGTGAGCAGCCGGGCCCCCGCCGCGCCGCCCGGATGGCCGAGGGCGAGAGCGCCGCCGTTGACGTTCACCCGCTCCAGGAGGCCGTCCCGCTCGTCCCGGCCGAAGACGTCGGTCCAGCTCAGGACGACCCCCGCGAAGCACTCGTCGACCTCGAAGAGGTCGAGGTCCCGTACGGACATCCCCGCCCTGCCGAGGACGGCGCGGGTCGCGTCCACGGCCCCGTCCAGGTGGTGGCGCGGGTCCGCGCCCACCGCGGCCTGGGCGAGGACGCGGGCGCGCGGTCGCAGTCCCAGGGCGCGGGCCATGCGCTTGGACGCCCAGAGGAGCGCGGCGGCACCGTCGGCGGCGGGAGCGCGGGTGCCGGTGGTGTGGACGGCGTCCGGGGTGAGCGGGGTGAGCCCGGCGAGTGTCTGCCCGTCGCCGTCCCGCGGCCCCTCGTCCCGGTCCACGAGCCGCCACAGGTCGTCGGGGGCGGGGACCTGTACGGGGAAGGTCTCCCGCTTGAACCGTTCCTCGGCCCACGCGGCGGCCGCACGGCGCTGGGACAGCAGGGCGTATGCGTCGGCACGGTCGCGGCCGATGCCGCGGTGACGGGCGATGCGCTCCGCGGCGCGGACGGGGTGGGGGAGGTCGATGTGCCAGTCGTCGGGCAGGGCCCGGCCGTGGCCGTCGCCGCCGGGCGGGACGCGGGACGCCGACTCGGCGCCGCAGCTCACCCCGACGTCGATGATCCCGGCGGCGATCAGCCCGGCCACCAGATGGGCGGCCTGCTGGGAGGAGCCGCCCTGGAAGTCGACGGTCGTGGCGGCCGTCTCGTAGGGCAGTCCGGCGGCGAGCCAGGCGGTACGGGCGGGGTTCGCGGCCTGCTCGCCTGTCTGGACTGCCGTGCCGCCGACGACCTGTTCGACGCAGTCGGCGGGGATGCCTCCGCGGCCGAGCAGTTCCCGGCAGGTCTCGCCCAGCAGGTGAGCCGGGTGCAGGGGGGCGAGCGCGCCGCCGCGCAGGCCGAGGGGGGTGCGTACGGCTTCGACGATCACGGGTTCCGCGGGCATGCCGGGTCCTCTCCTCGCGGAGTGGTACGCGTTCTAGTTACTGCCCAGTCTGGGAGGTGCTACCACCGGTACGCAAGGGCCGGGAGGCCGGTGGCTCGGCTCCCGCGCAGGCGGAGGTGAACGTCTCCGCGAAGGCCCGGGCGCGCGCGAACGCGTGGACCCGGTGCCACACCAGGCCCAGGAACGAGTCCGGCAGACCCTCGACCGGAACGAAGGCGATCGAGCGGCGGCGGTCGTGGTACTCCGCCGTCGAGCGGCACAGCAGCATCGCTCCCCGGTCGGCAGCCGTCAGACTGAGCCCCTCCTGGAGGGTCCTGACGACCGGGCCCGCCGGGATCGGCACCCCTCCCGGGGTGTGGCTCGGCGCCTGGGCGCGGCGCCAGTAGGCGGGGGCCGCGTCGCTGACACCGATCAGGGGAGTGCCGGCCAGTTCCTCCGCCGACACGGACGCGCGGGACGCGAGCGGATGGCGGGCCGGTACCGCCAGGGTCTGCGGCTGCCGCGAGAACACCGGGCCGAGCACCAGGTCCGGTTCCTCCACCGGCAGCAGCACCACGGCCGCGTCGACCTCCTGACGGCGGACCGGACCGAAGGGGTCCGCCAGCGGGATCTCGACGATCTCGACGGAGCAGCCCGGGTGCCGCTTCTCGAACAGCGTGATGGCGCCGGTGAGACAGTCGTCGGCGGTGCCCTGGAAGCCGACCCGCAGGACGCCGCCGATGCCGCGCGCCGCTTCCCGGGCGGCCTCGACCGCGGTGCTCAGCCGGCCGTAAGCGGGCCGGAGTTCGGCCAGGAACCGCTCCCCCAGGGGGGTGAGCGCCACCCGGCGGCTGGTGCGGGCGACGAGGGGCGCGCCGATCCGGTGCTCCAGGGAACGCAGCAGCTGGCTGACCCTGCTCTGGGACACGTACAGCCGCCGGCCCGCACGGCCGAAGTGCAGCTCCTCCGCGAGCACGAGGAAGGCCTCCAGTTCCCGTATCTCCAAGCCGCGCACACCTCTCCCCTCCGGTCCCGGGATCGCATCGGGATCAAGTAGCCCAGCTCATGGAAGGATGAGCGATTCGCCGTTGTTCCCCCAGGTCAGGGCGGGTTGGCTGAAAGGCATGGCACAGACTGAGGAAATCGCGGGGGCGGGGGCCGTGCGGCAGCCGGGACGCCCGCCCGTGAAGGGCCGGCTGGGGGTGGCCGCGGTCGCGGGGGCGACCTTCACCGTGGTCACGTCCGAGATGCTGCCGGTGGGGCTGCTGACCCCGATGGGCGGCGCGCTGCGGGTGACGGAGGGGACGGCGGGGCTGACCCTGACCGTCACCGGTCTGGTCGCCGCGGTGTCGGCGCCGCTGCTGACGTCCGCGCTGGGCAGGTTCGACCGGCGGACGGTGCTGTGCGCGCTGATGGCGCTGCTGGCGTTCGGGAACCTGCTCGCCGCGTGGTCGCCCGGGTTCGGCGTGATGGTGGCGGCGCGGGTGCTGGTCGGTGTCGGCATGGGCGGCGTGTGGGCGATCGCGGCGGGCCTCGCGGTCCGGCTGGTGCCGCCCGGGTCGGTGGCTCGGGCCACGTCGTTGATCTTCAGCGGGATCGCGGTGGCCTCGGTGCTGGGCGTTCCGGCCGGTACGTACATCGGTGAACTGACCGACTGGCGTACGGCCTTCGCCGCCGCGGGCGGCCTGGCCCTGCTGGTCCTGCTGGCGCTGGCCGTGCTGCTGCCCCGGCTCCCCGCCGAGCAGGAGGTACGGCTGGGTGGCGTGCTGGGACTGCTGCGGGAGCCGCGGGTGGCGACCGGGCTCGCGGTGGTGGCGCTGCTGGTGACCGGGCACTTCGCGGCGTACACGTACATCCGGCCGGTGCTGGAGGAGGTGTCGGGCGCGAGCGCCCCGCAGATCGGCACGCTGCTGCTGGTGTACGGGGTGGCCGGGGTCGTCGGCACCTTCGTGTCGGGCTCCGGGGCGAGCCGCTCGCCGCGGGCGACGCTGCTGGTGATCTGCGCGGTGCTGGCGGCGACGGTGGCGCTGACGCCCGCGCTGGGAGGTTCGGTGCGGGCCGCCGCGGTGCTGCTCGTGGTGTGGGGTCTGTCGTACGGCGGGGTGTCGGTGGCCACGCAGACCTGGCTGCTGGCCTCGGCGCCGCAGTCGCGCGAGGGGGCGGCCGCCCTGTTCGTCGGCGTCTTCAACAGCGCGATCGCCCTGGGCGCCCTGGCCGGCGGACTCGCGGCGGACGGCGGCGGGGTGACGGCCGTGATGTGGCTGGGCGGCGCCCTTGCCTTCGGTGCGCTGCTGGCGGCCGGTCTCGGCCGGGCTCCGGCGACGGGGCGGCTCTGAACCGCCGCCCTCTCCCACCCGTCCTGCGGAACTCGCGGCCCGGGGCCTGGACCGGCCTCCCGTACCCCGCCCCGGGCCGGTTCCGTCACCGCACCGGGCCGCCCGGGAACTCGGTGATCAACCGCGCTCCTTCCGTGGGCGCTCCCTCACGATGGCGTGGCCGCGGTCCGGGGCCGTGCGCTTCGTGTGCGGCAGGCCGCCGGCCGGTCGGCGCGAGCGAAGAGGCGTATCGAGGAGGTCTCCGGTGGCCGGGACGGGCACCTCGGTCCGGCCGGGTCGGCGGTCACGTCGACGGGCTCGATGCGAGCCGGCGCAGGTGCCGGGGGACGCGGGCAGACTGCGCCGCGAACCGGCGGCCCTGCTGCCCGAGTTCATGAACCCGGCGCGTTCGTACGGACCGGCCGGGTGCCGCCCGCCCCGCACGGCAGGGCGGACCGGCGGGCCGGTCCGAGCCGGCGGTGTGAGCCCCCGGGAGTCCGGCAGCCGGGGAACGGCACGGCGCCCCGCACGCGCACGGAGAAGGTCCTCGCCGGGATCCGGGCGGAGGTCCTGCAGGCCGGTCCGGTGCGGCGGCCGGTGCCGGTGGACCCGTCGGTGTCCGGCCCGTGGCGCGGCGCTCCGTGAGACGGCACCGCCCCCTCACGGAGCGGCGCGTGGCGGCAGCCGCAGGCGTGGGCGGTCGTAGGTGCCGGTGATTCCCTCCGCTCCGTAGGACACCCCCTGGAACGTCTCCGCCGCGTCGGCCGCCACGTGCCGGAACCGTACGAAGATCCCGTCCGGGTCCGCCACCTCCACGATGGTCCCGTCCGGGTCGCTGACCGGTCCGCGCGGGCTCAGCCCCATGCGGCGCAGCCGGTCGGCCATGCCGTCGACGAACGCTCGCGAGGGCGCGGCCAGGACCACCGGAAAGGTGCCGTGCAGATCTTCCACCCCGGGGACGGTCGCCCTGTCCTGCAGGACGAACACGAACCTGGCATCGGTGTCGAGCAGCACCACGCCCCAGAGAGACCCGTCCACGGTGAACTCCCTGATGAAGGTGAGGTCGAGCACGTCGCAGTACCAGCGGGTGCTGCGGGCGAGATCGCTGACCAGGACGGTCACCGCGGCCACGCCGGAGACGCCGACTCCCATTCACTCCTCCTCCGCGGTGGCCGCCGCCCCCGGCCGGGTGACGGCGGACCTCTTCTGGCGGCCTGCCCGGGGGCCTGCCGAAGACATGCGCGATCCTCGGCGAGCATCCGCCCTGCCCGGCCCCCGGCGCGACCGCGCCGACCCGCACAGCCTGGCCCGGCCGCACGGACCGCACCCCGCCATTGCGCCATCGGCAGCGTGTCGCCGGCCGACGTGCGGCTCGGACCACCTCCCCGTCGCCGTGGACGCGTGCGGACCGGCCCGCGGACGTGTGCCGCGGCACCCCGCGCCGACCAGCCCCCGTGCGTGTGGCGGTCTGCCCCTCCGGCCGGAACTCCCTTGGTGATTCGCAAGGCCGGGTCATAGGTTGCTGAGCATGACTCAGAACGCGCAGAAGAACGCCCAGGACCTGTGGGCCTCCGTCGACACGTATGTCTCCGGGATGCTGGCGCCCGAGGACGAGGCGCTGGCCGGGGCGCTGGCCGCCAGCGACGAGGCCGGGCTGCCGCAGATCGCTGTCGCGGCCAGTCAGGGGAAGCTGCTGCAGCTGCTGGCGCGGATCCACGGGGCGCGCTCGATCCTGGAGATCGGCACCCTCGGCGGTTACAGCACGATCTGGCTGGCCCGGGCGCTGCCCGAGGGCGGCAGGCTGATCTCCCTGGAGTACAACCCGGAGAACGCGGACGTGGCCCGGGGCAGCCTGGCCCGGGCCGGGCTCGACAAGGTCGCGGAGGTGCGGACCGGCGCCGCGCTCGACACGCTGCCCGTCCTGGAGGCGGAGGGCGCCGGCCCGTTCGACCTGTTCTTCTTCGACGCGGACAAGGTCAACAACCCCCGCTATGTGGAGTGGGCGCTGAAGCTGGGCCGTCCGGGCAGCGTCGTCGTCGTGGACAACGTCGTGCGGGGCGGAGCCGTGCTGGACGCGGACAGCGACGACCCGGCGGTGCGTGGCACACGTGAGCTGTTCGAGCTGGTGGCGCGGGAGCCCCGGCTGGACGCGACCGTGCTCCAAACCGTCGGGGTGAAGGGCTACGACGGGCTGCTGGTGGCCCGGGTGGTGTCCTGAGGCCATGCCGCCGAAGGCTGTCTTGGACATCCGCGCCGAGCCGTACGACAGCCGTGACGCCACTGCCCTGCGCCGCGACTACTACGGCGAGGTGGCCGGACGGTACTGGGGGCGTGCCGCGACCGAGACGGAGATCGACGAGGGGCTCACGGACGACGGTGTCGAGGAACTGGCCCCGCCGACCGGGCGGTTCCTGGTGGGCCGGTGCGACGGATCTCCGGCCGCGTGCGGGGGTGTCCGGCTGCTGGACTCCGAACGGGCCGAGCTGACCCGGGTGTTCGTCCGGCCGGCGCTCCGCGGCACCGGCGGCGCGGGGCGGCTGCTGGACGCCCTGGAGGCGGCCGCCGCGGAGCTGGGGGCCCGGCGGCTGGTCCTCAACACCCGGCTGGACCTGGTGGAGGCGCGGGCGCTGTACGCACGGCACGGTTACCGGGAGATCCCGCGGTACACGGACGAGGACCCGTACGCGGAGGTCTGGTACGGCAAGGAGCCGGCGGGCCGGTAGGTCGCCCTACAGCCGGTGGTCCGGGGGCGGTTCGGGCATGGGGCGCTCCCGGACCGAACCGCTCAGCTCGGCCGTCAGCTCCTCCACCAGCTTGATCAGGTCCGTCGGCCGGTCCGGCCCCCACCAGTCGCCGAGCAGTTCGGCGAGCGAATCCTCCCGGGCGTGCGCCAGCCTGGTCGCGGCCTCCACGCCCTGGTCGGTCAGCATCAGGTCCAGCCCCTCGCGCCGGGCCAGCCCGCGCCCCTCCACCTGCCGCGACGCCTCCGTGATCGTCTTCAGCGGTACGGGGGTGGTCTCCGCGAGCCGCCCGGGCTCGACGGTCCCGTGGCGGCGGATCCGCAGCAGCAGCCAGCTGGACGCGGGCAGCAGGTCGAGACCCGCGCGGGCGGTGATCTTCTCGTACACCTCCTTGCGGCCCTCACGGGAGCCGAGCACGGACAGGGCGCGCACGCACTCGTCGTACGAGGACCGCTCGACGGGGTTGGAGGCGATCGTCTCGCTGGGGTCCGGCGCGGTGACCGAGCCGCGCAGCCTGTCCTCCCGGAGGAACCAGGAGACGGCGAAGGCCAGGATCAGCACGGGCGAGGCGTAGAGGAAGACGTCCGTGATGGAGGTCGAGTAGGCGGAGAGCGCGGCCGGCTGGAGCGGCGAGGGCAGTTCCGCGATGGCGCGCGGGTCGGCGGCGATGGCGTCGGCGTCCGCACCCGGCGGGACGTCCTGCCCGGCGAGGGCCGAGGTGAGCAGCCCGGTGAGCCGGTTGGTGAAGACCGTGCCGAAGACGGCGACACCGAAGGACGCGCCGATGGAGCGGAAGAAGGTGACGCCGGAGGTGGCGACGCCCAGGTCCGCGTAGCTGACGGCGTTCTGCGCGGCGAGGATGAGGACCTGCATGACGAGGCCGAGTCCGGCGCCGAAGACGAAGAAGTAGGCGCTGACCTCCCACACCCCGCTGTCCTGCTCCATCTGGTGGAGCAGGACCAGCCCGACGGTCGTCAGGGCGGTGCCGGCGACGGGGAAGACCTTCCAGCGGCCCGTGCGGCTGACGAGCTGCCCGGAGGCGGTGGAGGTCAGCAGCAGGCCGATCACCATAGGCAGCATGTGGACGCCGGACATGGTGGGGCTCACTCCCTGCACGACCTGGAGGAACGTCGGCAGGTACGTCATGGCGCCGAACATCGCGAAGCCGATGACGAAGCTGATGACGGAGACGAGCGTGAAGGTGCGGTTCCGGAACAGTCCGAGCGGCAGGACGGGCTCGGCGGCCCGGCGCTCGGCGTACACGAACGCGACGAGCAGGACGGCGCCGAGAGCGGTGAGACCGATGATCTGGGCCGAGGCCCACGGCCAGGTGGTGCCGCCCAGGGAGGCCACGAGGACCAGGCAGGTGGCGACGGCGGCGATGAGGAAGGTGCCCAGATAGTCGATGGTGTGGCGGGTGCCGTGCTTCGGGAGGTGCAGGACGGCGGCGATGACGAACAGGGCGACGATCCCGACCGGCAGGTTGATGTAGAAGACCCAGCGCCAGGACAGGTGGTCGGTGAACAGCCCGCCGAGCAACGGGCCGAGGACGCTGGTCGCGCCGAAGACCGCGCCGAACAGGCCCTGGTACCTGCCCCGGTCGCGGGGCGGGACGAGGTCCCCGACGATCGCCATGGACAGCACCATCAGCCCGCCGCCGCCGAGCCCCTGCAGAGCGCGGAAGATGATGAGCTGCGGCATGTCCTGCGCGATGCCGCACAGCGCAGAGCCGATGAGGAAGATGACGATCGCGGACTGGTACAGCGTCTTGCGCCCGTACTGGTCGCCCAGCTTGCCCCAGAGCGGGGTGGCGGCCGTGGAGGCGAGCAGGTAGGCCGTGACGACCCAGGACAGATGCTCCATGCCGCCGAGTTCGCTGACGATGGTCGGCAGGGCGGTCGACACGATGGTCTGGTCGAGTGCGGCGAGCAGCATCCCGAGCAGCAGGGCCCCGATGGCCAGCCACAGGGTGCGGGTGCTGTGTCCCGCATCGGGTGTGGGCGTGGTGGCCGAAACGCTCGCTGGCCGCGACATGGGCGCCTCCCTCGCTGATTCCCCACCCATCGTGGTGGGTCTGTCCCGTTATGGCCTGTCGAGCAGGGCGGTAGGTGTTGGGCAGGTCACGTCGGGGCTGCATAATCGCTGCCAGTCTCCGGGGGCGGGACATCGGCGGAACATCAGCAGGACCTCAAGGGGAGGACCCACACGTGGCCGGAAAGGTCTGTCCTGAGTGCGGCACGCCCGCGCCACCGCGAGGGCCGGGGTGCGCGTGCGCGGCGGGGCCTGCCCAGGGCAGGTTCGAGCCCCTGCGGATCCGGCCTTACGTGAACCTGCCGGACACGGGCGGGGCGCCGGGGACGGCACCCGGGGCCGAGGCCGGGACCTCGGCCCACCCGGGCCCCGGTGCCGGGGCGGCGACGTGGACGAACGCCCCGGGACACCCCGCCGGCGGCGCCGCCCGTCCGGACGGGGCACCCGAGGCGTCGGCTTCCGGAGCGGCGGACGTGTCCGGTGCGGCCCACCCGGGCACCGCACCTGAGGCAGGCGCCCCGGGGCCGCCCGGCGCGGGGTATGCCGGTGCCGTACCCCGGGGCACGGCACCGGCGGCCGAGGGGGACGGCGAGGTGACGGCGCCTCTGCCGCCCGTACCGGCCCTGCCCGCACCGCCGGAGCCGCCCGTACCGCCCGACCCGGCCGGACCGGCCGGGTCCGCCCCGGCCACGGGGCCGGGGGCTCCGGCGTACTCCGCCTCCTCGTACGACGAGGACGGCGCCACCATGCAGCTGTACGTCCCGGACGGGGCCGAGCATCTCGGCGGCGGGGCGCCGGACGTCACTCCGGGACCCCGGCGGTCGCGGCGGCGCGACGACGTACGGCGCCCGCCGGACGGACGTCGTCGGCCGGTCGCCGTCGCGGGCGTGGCGGCGGCGGTCGTCGCGGTGATCGGCACGGTGGCGTTCGCGGGCGGCCTGTTCGACGCGGACGGCGACGACTCGGCGGACCGGGTGGCTCCGGTACCGAGCCTGAGCGCGGACCAGTGGCCGGTCGACGGGTCCGGGAGCCCGTCCCCGGAGGACGGCTCCGCGACACCCTCGCCCTCCGCGTCGGCCCGGGAGGACGCCGACACCTCCCCGTCCGCCTCGGCCTCCGCCTCCGGCGCGGCCGGGGAGTCCGCGTCCGCCGAGCCCTCGGCCGCGCCGGAGGCTCCCGCGCCCGCGCGCCCCGATCCCGTGCAGGAGACCTCCGCCACGCCCCGCACCGAAGCGCCGCCCACGGCCGACGGCCCCAGCCTGAGCCGGGGCGACCGGGGCCAGGCCGTCTCGGAGCTCAAGCACCGGCTGCGGGAGGCCGGGGTGTACGACGGCCCCATGCACGACCGGTACGACGCCTCCGTAGAGGCCGCGGTCGCGCGGTACCAGACGGCCAGGGCCATCACCGGAGACCCGCGCGGGGTGTACGGGCCCACCACACGGGCGGCGCTGGAGGCGGAGACGGCGGGCCGCCAGTAGACCGCACGGCACTGCGCCGACCGGGTGGCGAGGGGTCCCGAACGCTCCCTCGCCACCCGGTTGGCGTTGCACGCCCCACGTTTTGTATGGTGCAGGAACAAAGTGGTCCCGCCCGTACTCCCTGACCGGCGGGCGGGCCGCTTCGTTCTTCCGGAGACGGCTGGAGACCTGCCTTGACGACCCTGACCGCCGGCGCCCTCCTGCTCGACATGGACGGCACACTCGTCAACTCGGACGCCGTGGTCGAGCGCGTCTGGCGCCGCTGGGCGCTGGGGCACGGACTGGACCCGGCCGAGGCCCTGAAGGTGGTCCACGGGCGCCAGGGCTACGCCTCCATGGCCGTGCTGCTGCCCGACCGCCCCATGGAGCAGAACCTCGCGGAGAACCGTCAGCTGCTGGCCGAGGAGACCGCCGACGTCGACGGCGTCGTCGCCGTTCCCGGCGCGCCCGCCTTCATGACGGCCCTCGCCCGGCTCCCGCACGCCCTGGTGACCTCGGCCGACGCCGCGCTGGCGCGGGCCCGGATGGGCGCGGCGGGGCTGCCGCTGCCGGACGTGCGCGTGACGGCCGAGTGCGTGGACGCCAGCAAACCGGACCCGGAGGGCTTCCTGAAGGGCGCGGCGGAGCTGGGCTTCGCCCCCGAGGCCTGCGTCGTGTTCGAGGACTCCGAGGCGGGCATCGCGGCCGGGCGGGCCGCGGGGATGCGGGTCGTGGGTGTCGGGGCGCGGGCGGCGGCGTTCGGGCCGGACGTCCATGTCGCGGACCTGACCGCGGTACGGGTGGAGGCGGGGGCGGACGGCGCGGTCCGGCTGCACGTGGCGCCGTGACGGAGGCCGCACGCCCGACGGGCCCGCCCCTCAGCCCGTCACCGCCTCGTACAGGCTGAATCCCGCCAGCGCAAGCATCAGTCCCGCCGCCACCTTCGTGATCAGCCGTAGCGGGACGTACCGCATAAGCGTCCGTCCGCCGAGGATGCCGATCCCCGCGACCGCCCACAGCGCCAGCACCGCGCCGAGTCCCACCGACAGCGGGCTGTCGTAGCGGGCGGCGAGGTTCGCGGTCATGATCTGCGTCAGGTCACCGAACTCGGCCACCAGGATCAGCATGAAACCGGCTCCCGAGACCTTCCAGAAGGACTGGTCGGACGGGTCCTTCGGCTGATCGCCGTCCCCGTCACCGCCCTTCTTCAGCAGCAGCATCGCCGCGCCCGCGAGGAAGAGCACGCCGACGACCGCCTGCACCAGCCGGTGCGGCAGCAGCGTCAGGACGCTGCCCGCGGCGACGGCGAGCGCGACATGCACGGCGAAGGCGGCGGCGACTCCCGCGAAGACGTAGGACGCGCGGTAGCGGGTACCGAGCATCAGGCCCGCGAGGGCGGTCTTGTCGGGGAGTTCCGCGAGGAAGACGACACCGAAGGTGATCGTCACGACGGTCAGACTGAGCACGGGCTGGGTTCCTCGATCGGTTCGGGCGGCTCCGCCGTACCGAGAGACACACCGACCGGGATCAGGGGTCGCTTCGGCACAACAGGGCCGCAGGACGCGTACGCGTCCACGGACACTGCGGGTGCCGAAGGTCTCGCTGGCGGATCCCGGTCAAGGGTCCCGCCTCCGGGCGCCGGCCGGGCGCGAGACCCAGCAGTATGTCGACGTTCCGGCGAAGAGCTACTCCCCTTCTGCGCTGCCCAGCCTACGGGACCCGGTCACCGCCCCCGTCCCGGTGCAGCCGCCCCCGGGCGACCAGCTCCAGCACCACGGCCACCGCGACGGCCTGCACCGCCATCAGCCCGACCAGCACGAAAAGCTGCGCCGCCCCGGCCAGCAGGGGTGACGCCCCGCCCAGCAGCATCCCCACGAACGCGCCCGGCAGTGTGACGAGCCCCACGGTCCGGGTCTGGTCCAGTCCGGGCAGCAGCGCGTCGGCCGCCGCCGGCCTCGCCACCTCCATCCGCGCGTCCCGCACGAGCAGCCCGAGCGCCAGGCCCGCCTCCACTTCGCCGTGCCGCGTGGCCAGATCGTCCAGGGCCCGGCGCCCGCCGAGGACCGTCGCCGTGAGGGCCCCGCCGATGAGGATCCCGGTGACCGGGACGAGCGCGATGCCCCTCACCGGCACCAGCCCGGTGAGCAGCAGCGCGGCCACCACGGGCCCGACCCCGGCGGCGATGGGTACGGCGGCCCACCACCAGGTCCCGTTGCGGGTGACCCGCCGCCCGGCGGTCCGTACGGCCACGGCATACATCACGAGCAGGAAGAGCAGCAGCAGCGGTACGGCTTCGACCACCCACCCGATCACCAGCGACACGGCCGCGAGCTGCGCCGCCGCCCGCACCCCGGCGACGGCCACCTCCCGGGGCGGCCGGAGCCGGGCGACGGCGGACACGGTGACGGCGACGGCGAGCAGCACGGCGAGAACGGCCCCGAAGGTGAAGCCGACGGGCAGCAGCACGTGGCCAGCCTAGGCGGGTCAGTACTGCCAGTGCGGCTGCCGCGCGTCCGTGGCGATGTACCGGCAGTGGACGGTGCGGCCGCTGGCGGCACGGGTGGAGCGCCCGACGTCCGCCTTGCGGCAGTACTGGCCGGCGTTGTAGCAGTTGCCCGCGTTGGACAGGATCGGGCCACAGGCGCTGCCGGCGGCGACGCCGCTGCCTGCTTTCCCCGTGCTCCCCGAGCTTCCTGCGCTCCCCGTGCTTCCCGCGCTTCCCGTGCTTCCCGTGCTTCCCGAGGAGGACGGCGGGTCCTGGGCGGCGGTCCGCCGGGGCCGCGGAAGCGGGTCACCGGAACAGTCGTGCCCGTCCCGGGCCACGAGAAAGGCGACGTCGAAGTCGTCGGTCACCCGCTCGGTGTCCAGGAGCTGGCGGCAGACCCTCTCCCCCGGCGAGTAGGCGGAGGCCTCCTTGCCGGGCGCATGGACGGTGGCCGAGGACGTGGCCAGATGGACGGCGTAGTCCAGGTCACGGGCCTCGGCCGCCCGGACGGCCGCACGGACGCTCTTCCCCGCCTGGGAGGGGAGGGAGATCTCGACGACGGGCGTGGGAGTCGGCACCGGCGCCGGGAGGCCGGCGGGGGTGGGCTCCTCGCCGGGCTTCGCCTCGGCCGGATCGGGCGCGGGAACCTCGGCGGACGCGGCGACGGGCGGCGCGGCCGACCGGCCGTCGGTGGCCGTGGTCTCGGGACCGCAGCCGGTCAGGGCGAGCGCCGCCGCAGCGAACGCAGCGGGTATCAGGGTACGGACGCGCACAGACGGCCCTTCAGGGTGGCGGGTGACAGCGGGCGGGGGCCAGCCCACCACAACCCGCCACCCTCAGAGGCGTGTTCGGCGCATCTCACATGCTCCGCGAGGCGTGACCGGCATGCGGGGCGCGCACGTCGTCACCGAGCGCCCATCCGCACGCCGGTGGAACCGGCCCCGGGACTACGCCTCCGGCTGAACCGGCGCTCCCGTCGCGGCCCGCCGACTCCGAAGGTCCTCCGGACATGCGCGCGAACGCAGGGCGGCACCACTCTTGAGAATGACGTGTTCATGTCGTCATTCTGTTACCCGGCACCCATCCCCAGGCAATTTCGCGCCACCACCATGACCGGGCCGCCCTCGCCGGGGCGGTGCGGTCAGCACCCCCACCATCACCGGGAGTCACTCATGCCCCGCGTCTACGCGCGTCGCGCACGGTCTCGCGCCCTGCGCCGCGCAGCCGTCCTCGCCTCGGCCGCCGCCCTCACCGGCACCGGCCTGCTCGTCACCGCGCCCACCGCCCTGGCCGCCCCGCCCACCCCGGTCAGCGCCGCCACCGCCAGGTCGTATCTGAGCCTGCTCACGGTGAAGCCGGAAGGTTCCTCCACCGGTTACAGCCGCGACAAGTTCCCGCACTGGATCACCCAGTACGGCCGGTGCAACACCCGCGAGGTCGTGCTGAAGCGCGACGGCTCCGGCGTCGTCCAGGACGACTACTGCCGCGCCGTCAGCGGCAGCTGGTACTCGCCGTTCGACGGCGCCACCTGGTACGCCGCATCCGACGTGGACATCGACCACGTCGTCCCGCTCGCCGAGGCCTGGCGCTCCGGTGCCGCCTCATGGACCACCGGCCAGCGCCGCTCCTTCGCCAACGACCTGACACGCCCCCAGCTCATCGCCGTCACCGACAACGTCAACCAGGCCAAGGGCGACAGGGACCCGGCCCAGTGGATGCCGCCGCGCACCGCGTACCACTGCCACTACGCCCGCATGTGGGTGCACGTGAAGTACTCCTGGAAGCTCTCCGTCGACCCCGCCGAGAAGAGCAGGCTGCAGTCGGTCCTGAACGGCTGCTGAGCACCGCCCGGCCTCCGTCATCCACGCGCGCCGGTTTCCCGCCCGTACGGCCGGGGCGAGAACCGGCCCGCGCCCGCGCGGTGTTCCGTACCGTACGGATCCCGGCGACGAAGGGGGACGAGGCATGGGTGCCGGACTGAGACTGGGGCCGCTGCTGCGCTACACCGAGTGGCCGCACGGCACCCGCGCGACCGTCTGGGTCGAGACCGGGCGCCCCTGCACCGCCGAGGTGCGCTGCGCCGACGGGGCAGGCGGCCGGACCCGCACCTTCCATATCGCGGGCCACCACTACGCGCTCATCCCGGTCACCGGGCTGACTCCCGGCACAGCCACCGCGTACGAGGTGCTGCTGGACGGCCGCCGGGTGTGGCCGCTCCCCGGTTCACCCTTCCCCCCGAGCAGCATCACCGCACCGGGCCCCGGCACCGGCGGCCCGCGGCTCACCTTCGGGTCCTGCCGCTGGGCCGCGGACGGCGCCCGGGGCCGGAGGCCCGCGGGGCCCGACGCCCTCGGGGCGCTCGCCGCCCGGCTGGCCGCCGACCCCGGAGCCGCACGGCCGGACGCGCTGCTCCTCCTGGGCGACCAGGTGTACGCCGACCGGCTGTCCGCCGCGACCCGGCGCTCGCTGGCCGCGCGGCGGGACCTGCGGGACGCTTCCCCGGGCTCTCGGCTTCGCGCGAGCAGGGCATACCCCAAGGGGGCGCAGGTCGCGGACTTCGAGGAGTACACCCGGCTCTACGGCGAGTCGTGGGGCGAGCCGCGGGTGCGCTGGCTGCTCTCCACCGTCCCGTCACTGATGATCTTCGACGACCACGACGTGATCGACGACTGGAACACCAGCGCCGCCTGGGCCGCCGACCTGCGGGCCACCCCCTGGTGGCGGGAGCGGCTGGTCAGCGGACTGATGGCGTACTGGGTGTACCAGCACCTCGGCAACCTCTCTCCCGGCGAGCTGGCGACGGATCCGCTCTACGGGGAGGTGCGCGCCGCCCCGGACGGGACGGAGGCGCTGCGGCGGTTCGCGGCCGGGGCGGGCGAGGACCCGTCCCGTGCCCGCTGGAGCTACCGGCGTGACTTCGGGCGGACCCGGCTCGTGATGGTCGACGGCAGGGCTGGCCGGGTCCTGGACGAGGAGAAGCGTTCCGTACTGGACGGGGGCCACGCCCGGTGGGTGCGGGAGCAGGTGCTGGCTGACCGGGGCGGAGTGGATCACCTGCTGGTGGGGAGCGCCCTGCCGTGGCTGCTGCCGCCGCTGGTGCACGATGCCGAGCAGTGGAACGCCGCGCTGTGCCGGGGCGGGCGGGGGGAACGCTGGGCGCGGGCGGGCGAGGTGCTGCGGCGGGCCTCGGACCTGGAGCACTGGGCGGCGTTCCCGGCGTCGTTCGAGTGGCTGACGGGGCTGCTGGCGGAGGCGGCGGCGGAGCCGGGCGGGCCGGCGACAGTCGCGGTGCTCTCCGGCGACGTACACCACTCCTATGTGGCGGAGCCCGAACGTCCGGGCACCGGCGGCGGGCGAGTGATGCAGCTGACCTGTTCGCCCGTGCACCAGTGGATCCCGTACGCGCTGCAGCTCGGGTTCCGGTTCGGCTGGAGCCGCGCGGGGCGCGCCCTGGGGCGGGCCCTGACCCGGCACGGCCGCACCGGGCCGTCGGGCGTCGCCTGGCGGCGCACCGGCGGGCCGTGGTTCGGCAACCAGCTGATGACGCTCGCGCTGCACGGCCGCCGGGCCCGGCTGCTGCTCGAACAGGCGGGGAGGAGAGGGGAGCTGACCCCGGTTCACGAGCAGTCGTGGGGCACCCCGGCAGCCCCCTCCGGCCCGGGCCGTGTCCCCGGCCCCTCGCCCGAGGCGGCACCCGACCCCGACCCGGACCCGTCCGAATGTTGAACTTGCAAGTATTAGTGAGGTCTGCCTAACGTGGAGGCTGTCATCGGTCCTGTCCCCAGCCGAAGGAGCCCCCCCCATGTCCGCAGTCAGCGAGCGCCTGAAACAGTTCCAGCCGTACGCGCTGGGCGCCTTCCGGATCGTCGTCGGCCTGCTGTTCCTGTCGCACGGCGCCGCGAAGCTCTTCGGCGTCCTCGGGGGCGCCGACGGCAGCGGCGGCACGGTCCCCTCCGGCACCTGGCCCTTCTGGTACGCGGGGACCATCGAGCTGGTCGCGGGGGCTCTGGTCCTCGTGGGCCTCGGCACCCGAAGCGCCGCGTTCCTCGCGTCGGGCTCGATGGCGTACGCGTACTTCGACGTGCACCAGGCGCAGGGCCTGTTCCCGATGCAGAACGGCGGCGAGTCCGCGGCCCTGTTCTGCTGGGCGCTGCTGCTGCTGGTCTTCACCGGGCCGGGCGCGCTGGCCCTGGAGGGCCTCCTCCCGTCGCGTGCCTCCGCGGACGCGCGCGGCGGGGTCACCACCGCCGCCTGACGGGCGGTTCCTCCACGGCACCAGGGCGCGAGGGTGAACACCTCGCGCCCTGTGTGCTCCCCTTACGCCCCGCGAGGCGTACGCTGTTCGGCGTTCTCAGGGGCGGTTCAGGGGTGAGGCGGGAGACAAGGTGCTGGAGAGCATGGGGTGGCTGGCGGCGAGCCCCTGGGTGTACGCCGCCGTGATCGTCTCCGTGCTGCTGGACGTGTTCCTGCCGGTCCTGCCGAGCGGCGTGCTGGTGATCACGGCCGCGACCGCGGCGACCGCCGCGACGGCCACCGCCACGGCGGCGACGGCTCCGGAAAGCGTGTCGCTGGTGACGCTGGCGCTGTGCGCGGCCGCCGCGTCGGTCGCCGGGGACCTGGCCGCCTACCGCCTGGCCTGGCGCGGCGGCCCCCGGCTCGACCGCGCCCTCGCCCGCTCCCGGCGCCTGGCCACGGCGCAGGAACGTCTCGGCAAGGCCCTGGGGCGGGGCGGCGGGGCGCTCGTCGTGATCGCCCGGTTCGCTCCCGCCGGGCGCTCCGTGGTGTCGCTCGGCGCGGGCGCGGCCCGCCGCAGGGCCCGGGAGTTCGTGCCGTGGTCGGCCCTGGCGGGGCTCGCGTGGGCGACGTACAGCGTGGGCCTCGGCTACTTCGGCGGCCAGTGGCTGGGCGCGACCTGGGTCGGCGCGGGCGTGTCGCTCCTGGCGCTGTTCCTGGCGGGCAGCCTGGCGGCGTATGTGCTGCGCCGCGAGGGCCCCGCCGGGGCGAGCCCCTCCGGCGCCTGACAGGTCGGCGGGCAGCGCGTCCGGTCAGCTCGCCCGGGCGCCCGCTCCCCGCACCTCGAGGTCGTCCAGCAGGCGCCGCGTCGCGTCGGCCACCTCCGCGACGGCCCGCTCGAAGACCTCCCGGTTGTGCGCGGCGGGCACCCGGAAGCCGGAGACCTTCCGTACGTACTGGAGGGCGGCGGCTTGGACGTCCTCTTCCGTGGCCTTCTCAGGGAGGGCCGGCGGGCGGAGCGTCTTGATGCTGCGGCACATGCCTCCAGTGTGCCGCGCACGGTCAGGACAGCCAGAGGGCGTGATGCCGGTGCCGTGCGGGCGGGACGTCGACAGCGTCGGCTGCCTCCGCGTCGAGGGGCCCCGCGGGCCGGTTCACCAGGGCCCGCAGGAGGCGGCCCGGCTGCGCAGCAGCTGCCGCGCCCTGCGCTCCTCCCCGACGGCCCATCGGGCGACGGACGGGTCCTGGACACCGCGCGCCCAGGTGCGGACGGTGACCCGGCGGCGGACGGCCCGCGGGCGGGCGACGGCCGTCGCGTGCGGCGTCGGTGAGCACGGCGGCGCTGTACCGGAGGCCGTGCATCTCGGTGGCCAGGTGGGTGTCGTACCGGTACCGGGTGCGCGCACGGTGGTGTGCGGTGCGTGCCATGGCCCGCTCCTTCGGCAGGAACCGCCGGGAATCTCCCGGCGGACTACCGGAAGCCGTACGGACCTCTCCCCCGTGCGCCACGCATGCGCACGAGCCTACGGCTCACGCGAACGCGGGCGCACGGGGGCATTCCGGCCTCAGCGGAGGTCGTTCACCGCCTTGGCCATCGTCTTCTTGAAGGCCTCCACCGGCAGGTCCTTCAGGTAGCCCATCTGGCCCCAGTCCACGAAGGTGACGGTCCGGCCGTCGCGGCCGATGCCGATGAGGGCGACGTCGAGGGCCCCGTACGGCTGCTCGGTGTGCACCCCGTACACGTGGGCGCCGTCCTCGGCGGCGATCTTGCCGTAGTCGTCCCAGGCGGCGGCCCCGCCGGGCGTCTTGCGCAGGCTGTCGGCGGCGCAGTCGGCCGCGGCCTTCTCCGCGGCGGCGACGAGCCTGCGGGCGGAGGCGACCGTCGGCGTGGTGACGGAGATCTGGGTGGCGCTGGTCTCCAGGTCGGTCCAGTAGGCGCGGTGCCAGGTGGCTCCCTTGGCCGGGAGGACGTCCCTCATGCAGCCGGGCGGGAACTCCGGGTTGCCCTTGGTGACGGGGCCGGCCTGCCACTCGGTGCCCCAGCCGTCGGGCATGTCGGCGGCGGCCAGGAAGCCGGGCGCGGAGACGGTCCTGGGAGCCTTGGCCTTCGCCTCGGCCTTGACCTCTGCCTTCGCCTCTGCCTTCGCCTCGGTCTTGACCCCGGTCCTGGCCTCGGCCTGGGCCGTGGCGGCGGCGGTCGGCATCAGGAGCGCGGTGGCCGCGACGGCGGCGGTGATCACGGCGCTCTTGCGGACGCTGATCCGGCGTACGTTCATATGCGGTATCCCCGTTTCGTGAGGGCCGGGCGGCCGGCGTTGTGCAGGTCGCCCGGTGTGTCGGTGAACCCAGGTTCGGAACCCCCGGGGCCGACCCGCAAGCGGCACGGCCCGGGACGGGACGGCGGGACGGCGACGCGTACGCTGGCCTGGGGAAACGTCGACTTCCCGGGACGCGGTCCGGGACGGGGGACACCATGGGACAAGGCGGCGGAACGGGGCCGGGGGCATGACGGGACAGCCGGACGAGATCGAACGCTTCGCGGAACTCCTGCGCGATCTGAAGGACCGCACGGGCCACAGCTACGGCGCACTCGCCGGGAGGCTGCACATCGGCCGGTCGACACTGCACCGCTACTGCCTGGGCGAGACGGTCCCGTCCGAGTACGCGGTGGTGGACCGGCTGGCCCGCCTCGCGGGGGCGTCCCGCGAGGAGCTGCTGGAGCTGCACCGCCGGTGGATCCTGGCGGACGACGCCCGTACCCGGGGCACCCCGCGCCAGGCGGAGGGCACCGGACCCGGCGCGGGGGCGGCACCCGGGCCCGCGATGCCCGCACCGGAGGCGACGGCACCTGTCGCCGGGGCAGCGGCGGCCGCCGCGGCGGAAACGGCGCCCCCGCCCGGGACGCATGCTCCCGCGGGCCGGGCAGCGGCACCCGTGACCGTGGACCCGACATCCGTCGCGTCCGACGCGACGCCGCAGACCGGGTCGACGGCGCCCGAGGGAGCAGATGCCGCTCCCCCAGGCGCCGCGGCCCCGGAGGCAGCGGCGCGGGCGGCCGGGACAGCTCCGCGCACAGCCGGGGCGGCCGGGCCGCAGACGCCCTCGCCCGGAACAGCGG